>NZ_JBEXHL010000044.1:0-70920 GCF_040607795.1 Amycolatopsis sp. NPDC005232 | reverse complement strand
GAGCGGGTGCGTTGAGCGCACCGAACGCCACATTGGGGTCACGCGCCGGGCAACAGGTCGAGGACTTCCGACCAGGGGCGGCGCGGGTCCAGCCGGTGCAGGCGGACGCCGGCGGACTTCAGCGTGTCCAGGTGGCGCTGCCACGCCGGGTGGTGCACGCGGGTGTCCTGGATCTGGTAGGCCACCACGATCGTGATGCCCGGCGCGCCCAGGACGTCCCCGAGCAGTGTGAGGGCCTGGTTGTCGGCGATGCCCAGGGCGAGCTTGGCCAGGGAGTTGGCCGACGCGGGGGCGAAGAGGAACACCGACGGGTCCGGGTGCGGGCGCGGCTCGCCGGGCAGGCGCGAGACGCTGCGGACCGGCAGGTCGGTGGTCGCGGCCAGCTCGGTCAGCCCGCCCGTCGCCTCCAGCCAGCGGTGGGCGACGGGCGTCAGCGTGACCGCGAGGCGCCAGCCGCGCATGGCGGCGGGGCGGGCCAGCTCGGCGGTGAACCGGGTGTCCAGCCCACCGCACGAGCTCGCGACCAGGCCGAGGTCTCTCACGGTTTGCGCAGGGTGGCGCAGAACATCGCGTCGGTGCCGTGGCGGTGGGGCCACAGCTGCACGTACGGGCCGTCGCCGAGCTGCGGCACGCCCGGGAAGAACTCGCGTGCGTCGAGGACTTCCGACTTGGTGCGGCGGGCGATCTCGCCGACGACACCCTCGGTCTCGGCGAGGTGCGGCGAGCACACGACGTAGGTGACCACACCGCCCGGCCGGACCAGGTCCAGCGCGGCCGTGAGCAGCTCGGCCTGCAGCTTCGTCAGGTCGGAGACGTCGCTGGGCTTGCGGCGCCAGCGGGCTTCCGGCCGCCGCCGCAGGGCGCCGAGGCCGCTGCACGGCGCGTCGACGAGCACGCGGTCGTAGCCCGGTTCGAGGCCGGACTCGCGGCCGTCGGCGACGTGCACCTTGACGGGCAGGCCGCGGGTGGCGTTCTCCACGAGCTTGGCGCGGTGCGGGGCCTTCTCGACGGCGTCCACGCGGGCGCCGCTGATCGCCGCGAGCGCGCCGAGCAGCGCGGCCTTGCCGCCGGGGCCGGCGCACAGGTCGAGCCAGCGTTCGTCGGAACCTTCGAGCGGCACCTTCGTGGTGGCGATCGCGCACAGCTGGCTGCCCTCGTCCTGCACTGCGGCGAGGCGTTCGCGCACCGGCTCGACGTCGGCCGGGTCACCGGCGCCGGCGGGCAGGCGCACGCCGTAGGGCGAGTACGGAGCGACGTCGCCGCCCGTGATCGCGGCCAGCTCGTCGGCGCTGATCTCGCCGGGGCGCGCCACCAGGTGCACCTCGGGGCGGGCGTCGTCGGCTTCGAGCGCCGCCTTCAGCTCCGCACCCTTGTCGCCCAGCGCTTCCGCGAAGGAGCGCGCGACCCAGCGCGGGTGCGCCGTGCGCAGGGCGTACGAACCGATCGGGTCGGCCGACTCGTCGGGTGCCAGCTCGTCGAGCCAGGTCTGTTCGTCCTTTGCGGACACCGACCGCAGGATCGCGTTGGCGAACCCCGTTGCCCACGAACCGGCTTCGGCGCGCACGAGGTCCACAGTGGACCCGACGGCCGCGTGCTCCGGGATGCGCGTGCGCAGCAGCTGGTAGACGCCGAGGCGCAGCGCGTCGAGCACCACCGGGTCCGTCTTCTCGATCGGCCGCTCGGCGCAAGCGCCGATCACGGCGTCGAGCAGGCCCTGAGCGCGTGAAGCGCCGTACGTGAGCTCGGTGGCCAGCGCCGCGTCGCGGCCGGTGATGCGACGTTCGCGAAGCAGCTGCGGCAGCACGAGGTTCGCGTACGCGTCCTTCTCGCGCACCGCGCGCAGCACGTCGAACGCGGCCTGGCGGGCCGGATCGACCTCCGGCGGACGGCGCGGTCCCTCTTTGCGCGGAGCCGGCCGGCCCCGCTGCGGCCTCGACGGCCGCCGTTCCCCACGCTCGTTCACCGCAGGCGCTCTCCCTCTTCGATCCGTGTACCGCGCGCCCAGTCGGTGGCCGCCATCCGTTTCTTGCCCGATGCCTGGACCTCGCCCAGCCGCACCGGTTTCGTCGCCGTGCCCACGAGCACGCGCTTGCGCTCGACCACGAGCTCGCCCGGCGCCGGGCCCGGTTCGTCGACCACCGTGACAGGCCCCAGTTTGAAGCGCTCGCCGCGGAACTCCGCCCACGCGCCCGGCTCCGGCGTCACCGCGCGGATCTGCCGGTCGACGGCCGCGGCCGGGTCCGCGAACGATACGCGAGCGTCTTCGACCGTCACCTTCGGCGCGTAGGTCATGCCGTCGGCGGACTGCTCGACGGCCCGCAGCGTGCCGTCCTCGATGCCGTCCATGGTGGACAGCAGCAGGTGCGCGCCCGACTCGGCGAGCCGGCCCAGCAGTACACCCGAGGTGTCCGCCGGGCCGATCTTCTCGGTGACGACGCCGAAGACGGGCCCGGCGTCGAGCTCCTTGACGATGCGGAACGTGCTGGCGCCGGTGATCTCGTCACCCGCCCGGATCGCCGACTGCACCGGCGCGGCGCCGCGCCACGCGGGCAGCAGCGAGAAGTGCAGGTTCACCCAGCCGTGGACCGGGATGTCGAGCGCGGACTGCGGCAGCAGCGCGCCGTACGCGACGACGGGGCACGCGTCGGGCGCCAGCTCCGTGAGGCGCGCGAGGAACGCGGGGTCCCCGGCGCGCGCGGGCGTGAGCACCTCGATGCCGTGCTCGTCGGCGAGCGCCCCGACGGGCGAGCGCACGACGCGGCGGCCGCGACCGGCCTGGGCGTCGGGGCGCGTCACCACCGCGACGACCTCGTGGCGGCCGGATTCGAGCAGAGCGCGCAGCGAGGGCACCGCGGGTTCGGGGGTACCGGCGAAAACGAGCCTCATCACCGCACCTCCGGAAGCGATTCGTACTGGTTGGACATCGCGGTCGAGTCTAGAAGACCCGCGCGTCGCCGCGGCGGTGGTGCCAGGATCGGGGGATGACCACGCTCAAGCAGACCCTCCACGACGACCTCACCACCGCCATCAAGGCGCGCGACCAGCTCCGCTCCGCGACCCTGCGGCTCACGCTCTCGGCCATCGGCTACGAGGAAACCGCGGGCGACACCCACCGCGAGCTCTCCGACGACGAGGTTCAGAAGATCATCACCCGCGAGGTGAAAAAGCGCCGCGACGCCGCCGAGGCGTTCGCGGGCGCCGGCCGCGCCGAATCGGCCGACCGCGAACGCGCCGAAGCGGAGGTCCTCACGGGCTACCTGCCGGCGCAGCTTTCGGACGAGGAGCTGACGGCCTTGGTGACGGACGCCGTGGCGAGCACCGGCGCGTCCGGGGCGGCGGAGATGGGCGCGGTGATGAAGGCGGTACAGCCGAAGGTCGCGGGGCGCGCGGAGGGCGGCCGGGTCGCGGCGGAGGTGAAGCGGCAGCTGGCCGGCTGAGCGGCTGCCATCGGCGAAACGTTCGCGCGTCGGCGAGCTGGTCGAGCGGATTCCTTCGCCGAAAAGAGAAAACCCGGTGCCCGCCGCGTGCGGGACCGGGTTCCCGGGCCGCCCGGGAATCGTGGCGTGGCAAGGAGAACGAGGGCGGCCTACTGAAAGGCGAGCACGGCCAGCGTCGTCAGTCCGCCGAGTCCGCCGACCGCCATGACGACGCCGGCGAGCGCGGCGGCCGCCGCGGCGGTCTTCACGACGAAGCCGACGATCCGCCGCACGATCCGGACCGCGACGATGAACGCGACGAGAGCGACAACCAGCACGACCGTCGACGTGTCGGGGCCGCTCTCGGCGGCGGCCGCCAGCGCGCTCATCGACGGCCTCGCCCGGCGCCGATCCGTTCGGCCGGCGGGATTTCGCGTGCGGCATCACGCCAGGCCTCGAACTCGCGGCGGGTTTCGAGGGCGCGCCGGCGTTCGGAACCCAGGCGCCAGGCCCACCGCCAGCCGACGGCGAGCGAGACCGCCGAGCCGAGCACGAGCACCAGAACCGCTTGTACGACAAGGCCGCTGAAGTCGGCGAGACTCAGGAGCACCAGCAGCGCCCACAGCTGCATCACGGTGAACGGGATCACCAGCGCCGCCGCGTAGACCCCGCGGCGCCATCGAATCGGTTGCGGGGCGGGAAGAAACGGGTCCATGGCTGCCTCCGTCGTGAGTGTGTGATACCAGGATTCCCCT
The DNA here is from genome assembly GCF_040607795.1 of Amycolatopsis sp. NPDC005232. Lineage (NCBI taxonomy): Bacteria > Bacillati > Actinomycetota > Actinomycetes > Pseudonocardiales > Pseudonocardiaceae > Amycolatopsis > Amycolatopsis sp. NPDC005232. The sequence goes on along the minus strand of NZ_JBEXHL010000044.1, from coordinate 66,749 downwards.
GTGGCGCAGGCAAATCTGTGTCTGCAGACACGTTCGGCCAAAGTTCAGCGGGCGAGCCGGCCCAGTTCCGCGAACCGGTGGATCACGACCTGCCCGCGCGCGGTGCTGAGCACGCCGAGCCGGCGCAGTTCCCGCGTCACCCGGGCCCACGATTCGCGCGAAACCGCCGCGGTGGTCGCGAGTTCGGCCTGGGTGCCGGGGATCGCGATGACGATGTCGTCGCCCCGGCGCACCCCGTGCTGCACGGCCAGCTGCATCAGCTGCGCCGCGACGCGCCGGGTGATCGTGCCGCCGCCGACGTCGAGCCGCTGCCGGCCGATGTCGCGCAGGCGGTCGGCCAGGACCAGCAGCAACGCCCAGGAGATCGCCGCTTCGCGCCGGCACAGCGCGGCGAAGCGGGCGGCGGGAACGACGAGCGCGTCGAGGTCGTCCAGCGCCGACACGGTCGCCGAGCGCGGGCCGCCGTCGATGGCGCCGAGCTCGCCGACCACGTCGCCCGCGCCGCGCACGGCGATCACGACCTCGCGGCCGTCGGAAGTCGCGTTGGTGATCCGGACGTGGCCTGAGAGCAGGAGCACCACCACCGCGGCGCGGTCGCCTTCGCGGCACACCACGTCGCCCCGGCGATAGGTGCGGCGGACCGCCAGCTCCGCCACCTTGCCGCGGTCGGCCTCGCCCAGCGCCGGCCAGAATCCGGTCGTCTCCACGGGGTCACCTCCCGGCTCGTCAGGCGGTGAGCCCCGTCCTGGGGCTGCCGGCCCCGGCCCAGTCGGCGGTGCGGAGCCAGCCCCGCATCCGTCTCCCGCCCACCCGCACGTGGAACGCGTCGGTGAACGCGGTGCGGTCTATCCCGTCGTAGTCGTGGCGGACCACCGACCAGTGGATGGCCTCGGAGACGGCCAGCGCGAGCGGCCCGTCGGCGATGCGCAGCCGGCGCCGCAGCTCGGTGGCGTCGAGCAGCCGGCAGGCGAGGTCGACGTCCTCGCCGTAAGGGCCGTGGAGGTCGTAGTGCACCTCGCCGGCGTGGATCGCCACCCGGAGCCGGAAGGCCTCGTCGGGTCTCTCGGCGTTGTGCCGCGCGAGCAGCTCCGCCAGGGCGGGCACCACCTCGGCGAGCAGGACCGTCTTCGGCGCCTCGTCGACCGGCCGGACCAGGCACAACGCGCCATCGCCACGGTCCACGAAGGGGTCCCGGAACCCCTCCGCGATCCCCCCGGCGCGGAACGCCTCGTCGAGCAGGTCGAACAGAATCGCGCGCAGCCGGGCCCGAGCGGGATTGGTGCGGGTGGTCGACCCCTCGATGTCGACCACCACGATCGCTCGATGCAGTGGCACGTGCAGAACGCTGGTGTCCATGGCCGACCCCCTGTTCAGGTGGTTCCTGAAATCCAGTAGACTTCCATAGATCGAACTATAAAGGCTGCGACTGAACCTGAACAGAGCCTTAGACTTAAGTTCTCCCTAAGAGTTTTGCCGACAGACGGACTGAACAACCCCTCAATCCCCCATCAGAACCGTCCCGGCGAGCCCCTCAAGCCGACCCAGTACTCTCCGTGTACAATCTTCGTCACTCGCGTTCCAGTGGACTTCACTGAAAGGTCTGAAGTCGTGTCCCAGCCGAGCCCCGCCCTCGCCGGACGCCTCCGCGCGCTGCGGAAGGAGACCTGGTCCGGGGTGCAGATCACCCAACGCCAGCTCGCCGACGTGTTCGGGGTGAGCAACACGCTGCTCTCGTCGTGGGAGAACACCAGCAACCCGGTGTCGCCGCCCATGCTCCGGCTCGACGCGTACGCCACGTTCTTCGCCACCCGCCGGTCGATCGAAGGGCCGTCGTTCCGCCTGCTGGCGGCCGAGCAGCTCACCGAGCAGGAGCAGCGCGGACGCGAGGACCTGCTCGCCGAGCTGACCGAGCTGCGCGGCGGCTCCCACGAGGCCACGGGCTCGGCCGATTTCGCGCCGGGCAACGTCTGGCGGTTCCCGCCGAACGAAGACGTCGTGATCGTCGACGCGCAGCTGCCCGAAGACATGCGGATCGGCTACGCGGATCCGGCCAGTCCCGACTACTCCCGGCTCTTCAGCTACGCCGACCCGGACGCGCTGATCGAGCTGTACGGCCACATCCGGGCCTGCAACCCCACCAGCAACGTCTCCTTCCGCACCGCGAACCCCCGGGTCCCCCTGCGCCCCAAGGACTACACGGCGCACCTCGTGCTGCTCGGCGGCGTCGACTTCAACCCGCAGACCCGCGAGCTGCTCAACCTGATCGACGCGCCGGTGCGGCAGATCGGCCGCGGCGGCCCTGGCCAGGACGTGCCGGGCAGCTTCGAGGTGACCCGCACGGACGGCACGACCGAACGCTTCAAAGCCCAGACGTCAGACGCCGACACCCTCGTCGCCGACGTCGCGCTCTTCTACCACGGAGTCAACCCGCTCAACCGCAAACGCACCGTCACCGTGTGCAACGGGATGTACGGCCGGGGAACCCTCGGAGCCGTGCGAGCGCTGACCGACCCGCGTTTCCGCGATCGCAACCAGGCCCACCTGGACGCGCGATTCGCCCACGCGGACTCCTTCAGCATCATCAGCCGCGTGCCCATCTTCAACAACCAGGGGCTCACCCCCGACTGGACGCTGGCGGAGCACCGGCTGCACGAATGGCCAGAAACGAGCTGAGATGACCACTGCCGTCGGAGCGCCGGCGCAGCACACCACCCACCGGCGCCTGTTGGCCGAGGTCGGCGCCGGGAGGACTCCCGAGGCCGGGCTGGACGCGATCGTCGTGCCCAACGGCCGCGACGAGCACGCGCTGGACCACACCTGGACCATCGCCCGGGAGCTCGACGTGCCGGTGCTGCTGCTCTGCAGCCAGAAGGCGAGCGCCGACCGGGTCGTGCTGGCGGCGAAGAAGGCCAGGGTGCAGGCCTTCGCGATCGACACCGACGGTCTCCCCCCGGGCGTCATGCCCCGCTTCGCCGCGTCTCAGCTGTTGCGGGAGCACGAGCTGCTCCGCGGCGCCGACACCAGCCTCAAACGCAACCTGGGCCTGCTCGTCGCCGGCCTCGCGAGCTGGCAGCGCGTGCTGTTCCTCGACGACGACATCACACTGCCCCGGCCGGCCGACCTGCGCGAGGCCTCGGGTCTGCTGGGCGACCACGCGGCCGTCGGCCTGACCAACACCGGCATGCCCGACAACTCCGTGGTGTGCCACGCCTACCGCGAGTCGGGCGGGCGGCAGGACACGTTCGTCGGCGGCGGTGCGCTCGTCGTGGGCGATAAGTGTTTCGACTCGTTCTTCCCGGACCTCTACAACGAGGACTGGTTCTTCCTGCTGGGCGACAGAAGGTTGCGGCCGACCGCGCTCACCGGGACCGCGCACCAGGCGGAGTACGACCCGTACAACCAGATCCGGGCCGAGTCCGAGGAACTGGGCGACACGCTCGCCGAGGGCGTCTACGGCCTGCTCGACCAGGGCCTCGGCCTCGACGCCGCGACGGAGGGGTATTGGACGAGCTTCCTTGAGGTCCGCCGGAACTTCATCCGCGCCGCCATGCTCCAGGTTCAGGTCGCGGCCGGGCTGGATCCCGACCGGCGCGACAACATGGTCGAGGCGCTGCGCACCGCCTTGCACCGCAACGAGGAAATGATCACGCCGAAGCTGTGCGCGGATTTCCTGCGAGCGTGGCAGGAAGACCGGGTGACGTGGTGCGCGCACGTGGCCGGCCTGCACGACCAGCACGTGACGGGCGGCGTGGACGCCGCTTTCCAGACCCTCGGCATCGCCGAGTTGGTGCTGCGGAGCTGACTCAGAGGGTCTTCACCAGCACATGGCACAGCTCGGCTTCGGACACGGTGCGGCCGTCCGGGAGGAAGTGCTCGGCATAGCAGACAACCGTGCCGTGCCCCCAGTCCCGGTAACCGAGCCGGCGGTACAACCGGGCCGCGTCCGCGTTGTCCGTGCGCACGGCCAGCGCGGCGCGCCGGTGCCCGAGCCTCGCCAGCCGCCCCTCGGCCGCGCGGACCAGCGCCCGGCCGACGCCGCGGTTGCGCGTGGCCGGCAGGACTTCCACGTGCGTCAGCAGCGGGACGCCCGGCAGCCGGCTGCGGATGGGCGGCTCCTCGGCGTCCTCGAGCCACAGGTACAGGGCCCCTACCGGCCGATCCGCCCACCACGCGGTGAGCAGGACGCCCAGCCCCTCGGCCTGCCGCCCGAGCCGATCGGCGAAATACTCTTCCGCGCCGAGCGCGATGCTCAGCGCCTTGACGTCGGTCGGTTCGGCGGCCCGGATCGTCGCCTCGGCCGCGGGCTCCCCTTCGCCGGACGGGCAGCCGTCGGCGTCGCGCGGATCGGTCCTGAACATCGCGCCTCCAGCGTAGGGGGACCCGGCGAAAGCGCGCAGCCAGCGAAAGGAGCAGTCCCGGCGCGCGCACGGAGCAGCGCCGCGGGCGTGCTTCATCCCGCCGGGCCCTCCCCCGACCGCCTTCCACATGCCCGATCAAGGCCGAAACGAAACGGGCCGGCCGGTCAGTGGTCCGGACAACGTTCACGAACCCGACCTTTCGGCCGCCGTCCGGCGCCCCTCGCCCGGGGTGTGACAGAGGACTGCACCACCTCGGCCGGCGCGGAAGGTGCTGGCGGATCTGGCCGGATCCGCGCCGGCTCGGCCGCCTTGGGAGCGTCCCTGCGGGCCGCGGCGTCGCGTAGCCCGGCAGCCCCGGTTAGCCCTCCGGCGCGCCACACCCGCCGGACCGCGCAACCAAGAGACCGGGCGGAACTACCTGCCCGTCGGCTGAAACGGTGCTAGATCAGCTCCAGCGGGTCCAGCTGAATCCGCACCGGCTCGGCCGCCTTGCGGGCGTCGCGGCGGGCCGCGGCGTCGTGGAGCAAAGCAGCCCGAGTCGCCCCTGGCGAGCCCCGCCGGACCGCGCGGCCGTAGGACAGGACAAAGCCGCCAGCACGCCTACTCACGCCGTGCTAGATCAGCTCCAGCGGGTCCAGCTGAATCCGCACCGGCTCGGCCGCCTTGCGGGCGTCGCGGCGGGCCGCGGCGTCGTGGAGCAGAGCGGCCAGCGTTTTGCCCTCCGGGCGCGCCACACGGACCAGAGCGCGTTCGCGGGAGGCGTTGCCGTCGGCGTCGAAGTCGCCCAGGGGGACGGGGCCGAGGACTTCGCCGGTGTCGGGCAGGGGCAGGTCGTCGAGGACGGAGGCGACGGCGTCGGGCGTGCCTTCGACGCTGGCCATGCGCATGGCGGGCGGGAAGCCCAGTTCGCGGCGCTGGCCGAGCTCCAAGGCGGCGTGCCAGGCCGGGTCCCAGCGGACCAGGGCCTGGACCACGGACAGGCCGGCCTCGGCGCCCACCACGATCCGGCCGCCCGAAGCGGCCGGGCGCACCAAGGCGCCCGCGGCCATCCAGCGGCGCAGGGTTTCCTCGGCGGCGCGCAGGTCCTGGCGGCCGAGCAGGGCCCAGCCGTCGAGGAGCAGGGCGGCGCCGTAGCCGCCCTCGGCGACCGGTTCGGCGCCGGGGGTGCAGACCACCAGCGCGGGACGTCCCGGCACCGTCGCCAGCACCTCGGCCGCGCCGGAAGTACGCACAGGGACACCCGGGAAGGCCCGGCCCAGTTCCTCCGCGGTGCGCTTCGCGCCCACGATCACCGCGCGCAGCCGCACGGAACCGCAAGCCTGGCAATGGAACGCGGTCTCCGGCACGCCGCACCAGCGGCACGCGGGCGGCTTCGGCGCGCCGTCCACCGAGCCGCCGGGCAGCGCCAGCGGACCGGCGCAACGGCGGCAGTGCGCGGGCGTGCGGCAGTTGCCACAGGCCAGGCCCGGGACGTAGCCGCGCCGGGGCACCTGGATCAGCGCTGGGAGCCCTGCGGCGAACGCCTGGCGCGCCGCCTCGAAGGCCACCGCGGGCAGGCGGGCGACGCGCGCGGCCTCGTCGCGCGCGACGTCGAAGTCCTCCCCCACCGGCGTCACGCGCGGGGCGGCCGCGCGCAGCACGGCGCGGTCGGCCAGCACGGCCTGCGCCCAGCCCGACTCCACGAGCAGCTGCGCCTCCGCCGTGCGCGCGAAACCGCCGACCAGCAGCGACGACTTCGTGGCGTGCGCGCGGTCCATGAGCACGTCGCGCACGTGCGGGTAAGGCGCGTGCGGGTCGAGGTGCAGGTCGTCGCCGTCGTCCCACACGACGAACAGGCCCGGGTCGGCCACCGGCGCGAACATCGCCGCGCGCGTACCCACCACGACCCGGACGCCGCCGCGCAGCACGGCGAGCCAGCGCCGGTACCGCTCCGCGGGCCCGAGCCCGGCGATCAGCGCCACCACGGCGTCCTCGCCCATCAGCGCCGCGCACGCCTCGTGCACCCGCGTGAGGTCCCGATGGTCCGGCACGACGAGCACCGCGCCCCGGCCGCACGACGCCGCCACCGCCGCGGCCTCCGCGAGCCGGCGCGGCCAGTCCTCGCCCGGCAGGGCCTGCCACACCGCGTTGGCCGGCTTGCCGTCGGCCACGGCGTCCAGGAACGCCGGACCCCACTGGTACCGCGACCACGCCGACACGTCCGGCACGTCCGGCGAAGGCGCCGGTTCCGAAGCGGGCTCGGCTTCGGCTTTGGCGTGCCGCGGCGGCAAAGCCAGCCGCAGCACGTCGGACAGGGTGCCGCCGTAGCGGTCGGCCACCGACCGGCACACGGCGTGCAGCGAAGGCGGCAGCACCGGCTCACTCGACGTGACGCGTTCCAGGTACGCCAGCTTCCGCTCGTACTCCGTGGTGTCCGTGCGCTCCACGAGGTAGCCGTCCACGAGCTGCCCCGCGAACCGCACCCGCACGCGGCAACCCGGCACCGCGGCCTCGTGCAGCTTGTCGGGCACCTGGTAGTCGAACGTCCGGTCCAGGTGCGCCAGCGGGATGTCCACCACGATCTTCGCCACGGGCAGCTCGGGCGCCGGCTGCTGCGCCCCCTTGCGCGACGGAGCCTTCTTCGCGGCGGCCTTCTTCGCCGCAGCACCGGACGCAGCACCAGACTTCGCCACAGCAGCTTTGGCCGCACCGGCACGCGACGAAGAAGCCTTCGGCTCCGAGGCGGAGCGCGAAGGCTCCGGGAGGTCCCACAGCGGGGCGGGTTCGGAGCTGCTCACCCCGAGATCTCTACCAGACCCCACCGACGGTCCCACCGCCAGAACGCCCCAATGCGGCATTGGGTGCGCTGAACGCACCGAATGTGGCGTTCGGTGCGCTCAACGCAACGAACGCCACATTGGGGTGCTGGGGCGAAGCGGTCGGTCAGGCGCCCGCGAGCGAACGCAGCGCGTCGGCCCGCGCGGTGCTCTCCCACGGCAGGTCGAGATCCGTGCGGCCGAAGTGGCCGTACGCGGCGGTCGGCGCGTAGATCGGGCGCAGCAGGTCGAGGTCGCGGATGATCGCGGCCGGACGGAGGTCGAAGACCTCGCTGATCGCGTCCTGGATCTTCGTCGGGTCCACCGTCTCGGTGCCGAACGTCTCCACGAACAGGCCCACCGGCGCGGCCTTGCCGATCGCGTAGGCCACCTGCACCTCGACGCGCCCGGCCAGCCCGGCGGCGACCACGTTCTTCGCCACCCAGCGCATCGCGTACGCCGCGGAGCGGTCGACCTTGGACGGGTCCTTGCCCGAGAAGGCACCACCGCCGTGGCGGGCCATGCCGCCGTAGGTATCGACGATGATCTTGCGGCCGGTCAGGCCGGCGTCGCCCATCGGGCCGCCGATCACGAAGCGGCCGGTCGGGTTGACCAGCAGGCGGGTGCCGGTCGTGTCGAGACCCAGCTCGGCCAGCTCCGGCTCCACCACGTGCTGCTTCACGTCGACGCCGAGCATCTGCTCCAGGTCGATGCCATCGGCGTGCTGCGTGGACACGACCACCGTGTCGAGACGCACGGGCTGCTCACCCGCGTACTCGATGGTGACCTGGGTCTTGCCGTCCGGGCGGAGGTACGGCAGCACGCCGTCCTTGCGGACCGCGGTCAGCCGGCGCGACAGGCGGTGGGCCAGCGCGATCGGCAGCGGCATCAGCTCGGGGGTGTCCGAGCAGGCGTAGCCGAACATCAGGCCCTGGTCGCCGGCGCCCTGGCGGTTGATCTCGTCCTCGTCGCTTTCCACCCGCGACTCGTACGCGGTGTCGACGCCCTGCGCGATGTCCGGCGACTGGGAGCCGATCGCCACGTTCACGCCGCACGAGTTGCCGTCGAAGCCCTTGGCCGACGAGTCGTAGCCGATCCGCAGGATCACGTCCCGCACGATGGTCGGGATGTCGGCGTAGGCCTCGGTGGTCACCTCGCCGGCCACGTGCACCTGGCCCGTGGTGATCATGGTCTCGACGGCGACCCGGCTGCGCGGGTCCTTGGTGAGCAGGCCGTCGAGGATCGAGTCGCTGATGGCGTCACAGATCTTGTCGGGATGGCCCTCGGTCACCGATTCCGACGTGAACAGCCTTTTGGTGGACGCAGTCACGACCTCGTCACTTCCCTCGGTTTCGGCTCGGTACCCGCGAACTTAGGTACCCCTTACACGGCCCTACATTACCCAGAAGGCCTAGTGCTGGAGTCGACGTTCGCGCAAGCTTGTTACAGCGTCCCACACAGTGGCCGCGAGCCGCGCCTTCGCGCCGAGCGGGATCGCCTGCTCGGTGCCGTCGGCGGCCAGCAGCCAGCCGGAGTTGTCCTCCGTGCCGAACGCCTTGCCGTCGCCCACCGCGTTGACCACCAGCAGGTCGGCGCCCTTGCGCCGCAGCTTCGTGCGCGCGTGGTCGAGCACGCTGCCGTGCTCGTCGCCCGTCTCGGCGGCGAACCCGACCACCGTCTGGCCCTCGCGACGGCCCTGGACCAGCTCGGCGAGGATGTCGGCGTTGCGGTCGAGGGTGATCACGGGGTCGGGCGAGTCGTCGGACTTCTTGATCTTGTAGTCGGCCCTCGTGGCCGGCCGGAAGTCGGCGACGGCGGCGGCCATCACGACCACGTCGGCGTCCGCGGCGGCCGCGTGCACGGCCTTGCGCAGCTCCTCCGCGCTCGACACGCGCTCCAGGTGCGCACCGGCGGGCTGGGGCAGCTCGACGGTGTGGGCGGCGATCAACATCACGTCGGCACCGCGCTGGGCGGCCACGCGCGCGAGTGCGAAACCCTGCTTGCCCGACGAACGGTTGCCCAGGTAGCGGACCGGGTCCAGCGGCTCGCGCGTGCCGCCCGCGGAGACGACCACGCGCAGGCCCTCGAGATCGCGCGGCAATGCGCGGGGCTCGTCGAGCAGCAGGCGGGCCAGGTCCACGATCTCGGCCGGGTCGGCCAGCCGGCCCTTGCCGGTGTCGACGCCCGTGAGGCGTCCGGCGGCGGGCTCGGTCACGACCATCCCGCGCGACCGCAGCAGCGCCACGTTGTCCTGCGTGGCCTGGTGCTCCCACATCTCCGTGTGCATCGCCGGGAAGAAGGCGACCGGGCACCGGGCGGTGAGCAGGGTCGTGGTGAGGAGGTCGTCGGCGATGCCGTGCGCGGCCTTGGCCAGCAGGTTAGCGGTCGCCGGGACGATCACCACGAGGTCGGCTTCCTTGCCGACGCGCACGTGCTGCACCTCGGGCACCTCTGTGAACACCCCGGTGTGCACCGGGTGTCCCGAGAGGGCCTCGAAGGTGGCCGCGCCGATGAAGTTCAGCGCGGCCTCGGTGGGCACCACGCGAACGTCGTGCCCGGACTCGGTGAGGCCTCGCAGGACCTCACAAGCCTTGTAGGCGGCGATGCCGCCGCCTACGCCCAGGACGATCCTGGGCTTGGTGTCACTCACCCTCGGTGTGCTCGAGCAGGCCACCGTGGATCTCGCGCAGCGCGATCGACAGCGGCTTCTCGCGGGGGCCCGGCTCCACGAGGGGGCCGACGTACTCCAGCAGACCCTCGCCCAGCTGGGCGTAGTAGTCGTTGATCTGACGCGCGCGCTTGGCCGAGTAGATCACCAGCGCGTACTTCGAGGAGACCTTTTCGAGCAGGTCGTCGATCGGCGGGTTGGTGATGCCCTCGAGCTCTTCCAGCATCGCCTGTTGAACAGCCACTCGTGCTACTCCGTATCGTCCAGGATATCGGCGGCAGAGGAATCGCCACCGGTAATCAAGTCTAGCAACCGCGCCGCGGCGGTCCCCACGTCGGCGTTCACGAGCCGGACATCGAACTCGCCCGCGGCCGCCAGTTCGCGTTCCGCCTCGGCGAGCCGGGCGGCGACCGCCGCCTCGGATTCGGTGCCGCGCCCGGTGAGCCTGCCGACCAGCTCGTCCCACGACGGCGGCATCAGCATCACGAGCCGGGCCTCCGGCATGGCCGCCCGGACCTGCCGCGCGCCCTGCAGCTCGATCTCCAGCACGGCGGGCCGGCCGGCCGCCAGGGCCCGCTCCACGGGCTCGCGCGGCGTGCCGTAGCGGTTGCCCGCGAACTCCGCCCACTCCAGCAGCTGCCCGTCGGCGACCATGCGGTCGAACTCCGCCCGGTCGATGAAGTGGTAGTGACTCCCGTCGACCTCTCCGGGCCTCGGCTTCCGCGTCGTGACCGAGACGCTGAAGTAGATGTCCGGTTCGAGCTTGCGCAGCTCCCCCACCACGCTCGACTTCCCGACCCCGGAAGGCCCCGAGACGACGGTGAGCCGGTGTCGGGAGGTATCCCCCGCCACCGGCTCACCGTCGCGGTCGGTGCCCCGGATCACCGGGTAGTCCTGACCGACGCCGCTCACTCTCCGCTGAACTCGGCCAGCAGCGCCTTGCGCTGCCGGTCGCCGAGTCCGCGGAGCCTGCGGCTGGGCGCGATCTCCAGTCGTTCCATGGTCTGCTGGGCACGAACCTTGCCGACGCCGGGGAGAGCCTCGAGCAGGGCCGAAACCTTCATCTTGCCGAGGACTTCGTTCTCCTCGGCCTGCTTCAGCACGTCGACCAGAGTGGTACCGCCCCGCTTCAGCCGCTCCTTCAGCTCAGCACGGATGCGGCGGGCGGCGGCGGCCTTCTCCAGCGCCGCAGCACGCTGTTCCTCTGTCAGCTGGGGAAGTGCCACGTTTTCCTCCGGTAGTTCTCAAATCTGGGTGGGTGACGCGACGGTACCCACCCTTGAGCAGGCGCCACAATGCGGGGGTGGCTGGTGGAGGCCGATTCCGGGGCCTGCTATTGGTCTTTTTCGGCTGTGTGGCCCAGCAGCGCCGTGACCCGGACGACCTCGCGGCGCATGGCCTCGGGGTCCGGACCGTGGCGCAGCAGGTCGCGCGATGACGCCGGCAGCACCCCCGGCAGATCGGGCCCGAAGACTGCCCTTAAGTCCGCCACAGTTGCCCCCTGGGCGCCGAACCCGGGCGCGAGCACGGGCCCGGCGAGCCGGGAAAGGTCCAGCTCACCGGGGCTGATCGTGGCTCCCACGACCACGCCGACGTCGCCGAGGGGCTCGGCACCGGCGTTGTGGTCCGCGGCCGCGTCGACGATGCTCTGGGCCACCGTGCGGCCGTCCGCCAGCCGCGCGCTCTGCAGCGCGTGGGCCTCTGGGTTCGACGTGCGGGCGAGCACGAACAGGCCGGTGCCCGCCGCCGTGGCGGCCGCCACGGCGGGATCCAGCGCGCCGAACCCGAGATACGGCGAAACTGTGGCCGCGTCGGCCTTGAACGCTGCCCCCTCGGCCACGTAGGCGGCCGTGTAGGCCGCCATCGTGGAGCCGATGTCGCCGCGCTTGACGTCGAGCAGGACGAGCGCACCGGCGTCGTGGGCCGCGTCCACGACGCGTTCGAGCACCGCCACGCCGGGCGGGCCGAACGCCTCGAAGAAGGCCGACTGCGGCTTCACGATCGCCGTGGCGGCCGCCAGGACCTCCGTGGCGCCCAGCGCGAACCGTTCCAGACCACTGACGTTCAGGGGCAGGCCCCAGGACTCGATCAGGCCCGGATGCGGGTCGATGCCGGCGCACAGCGGCCCGCGTTCCGCGACCGCCTTCGCCAGCCGGGCCCCGAACCGCTGCCCGCTCACTTCGTGGCCTTCAGCGCCGCCTGGAGGCTCTGGAGGCTGCGCACCCCGATGTCACCCCGGATGAGCGCTTCGATGCCGTGCACGGCCGCCGCCGCGCCCTGCACGGTGGTGATGCAGGGGATGTCGCGCGACACCGCCGCGGTGCGGATCTCGTAGCCGTCGATGCGCGGGCCGCTGTTCCCGTACGGCGTGTTGATGACCATCTCGACGCCACCCGCGAGGATCACGTCGACGATGTTCGGCTCGGCTTCGGTGGAACCTTCGTAGTGCTTGCGCACCACCGTGCAGTCGACTCCGTTGCGCCGCAACACTTCGGCGGTGCCGGACGTCGCCAGGATCTCGAACCCGAGGTCCGCCAGCCGCTTCACCGGGAAGACCATCGAGCGCTTGTCGCGGTTGGCCACCGAGACGAACACGCGCCCGGACGTCGGCAGCGAGCCGTACGCGCCGCTCTGGGACTTCGCGAACGCCTTCCCGAAGGACACGTCCACACCCATCACCTCGCCCGTCGACTTCATCTCCGGGCCCAGCAAGGAATCCACGCCGTGGCCCTCAGGCGTGCGGAACCGGTGGAACGGCAGCACGGCCTCCTTGACCGCCACCGGCGAGTCGGCCGGCATCCGGCCGCCGTCGCCCTCTGCGGGCAGCACACCCGAGGCGCGCAGGTCCTTGATCGTCGAGCCGGTCATCACCAGCGCCGCCGCCTTCGCGAGCGGCACCGCGGTGGCCTTCGAGACGAACGGCACCGTGCGCGAGGCGCGCGGGTTGGCCTCCAGCACGTACAGCACGTCGTCCTTGAGCGCGTACTGCACGTTCAGCAGGCCGCGCACACCCACGCCGCGGGCGATCGCCTCCGTGGAGCGGCGCACCTCTTCGAGGTCGGTCGCACCGAGCGTGATCGGCGGCAGCGCGCACGAGGAGTCACCGGAGTGGATGCCGGCCTCCTCGATGTGCTCCATCACGCCGCCGAGGTAGAGCTCCTCGCCGTCGAACAGCGCGTCGACGTCGATCTCGATCGCGTCGTCGAGGAAGCGGTCCACGAGCACCGGGTGCTCGGGCGTGACCTCGGTGGCGCGGCGGATGTAGCCGGCGAGGGTCTCCTCGTCGTAGACGATCTCCATGCCGCGCCCGCCGAGCACGTAGGACGGGCGCACGAGCACCGGGTAGCCGATCTCGTCGGCGATCCGCTTGGCGCCCTCGAACGAGGTCGCCGTGCCGTACTTCGGCGCCGGCAGCCCGGCGTCGCCGAGCACCTCGCCGAACGCGCCGCGGTCCTCGGCCAGGTTGATGGCCTCCGGCGGCGTGCCGACCACCGGCACGCCGGCGTCGGCCAGGCGCTTCGCGAGCCCCAGCGGCGTCTGGCCGCCGAGCTGCACGATCACGCCCGCGACGGTGCCCGACTGCTGCTCCGCGTGCACGACCTCGAGCACGTCCTCGAAAGACAGCGGCTCGAAGTACAGGCGGTCGGAGGTGTCGTAGTCGGTGGAGACGGTCTCGGGGTTGCAGTTGACCATGACGGCCTCGAACCCGGCCTCGCGCAGCGCGATCGCGGCGTGCACGCAGGAGTAGTCGAACTCGATGCCCTGCCCGATCCGGTTCGGACCGGAGCCGAGGATGAGCACCTTCGGCTTGTCACCCTGCGCCACGACCTCCGACTGCGCCGCGGGGTCGGTCTCGTAGGCCGAGTAGTGGTACGGCGTGTCCGCCTTGAACTCGGCCGCGCACGTGTCCACGGTCTTGAACACCGGCCGCACGCCGAGGCGGTGGCGCAGCGTGCGCACGCCGTCCTCCCCCGCCAGCTCCGGGCGCAGCGCGGCGACCTGGCGGTCGGACAGGCCGGTGCGCTTGGCTCGGCGCAGCAGCTCGCCGTCGAGCACCGGCGCGTCGCGCACCTCGGAGCCGACCTCGCCGATCAGCGCGATCTGGTCCACGAACCACGGGTCGATGCCGCTGGCCTCGTGGACCTGCTCGACGGTGGCGCCCAGGCGCAGCGCCCGCTCCACTTCGTACAGCCGGCCCTCGTGCGGCATGCGCAGCGAGTCCAAAGTGGACTCCATGGTCACGCCCTCGGGATCCGGCAGCGTCCAGAAGCCGGTGGCCTTGGTCTCGATCGACCGCATGGCCTTGCCGAGCGCCTCGGGGAAGCTGCGGCCGAAGGACATCGCCTCGCCGACGCTCTTCATGGTGGTCGTGAGCGTCGGGTCGGCGCCCGGGAACTTCTCGAAGGCGAAGCGCGGGATCTTCACCACGACGTAGTCGAGCGTCGGCTCGAAGGCCGCCGGGGTCTCGCCGGTGATGTCGTTCTGGATCTCGTCGAGCGTGTAGCCGATGGCGAGCTTCGCGGCGATCTTGGCGATCGGGAAGCCGGTGGCCTTCGACGCGAGCGCCGACGAACGGGACACCCGCGGGTTCATCTCGATCACGACCATGCGCCCGTCGTCCGGGTTGATCGCGAACTGGATGTTGCAGCCGCCGGTGTCCACGCCGACCTCGCGCAGCACGGCGATGCCGACGTCGCGCATCACCTGGTACTCGCGGTCGGTGAGCGTCATCGTGGGAGCGACGGTGACGGAGTCGCCCGTGTGGACGCCCATCGCGTCGACGTTCTCGATCGAGCAGACGACCACGACGTTGTCGCTCTTGTCGCGCATCAGCTCGAGCTCGTACTCCTTCCAGCCGAGCACGCTCTCCTCGATGAGCACCTCGGTGACCGGCGACTCGCTCAGGCCGGTGGACGCCAGGCGCTCCAGCTCCTCGGGCGTGTAGGCCAGGCCGGAACCCAGGCCGCCCATGGTGAACGACGGCCGGATCACGACCGGCAGGCCGAGCTCGGCGACGGTGGCGCGCACGTCCTCCATGGTCTTGCAGACGCGGCTGCGGGGGACTTCGGCGCCGATCGTGCGCACGATGTCCTTGAACTTCTGCCGGTCCTCGCCGCGCTGGATGGCGTCGATGTCGGCGCCGATCAGCTCCACGCCGTACTTCTCGAGCACGCCGCGCTCGTGCAGCGCGACCGCGCAGTTGAGCGCCGTCTGCCCGCCCAGCGTCGCGAGGATGGCGTCGGGCCGCTCCTGCGCGATGACCTTCTCCACGAAGTCCGGCGTCACCGGCTCGATGTAGGTGGCGTCGGCGAACTCGGGGTCGGTCATGATGGTGGCCGGGTTCGAGTTCACCAGGCTCACGCGCAGGCCCTCGGCCCGCAGCACCCGGCAGGCCTGTGTGCCCGAGTAGTCGAACTCGGCGGCCTGCCCGATCACGATCGGCCCGGAGCCGATCACCAGCACGTGCTGGATGTCCGTCCTCTTCGGCATCAGGCCTTCTTCTCCATCAGGGTCACGAATTCGTCGAACAGGGGCGCCGCGTCGTGCGGTCCGGCCGCGGCTTCGGGGTGGTACTGCACCGAGAACGCCGGCACGTCGAAGGCGCGCACGCCCTCGACGGTGTCGTCGTTCGGGCAGTAGTGGCTGATCTGCGCGGCGCCGTAGGGCGACTCGAACCGCTGGCCCGGCTCGCCTTCGAGCGCGAAGCCGTGGTTCTGCGCCGTGATCGCGACGCGGCCGGTGGCCACGTCGATCACCGGGATGTTGATGCCGCGGTGGCCGTAGCGCATCTTGTACGTGCCCAGCCCCAGCGCGCGGCCGAGGATCTGGTTGCCGAAGCAGATGCCGAACAGCGGGATCTCGTGCTCCAGCACAGCCTTCGTCAGCGCGGTGGCGTGCGTGGTGGTCGCGGGGTCGCCCGGGCCGTTGGAGAGGAAGACGCCGTCGGCCTCGACCGCGAGCAGCTCCTCGACCGTGGTCGCGGCGGGCAGCACGTGGACCTCGATGCCGCGCTGCGTCATCAGGCGCGGGGTGTTGGACTTGATGCCCAGGTCGAGCGCGGCGACGCGGAAGCGCCGTTCGCCTTGCGCCTCGACGACGTAGGGCTTGTCCGTGGAGACCTCGCCCGCGAGGTCGGCGCCCTTCATCTGCGGGCTGGCCAGGACCTCGGCCACCATCTGCTCGTCGCTGCCCAGCGCGTCGCCGGAGAACACGCCCGCGCGCATCGCGCCCTGCTCGCGCAGGTGGCGGGTGAGCGTGCGCGTGTCGACCTCGGAGATGCCGACGATGCCCTGGCGGGCCAGCTCCTCGTCGAGGCCGCGCTTGCTGCGCCAGTTGGACGGCGTGCGGGCCGGGTCGCGCACCACGTAGCCCGAGACCCAGATGCGGTCCGACTCGTCGTCCTCGTCGTTCCAGCCGGTGTTGCCGATCTGCGGCGCGGTCTGCACCACGATCTGCCGGTGGTAGGACGGGTCGGTCAGCGTCTCCTGGTAGCCGGTCATGCCGGTGCAGAACACCGCCTCGCCGAGCGTCCGCCCGCGCGCGCCGTAGGCCGCGCCGCGGAAGACCCGGCCGTCCTCCAGAACCAGGGCGGCGGGGACGCGAGTGCCGTTCGCGGTGCTCACTGGGCACCTCCCTTGATGTCGTGATCCGAGTTGTCGGGGGAAAGCTGTTCGATCCACTGTGGATAGTCGTCGAGCTCGTCACCGCGGAAGCCGGTGTCGAGGTCGGCGTCTCCCAGGCGCCAGGTGATGACGAGCAGCGCGTCGGTGCCCATCACCTTCCCGGCGATCTTCGAGTCGCGGCGGATCCCGGTGACCGCCTCGCGCGGGATCCAGAAGTCGGGCGCGCCGCCGCGTTCCACCGCGATGCCGCCCGGGTACAGGCGCCAGACCGCGCCGGTGCGCAACCCCGCGCCCCGCGTCACGACCCGGTCCTGCCAGTGGCCGGCGGTGGTGGTGCTGACGTAGAGCCCGGTCGACTCCAGCAGGATCTCACCGGGATCCCCGGGAATTCCCGGGAACGGCGGCACCTGCGCGCTCTGCGAGCGCGACTTGCGCCGCCAGCCCACCCACATGCCCCACAGGCACAGCAGGAAGAAGGCGACGATCCCCAGAACGAGGAGGAACCGGTCCATCAGCAGATCTTCCCTTCGCGCGCGGTGATCCGCCCGCGCAGCACGGTGGCCGTCACCACGGCGGGCAGCCGCATTCCCTCGTACGGGGTGTTCGCGGAGATGCTCGCGAGCTCAGCCCCGCGCACCGTCCACTCCGCACGGGGGTCGACGAGGGTCAGGTTGGCGGGCTCGCCGACCTCGAGCGGGCGGCCGTGGTCGGGCAGGTTGCCGATCGCGGCGGGCCGCTCGCTCATCACGCGGGCGACGCCGCGCCAGTCGAGCAGGCCCGGCTCCACCATCGCGCGGACGACGACCGAGAGCGCGGTCTGCAGCCCCAGCATGCCCGGGCGCGCGGCGCTCCACTCGGTGTCCTTGTCCTGCACGGCGTGGGGCGCGTGGTCGGTGGCGACGCAGTCGATCACGCCCTCGGCCAGCGCGGCGCGCAGCTTCTCGACGTCGCCGCCGGTGCGCAGCGGCGGGTTCACCTTGTTGACCGGGTCGTAGGTGGCCAGGCGCTCGTCGGTGAGCAGCAGGTGGTGCGGCGTGACCTCGGCCGACACCTTGGTCCCGCGGTCCTTCGCCCAGCGCAGGACGTCGACCGTGCCCGAGGTGGACACGTGGCAGACGTGCAGGCGCGCCTTGGCGTGCAACGCGAGCAGGCAGTCGCGCGCGACGATCGACTCCTCGGCCGAGGCAGGCCAGCCCGGGTAGCCCAGGCGGGCGGAGTTCTCGCCCTCGTTGGCCTGCGCGCCGACCGTGAGCCGCGGCTCCTCGGCGTGCTGCGCGATCACGGCGTCGAGTGCGGTCGAGTACTCCAGCGCGCGGCGCATCAGCAGCGGGTCGGCCACGCAGACGCCGTCGTCGGAGAACACGCGCACGGCGGCGGTGCCCTTGGCCATCGTGCCGAGCTCCGCGAGCTTCTCGCCCTTGAGCCCCACCGTGACGGCGCCGACCGGGTGCACGTCGACCAGGCCGGCCTCCTGCCCGCGGCGCCACACGTGGTCGGTCACGAGCGCGTTGTCGGCCACCGGGTCGGTGTTGGCCATGGCGAACACGGCCGTGTAACCGCCCAGCGCCGCGGCGGCCGAGCCGGTCTCGATGGTCTCGGTGTCCTCGCGGCCGGGCTCGCGCAGGTGGGTGTGCAGGTCGACGAACCCGGGCAGCAGCACCTGACCCTCGGCTTCGACCACCTCGGCGTCTTCGGGAACGGTGACCTCACCGATCGCGGTGATCACGCCGTCCTCGACGAGCACGTCGACCGGCTCGCCCTCCCCGTACGGGCGCGCGCCCTTGATCACGAGCGGGGGCGTCATGCAGCAGCTCCTTCACTGGCCAGTAGGTGGTAGAGGACCGCCATGCGCACGTGGACGCCGTTGCGGACCTGTTCGGTGATGGCCGAGGCCGGGGAGTCGGCGACCGCCGAGGCGATCTCCATCCCGCGCAGCATCGGGCCGGGGTGCAGCACCACGGCGTGGTCCGGCAGCAGCCGCTGGCGCCGCTCGGACAGGCCGTAGGAGATCGAGTACTCGCGCGACGACGGGAAGAAGCCCCCGTGCATCCGTTCGGCTTGCACCCGCAGCATCATCACGGCGTCTACGGCCGGCAGTTCGGCGTCGAGGTCGTGCGAGACCGTGACCGGCAGCGTCTCCACCCCGACCGGCAGCAGCGTCGGCGGCGCGACGAGCACCACCTCCGCGCCGAGGGTGCTCAGCAGGTGGATGTTCGACCGGGCGACGCGGCTGTGCAGCACGTCGCCGACGATCGCCACCCGGCGGTCCTTCAGCGAGCCGAGCCGTTCGCGCAGGGTCGCGGCGTCGAGCAGCGCCTGCGTGGGGTGCTCGTGGGTGCCGTCGCCCGCGTTGACCACGGCCGTGCCGGCCTCGGCGAGCCAGCCCGACAGCCGGTGCGCGGCGCCCGAGGCGGGGTGCCGGACGATCACGCAGTCGGCGCCCGCGGCGGCGAGCGTGAGCGCGGTGTCCCGCAGCGACTCGCCCTTGTTCACCGAGGAGCTCGACGCCGAGACGTTGATCACGTCGGCGCTCATCCACTTCCCGGCGATCTCGAACGACACGCGCGTGCGGGTGGAGTTCTCGTAGAACAGGGTGATCACCGTGCGGCCGCGCAGCGTCGGCAGCTTGCGGACCTCCCGGCCGAGCAGCGTGTGCTTCAGCTCGTCGGCGGTGTCGAGGACGGCCGTGGCGGTGTCGGCGTCCAGGCCGTCGGTGGCGAGCAGGTGCTTCACCGGGACTCTCCTTCCGGTGCGCGGAGCAGGACCGCGTCGCGCCCATCCGTTTCGGACAGCAGCACGGACACGCCCTCGGCCCGCGCGGTGGGCACGTTCTTGCCGACGTAGTCGGCGCGGATCGGCAGCTCGCGGTGGCCGCGATCGACGAGCACGGCCAGCTGCACGGCGCGCGGGCGGCCTTGGTCGCGCAGGGCGTCGAGGGCGGCGCGGATGGTGCGGCCGGAGAACAGCACGTCGTCGACCAGGATCACCACCCGGTCGTCGATGCCGCCGAGCGGCAGTTGCGTCTGCTCGAGCGCGCGCGGCGGACGGCGGCGCAGGTCGTCGCGGTAGAGGGTGACGTCAAGGGCCCCCGTCGGGGGGACGACGCCGGAGAACTCGCCGATCTTCCCGGCGAGCCGGGTCGCCAGCGGAGTACCGCGGGTGGGGATGCCCAGCAACACAGGTGGGGCGAGTGGTGCGGATGAGGCATCGCCCGAAGTACCCGCACCGAGTGCGGTCTTCTCGATGACCTGATGGGCCATCCGGGCGATGGTGCGCGCGACATCGCCGGCCGAAAGAAGCTCGCGCTCCCCGACCGGTTCCGCCGCGCCACGCGGACGTGACGACAAGGCGGACCTCCTTCCCCGCCTCTCTGGACGGGTCCTTAAAGGACGTCGACTCCCAGCTCGTGCCGGGAAATCGCACCGACAGTAGCAGGCGAGGTCAATCATCCTTCCGGGTGGTGTGCCCACGTCCGCGACCAGGTACGGAGACCTTCTGCTTGACCTGGTGACAACTATGCGTAACCATTACTCTGAGTATTCGACTCGAGGAGTCCCCTGACCGGTCACCACGACCGGAGTGGGGGTGAGGAAACGGAGAACCACCAGATGGGCGATTACGCCAAGGCGCTCGGGGCCAAGCTCCGCGGGATCCGCCAGCAACAGGGCCTGTCCCTGCACGGCGTCGAGCAGAAGTCGGGCGGCCGCTGGAAGGCCGTCGTCGTCGGCTCGTACGAGCGTGGCGACCGCGCCGTCACCGTCCAGAAGCTGGCCGAACTGGCCGACTTCTACGGTGTACCGGTGGTCGAACTGCTGCCGGAGGGCCGTGTGCCCTCAGGTGCCGAGCCCGCCACGAAGATCGTGATCAACCTCGAGCGGCTCCAGCAGCTGCCCGCGGAGAAGGTCGGCCCGCTCGCGCGGTACGCGGCCACGATCCAGAGCCAGCGCGGCGACTACAACGGGAAGGTGCTCTCCATCCGCACCGAGGACCTGCGCTCGCTCGCGATCATCTACGACATGACCCCCGGCGAGCTCACCGAACAGCTCATCGACTGGGGCGTCCTGCCGCCCGAGGCCCGTCCGTCCAAAGAAGACTGATGGGCGGCGGTTGCCCGACGCGGTGGGTGTTTTCGGCGGGGCACCGGAAACACCCACCGAGCTTCGGACACCGCCGGACCGGCTGCGGACGGTGATCAACACCACCCCGGCCGTCCCCTCGCACCCGCGTCTGCCGTTCCGGCGCGTGACCCGTTCGGGCTAGCGCTTCCGGGTTGCCGTGACGGTGAACCCGGTTCACCGGGCGACGCCCGGGCGAGCCCGAGCACGGCCCGGCGCCGGCTCTGACACGCTCGGTGTGACGAAGACCTCTTCCGGACCCCACTCGTGAGGCTTCCTGGGGACACCAGCACAACGCCGAAGGCCGCGGCTCCAGTACGGAGCTCGCGGCCTTCGGCGGTTTTCGGCTTGTTTTCGACTTCGAAGTCAGCGGGTCAGAGCACGGCCCGCAGGCGGTCGGCGATCGTCCCGATGCGCCCGAGCACGCCGTTGACGAAGCGCGGCGAGTCGTCGGTCGAGAGCTCCTTCGCCAGGCCCACGGCCTCGTCGATCGCGACGGGGTCGGGCACGTCGGAGGACCAGAGCATCTCGTAGACGCCCACGCGCAGCACCGCCAGGTCGACCGGCGGCATGCGGTCCAGTGTCCAGCCCTGCGAGTGCTCGGCCAGCAGCTCGTCGACCTGCTCGCGGTGGGTCGTGACGCCCTCCACGACAGTGATCGTGTAGTCGGCGACCGGGTCGACGTCGGTGGACCCGACCCGGTCGGCCAGCAGCGTGACCGGGTCGGTGCCGCGTTGCGAAGCTTCGTACAGCATCTCGACGGCACGCCGGCGGGCCTGCCGCCTGCTGATCGCGCCGCCGCGGTTCGGGTGCGGCTTCTGTTTGTCCGCCATCAGCTGGAGACGCGGCCGAGGTACCGGCCGTCACGCGTGTCGACCTTGATCTTCTCGCCGGTCGACACGAACAGCGGGACCTGGATCTCCGCGCCGGTCTCGAGCGTCGCCGGCTTGGTGCCGCCGGTGGAGCGGTCGCCCTGCAGGCCCGGGTCGGTGTGCTGGATGACGATCTCGACCGAGGTCGGGAGCTCGATGTAGAGCGCCTCGTTCTCGTGCACCGCGACCTGGACCTCGGTGTTCTCAAGCATGTAGTTGGCGTTGTCCGACACGACCTCGGCCGGAACCGTGATCTGGTCGTAGGTGTCGCCGTCCATGAACACGAAGTCCTGACCGTCCTTGTACAGGTAGGTCATGTTCCGGCGGTCCACGGTGGCCGTTTCGACCTTCGTGCCGGCGTTGAAGGTCTTGTCGACGACCTTCCCCGTCAGCACGTGCTTGAGCGTGGTGCGCACGAACGCGCCGCCCTTGCCCGGCTTGACGTGCTGGAACGCGGTGACGGTCCAGAGCTGGCCCTCAAGGTTGAGGACGAGCCCGTTCTTCAGGTCGTTGGTGGTGGCCACGAGCTTTCGGTCTCCTGTGTCGATCTCTTCGTCCGCGGCCCGTCTCAGACGGCCACGAGGTCCTTGGTGCTCAGGGTGAGGAGTTCGGGCCCGGAGTCCCGCACGACGAGCGTGTCCTCGATGCGCACGCCACCGCGCCCCGCGAGGTAGACGCCGGGCTCGACGGTGACCGCCATACCGGCGGACAGTGTACCGACGCCCGTGGTAGCGAGGCTGGGCGCCTCGTGCACCTCGAGCCCGACGCCGTGGCCGAGGCCGTGGGCGAACTCGTCCGCGCGGCCCGCGGCGGCGATCACGGAGCGGGCCGCGGCGTCCACTTCGGACACGTCGGCGCCCGGGAACACGGCCGCGGTACCGGCCGCCTGGGCGCGGTGGACCAGGTCGTAGAGCTCGCGCTGCCAGTCGGCGGCCTTGCCGAGCACGAACGTGCGGGTCATGTCGGAGTGGTAGCCGTCGACGGTCGCGCCGAAGTCGAGCTTCACGAAGTCACCTTCGCGCAGCTGCGCCCCGGTGGGCTGGTGGTGCGGGATCGCCGAGTTGGGCCCGGCGGCCACGATCGTCGCGAACGACGGCTCCGACGAACCGTGCTCCAGCATGCGGTTCTCCAGGTCGCGTGCCACTTCCAGCTCGGTGCGCCCGGCGCGCAGGCCGCCGGACGCCAGCAGGTCGGCAAGCGCGCGGTCGGCCGCCGCGCAGGCCGAGCGCAGGGCCGCGACCTCGACCTCGTCCTTCACCGCGCGCAGCTGCTCGATCAGCCCGGGCGTCCGGACCAGCGTCACCTTGTCGAAGCGCACCTTGAGCGCCTCGTGGTCTTCCACGCTCACGTGCTGGCTCTCGAACCCGGTACGCCCGTAGGTCGAGTGGGCGCGGGCCGCGAAGTCGGCGAGCACACGGTCGCTGGCGCGGCCCATCACGCGCATCAGATCGGGCACCTCGGACGCCGACTGGGTCGTATAGCGGCCGTCGGTGCAGAACACGGTCTGCGCCTCGCCGCCGGCGTGCACGAGCAGCGCGGCGTTCGACCCGGTGAACCCGGTGAGGTAGCGGATGTTGAGCAGGTCGGTGACCAGCAGCGCGTCGACCCCGGAATCGGTGATCAGGGACCGCAGCGCGCCGCGACGGTGAGCGTGGGTTTCAGGCACCCGGCCAGCTTAGCCACGCGGATCGCCCGGTCCGGGGACGCTCGCGGCGGTCACCGTCCGCAAGCGGCCGGGCACCCGGAGCCGCTGCTCCGGGTGGACCACACGGCGTTCACCCGGTGGCACCTACACTCCGTCCATGCTGGGTGCCTGGTTGACTCGCGGGCTGGTCATGGCCGTCGTCCACGCCGCCGCCATGACGCTGCTCGCCAAGTGGTCCGTGTTCCACCCGACCGACCAGACGGTGATCACGTCCGTCACCCTCGCCGTGCTGGTGGGCGTCGCGGCGCTGTGGAGCGCGGTCGACGGCTGGCTCGGCAAGCCGGACCGCGGCCGGGCCTGGTTCATCGCGTCGCTGGTGGCCGGCGTCGTCTCCGGCATCCTGTATGTGATCGGGCGCGCGGTGTTCGTCGACCAGACCGGGACGTCGGAGCTGGGCGCGGCGCTCACCGGGGGTGCCGCGTTCTCGGCGCTGCTGGTGCTGGTGCCGGCCGGGCTGGGGCTGTTCGTCGGCTCGCGCGTGCGGCGGCCCGCGCCGGAGGACGAGGAGCCGGAACCCGAGGACGACGAGGACGACGGGTCGGGCAGCCAGTCGGGTCAGCTGGAGCTGCCGGAGGCCGAGCCGGCCGGCGCGCCGCGGCCGAAGCCGTCGCCCGTCAGCCGCCCAGCGGGAGCCCGGGCGCGTAGGCGTCCCACTGTCGCGGGTCGATCTCCGTCACCTCGGCCCCGTTGAGGTCCACGATCGTGGTGTCGGGCAGGCCGTAGAGCTCGTTGCCGAGCACCACGCCGTACCCGTGGCCGTACGAGTGCACCACGTTCGTGCCGGACTTCAGCGTCGTCTTCACGGGCAGCCCGGCGACGGGCGCGAGCGGCCGGTCCACCACTTCCCCGGCCAGCGCGGCGGCGACGGAGCGGCGGTCGACGCGGATGCGCACGCCGCGACGGAACAGATCCATCCGGCGATCCGGTGACGGCATCGCGACGCCGTCGAAGGTCGTGGTCACGCGGTCGGGGCTCGAGCAGCCGCCGGCGCCCTGCACGTCGAGCCCGAAGTGCTTCAAGCCCGTCGGCGCGCCCGCGGAACCGATCGCGGTCGCGCGCACGACGTCGAACGAGACGGTGTCGCACGGGTCCGTGACCGACGTCGGGGCGTGGCCGTCCGGCCGGCGGATGAGGCCGGGCCCTTCCTTCCACGCGCCGGGGATCACCAGCGGCGTGTAGGGCTGGAGGGTGAAGTCCTTGTCCCAGAAGGTGAGCGAGGTGCCGTCCGCGGTCTCGTGGGCGATCACGAACGCGTCGAGCGCGCCGACCCATTCGAGGTCGGCGCTGAACCCGTCGACCACCGAGCGCTCACGTGGTGCCGAGGTGCTCGATACGGGCCCGAAACCCCTGTCCCCCAACGATTCCACGCCGCTGCCGAACGCCGGGTCGTGCGAGCGGATCACGAACTGGCCGGCACCGTTCCAGCCGGCGGCGCGGCCGGTGGTGTCGGTGAACATGAGATAGTACCAGCCGTCGAGGAACACGACCGAGGGCTGGCCGGCGCCGTAGACGTTGTCGCGGTGCACGTCGTGCGAAGGCCCGAGGATCGGGCGCCCGCCCGCCGCCCGGGTCCAGTGGACGCCGTCGGGGCTCGTCGCGAGGCCGACGGCGTTGCCGAGCGCGTGGTCGCCCGCCGCGCCGGTGTAGTACAGGTAGTAGGTGCCGCCGACGCGCAGCACGGACGGGTCGCACGTGTGCACGCCGTCGAACGCGCCGGGCGAACCGGACAGGACCGCGATCGGCGCGCCGCCACCGGGTCCGGTGAAGGGACCGTCGGCCGAGGGCGCCTCGGCGTAGAGAATGTCGTCGCCGGGCGGGGCCGCGCTGCCGTACTGGCTGCACCACCACAGGCGGGTCTTGCCGTTTTCGACCATCGCCGTGGGGCCGTAGTTGTAGACCGCGTCGGCGGCTCCGGCGGCTACCACTCCGTTGCTCTGGCGGGCTTTCGCGGTCTCCAGGGGGACGTTCGCCACGCGCGGGGGTTTCGCCGGAGCCGGCTTGCCACCCGCGATGCCGCCGTGGTCGGGTCCGTCGGCCTGGGTCTGCGCGTAGCTGTCGCTGCAGCCCGCCACCACGACCCCCGACAACGCCAGGGCGAACAGGGCTCGCGCGGGTCGCCGAACCCCGCCACGAAACGGGTGCATGATGGTTGAGTCTAACCAGTCCTAACCCGGTTGGGTGAACGCGTCCCCGTCTCGCGGGTGTTCGAGGGCAACAAGCTCGACCTCGAAGCCGTCGTCGTTCTCGAGGTAGGCCGCGTAGTGCGGTTTCCCGCCCGCGTAGAGAAAACGGTCCGCTAACAGGGGCCGCCAGCCGGGCCCACCGGCCGCGAGCGCGTCGACCTCGGCGCGGGTTGCGACGTGCAGGGCGAGGTGGTTGAGGCCGGGGCGAAGGCGTTCGTGCGGTCCGGCGGCCATGGCGGGCGAGGCCTCCACCACGAGGTACGTGGGGCCGAGGCGCCAGCTGACGCCGTCGGGCCAGCGCCGGTACTCGCGCCAGCCCAGCCGGCCCAGCAGCCAGCCCCAGCTGCGTTCGGCGCGCGCGAGGTCCGGGACCCAGAGCTCGAGGTGGTGGGGCCGGCCGTGCGCGGTGGGCAGCGCGACGAGCACGCGGTGCACGTCGCCGTAGTGCACGCCCGAGCCGACGTCGAGGAAGCCGAGCCGGCGGGTGATCGCGAGACTGGCCGCGTTGTCCTCGTGGACGAGCGCCCACACAGCGGGCAGGCCGAGAGTGATGAGGCCATGGTCCACGAGCGCGCTGGCGGCTTCGGTGGCGAAGCCCTTCCCCGCGTGCTTCGCGGCGATGAAGTACCCCACCTCGGCGACGTCGCCAGGCAGCTCGGACGACGGGCGCAGGTGCGCGACGCCGATGACTTCGCCCTCGTGCTCGACCACCCAGTGGCCCTGGCCTTCGGGCCCGTCGAAGGCCAGGCGGCGGGCCACCATGGCGCGGACCTGGTCGGGGTCGGAGAAGTCGGCGGCGAAGAACCGGCTCATCTCCGGGTCGGCGAACACCGCCACCACGGCGTCGGTGTCGGCCTCGGTCAGGGCCCGCAGCCGGAGCCGGTCGGTGGTGAGCTCCTGGGTCACTTCACGTTCGCTGCGACCCAGCGCAGCGCGAGGCCGTAGCCGTCGACGCCGAGGCCCACGATCACGCCGGTGGCGACGTCGGAGAGCACGCTGTGGTGGCGGAACTGTTCACGCTTGTGGACGTTGCTGATGTGCAGCTCGATCAGCGGCGCGGACAGCTGCGCGGCGGCGTCGCGCACGGCGATCGAGTAGTGCGTCCAGGCGCCGGCGTTGAGCACGACCGGGTTACCGCCGTCGGCGGCCTCGTGGAGCCAGCCGACGAGCTCGCCCTCGTGGTCGGTCTGGCGCACCTCGACGTCGAGGCCGAGCTCGGTGCCCGTCTTCACGCAGAGGGCGGCGAGGTCGTCGTGGGTCGTCGAGCCGTAGACGGCGGGCTCGCGCTTGCCGAGGCGGCCGAGGTTGGGGCCGTTGAAGACGAAGACCTTCACAGCAGCACGCTCCCGCCGCTCTTGGGGGCGTCGGCCGCGACCGCGGAGTACGCGGCGGCCAGCAGCGCCGGGTCCGGGCCTTCGAGGCGGCCGGGCTTGGCGAGCGCGTCGAGGACCACGAACCGGAGCACGCCGGAGCGGGTCTTCTTGTCGCCCTTCATGCTTTCCATGAGCTGGCCCAGCGCGTCGGCGTCGTAGGTGGTCGGCAGGCCGATCAGCTTCAGCACGGACGCGTGGCGCGCGGCGGTCTCGTCGTCGAGGCGCCCGGCGAGGCGGGCGAGCTCGGCGGCGAAGACCAGGCCCACGCTCACGGCCGCGCCGTGGCGCCAGCGGTAGCGCTCGCGGCGCTCGATGGCGTGGCCGAGGGTGTGGCCGTAGTTGAGGATCTCGCGCAGGTCGGACTCGCGCAGGTCGGCGGCGACGACGTCGGCCTTCACCTGGATCGAGCGGCGGACCAGCTCGGCCAGCACGTCTCCGGTCGGGTCGAGGGCGGCTTCGGGATCCTGTTCGATCAGCTCCAGGATGCGCGGGTCGGCGATGAAGCCGGTCTTCACGACCTCGGCCATGCCGGCCACGAGTTCGTTGCGGGGCAAGGTTTCCAGCGTCGCGAGGTCGACGAGCACGGCACTCGGCTCGTGGAACACGCCGACGAGGTTCTTGCCGGCCTCGGTGTTGATGCCCGTCTTGCCGCCGACGGCCGCGTCGACCATGCCGAGCAGCGTGGTCGGCACGTTGACCAGGCGCACGCCGCGCATCCAGGTGGCGGCGACGAAGCCGGCCAGGTCCGTCACGGCGCCGCCGCCGAGGCCCACGACCACGCCGCGGCGGTCGAGCCCGATTCGGCCGAGGACCTCCCAGCAGAAGCTGGCGACGGAGAAGGCCTTGCCGTCCTCGGCGTCCGGGATCTCCACGCGGTGCGCGTCGAGGCCCGCTTCGGCGAGCTCCTCGCGCACGGCCTCGGCCGTGGCGGTGAGCGTGGGCGGGTGGATCAGCGCGATCTTCGACGCGTCGGCGAGCTGTGCGGTGAGCTCGGCGAGCAGGCCGCGGCCCACGAGCACGTCGTACGGGTGCGCGGTCGCGACGCGGATCCGGACGGGTTGGGACACGGGTTTTCCTCACTACTCCTGGAGTTGTGGCACTCCGGGTCTGTGTTGCTCAGCGTCCTACTGCTTGCGGACTTCGGCCGGTTCGATCGCGGCGACCGCGGTGGCCACCACCTCGGCGGGCGTGCACTGGTCGGTCTCGATCTCGACGGTCGCCACCTCCCGGTACACCGGCAGGCGCGCGTCGAGCAGGGACTTGAACGTGGCGCGCGGGTTCACGCCCGCGAGCAGCGGACGCGCGCTCGACAGGCCGGTGCGCTGCACGCCGGCGGCGAGGCCGACGCTCAGGAACACCACGGTGTGCTTCGCCAGCAGCGCCCGCGTCTCCAGGGTCAGCGGAGCGCCGCCGCCGAGGGAGAGGACGCCGTCGTGCTCGTCGAGGGCGGTGGCGACGGCCTGCGCTTCGAGCGCGCGGAACGCCGGCTCGCCGTCCTCGGCGAAGATGTCGGAAATCGCGCGGCCGGTTCGCTCGACGATGTCGTCGTCGGTGTCGCGGAACGCCACCCCGAGCGCCTCGGCGAGCAGCGGGCCCACCGTGCTCTTGCCCGAGCCCGGCGGTCCCACGACCACGGCGCGGGGGCTCACCAGCGCTCCTCGAGCGCCTTCAGGTAGCCCTCGGCGTTGCGCTTGCTCTCGGCCAGCGAGTCGCCGCCGAACTTCTCCAGCGCGGCGTCGGCCAGCACCAGCGCCACCACGGACTCGAGCACGACGCCGGCCCGCGGCACGGCGCACACGTCCGAGCGCTGGTGGATCGCGACGGCCGGCTCGCCCGTGCGCACGTCCACCGTGGACAGCGCCTTCGGCACGGTCGAGATCGGCTTCATCGCCACGCGCACGCGCAGGGGCTCGCCGTTGGTGATGCCGCCTTCGAGGCCGCCCGCGCGGTTGGAGCGGCGCGTGACGCCGACCGGGCCGGTGCCGCGGTCGATCTCGTCGTGGGCCTGGCTGCCCCAGCGCCGAGCGGTGGTGAAGCCGTCGCCGACCTCCACGCCCTTCATGGCCTGCACGCCCATGAGCGCGCCCGCGAGGCGCGCGTCGAGGCGGCGGTCCCAGTGCACGTGGGAGCCGAGGCCCGGCGGGAGCCCGTAAGCGAGCACCTCGATCACGCCGCCGACGGTGTCGCCCGCCTTCCGCACGGCGTCGACCTCGGCGACCATCGCCTCGGTGCCCTCGGCCGAGAACGCCCGCACGGGACTCTCGTCGATCGCGGCCAGGTCACCCGGCTGCGGCAGCGGCCCCTCGGGCGCGTCGGCACCGCCGATCGACACGACGTGGCTCAGCACCTCCACGCCCAGCAGCTGGCGCAGGAAGTTGCGCGCCACCGTGCCCAGTGCCGTGCGCGACGCCGTCTCGCGGGCGCTCGCGCGCTCCAGCACGGGACGGGCCTCGTCGAAGCCGTACTTCTGCATGCCGGGCAGATCGGCGTGGCCGGGGCGCGGCCGCGTGAGCGGCTCGTTGCGCGCCAGGCCGGCGAGCACCTCGGGGTCCACGGGGTCGGCCGCCATGACCTGCTCCCACTTGGGCCACTCGGCGTTCTCGATCTGCACCGCGATGGGGCCGCCCTGCGAGATCCCGTGGCGGACGCCGCCAAGGAACTGCACGTGGTCGGTCTCGAACCCCATGCGCGGGCTGCGACCGAACCCGAGGCGTCGCCGCGCAAGCTGCGCGGTGAGGTCTCCGGTGGTCACCTCCACACCAGCGGGCAGGCCCTCGAGCACAGCGGCGAGGGCGGGTCCGTGCGATTCTCCTGCGGTGATCCAGCGCAACACCTGGCAATCCTGTCACGGCTCGCGGGGCGCCTGACCAGCAGCCCCTCAGCTCGGCACCACCCCCGAACCCACCCCGGGAAACACGGCGCACATCCAGGCCGCGACCACCAACGCCGGCCCGTGGGGCACACCACACCGAATCGCCCGATGGGCGCAAGGCCCGTCCCTGGCTTGTGGCGGGGATGTCTCCTGGGTGGCCGATGCCGGATGCCCGCCCGGCGCCTCCCTTGGCGGGGTGGCCGATGCCGGATGGCCGCCTCGCGCCTCCTTCGCTGAGGTGGCCGATGCCGGATGGCCGCCTGGCTCGTCCTTCGGAGAGGAGGCCAATGCCGGACGCCTACCTGCGCGGGATGTGCCTTTCGGCGAGGTGGCCGGCGCCGGAAGGCCGCTCGCTCGTTGGGTGCGGCGCGCCCGCTCGGCGATGGCCGGCACCTGCGTTCCCACAGCCGCGACGGCACTCAGGCCGGCCGCCGCTACCGCCGCGACCGCCACCGACGCCCAGCCCAGCGCACCCAGCACCGCGCCGAGCACGCCGGCGAGCTTCACGTCTCCCGCCCCGAGCTGCGCCGGCCTGACCCGGTGGACGACGAGATGGACGCCGCCGAACACGAGCACGCCCTCCGCCGCGCTCACGAGCAGCGTCGCCCCGCCCCCGCTTACGGCGGCGACGGTCATCGCGGTCGCCATGACGGGATACGCCGACAACGTCAGCACATCCGGCAACCTCCGATGCCGGACATCCGCCAGGCACAACGGCACCCCGACCACCGTGAGCACCCACGGCACCGGCCACCACCACTCGGCCCAGCGCCCCTCCCGCCACCGCCACACGACGACGAGCAGCGCAGCCACCACCACGACGACAGCCGCGACCGGCGGCACGGGTGCACCCGCCCGCCTCAGCAACCACACCAGGAGGGGCACCACCGCCCCACCCACAACGACCATTCCCCAGGACATGCACCCACGTTCGCAGCGCCCGCCCACCACGCCAAGCCGCGCCTGTCGCGAGGGGACCGCTCGCGCCGAAAACCCGCTCGATTCACTCGACCGGGCAGCCCAAACCGGCCGCGCAGCACCCCAACCGCCGCCGGCGCAGACCACCCGAGCGGCTTGACACCACACCTGGCCGGCGACCGCGCGGCCACAACCCGCACAGATCGCCACTGCCAGGAACCGCCGCCGCGACCCTCCGCCGCTGCCGCGACCGGCGGGCGACCCAGCCGCCCGAAACGTCACGAACCAGCTCGGCGTCAACCCGAGCCAAGCGAAGGCGCACAACAACCGAGCCCGCCCGGCCTGCGGCCGCGCAGTAGTAACGCGAGCCGGTCAGCAGCTACGCGCCGACAACTCAAGCCGGCCACTCACGGCATCCGGAGGTCGCTCCAAGCGCCCCAATGCGGCGTTCGGTGCGTTGAACGCAACCAACGCCACATCGGGGTGGGCCGAAGCGAGCCCGTGAGTCAGCGAGTCATGGATAAACCAGGCGCATCAACGGTTTCCCCGTCCGTACGCTCCGGATCTCCAGCGAGGCGATGTCCTGGGACTTCATCGGTGTGCCCACCACGACCTTGGCCGTGTTCTCCGGCAAGGCCTTCCAGGTGGCGAGTTCGGCCTCGGTGCCATCGCGGCCGAGGGCGACGAGCGAGTAGTCCCCGCCCTTGCCGCCGCGGTAGCTGCAGGACATTTGGACCTCGGTGCCCCACGACTGGGGGTCGATGCGGGCCGCGGCCTGGATCGGGTATTCGCCGAGGGCCGACATGGCGAGCGCAGGCGGTGGCGGAGGCGCGGCGACAGCGGGAGCGGCGGGCGGCGGAGACACGTCCGGCAGCGAAACGGACACCGCCAGAGCCACCCCGGCCGCGACGGCCAGCGCGGCCACTCCCCCGGTCACCCCGTCCCGGATCCGCCGGCGGCGCCGCACCTTCCGCATCAGCACCGGCAGCAAGTCCGGCATCGCCTGAGAGCCCGGCGCGAGCGAGCCCGGCACCGAAGGCACAGTCGGCAGGTCCGGCA
Source organism: Amycolatopsis sp. NPDC005232 (assembly GCF_040607795.1). Classification (NCBI taxonomy): domain Bacteria; kingdom Bacillati; phylum Actinomycetota; class Actinomycetes; order Pseudonocardiales; family Pseudonocardiaceae; genus Amycolatopsis; species Amycolatopsis sp. NPDC005232. Next base: position 35,208 of record NZ_JBEXHL010000044.1, on the reverse strand, counting down.
TCGACGGCACAGCCGACAGATCGGGCTCCGGAACCGAATCCGAGCCCGGCGTCAACGACATCGCCGACAGGTCAGGCACCGACCGCGAGCCCGGTCCCGGCACACCCGTCGCATCGGAGCCCGGCACCGGCACACCCGGCGCATCCGAGCCGAGCGCATCCGATACCGGCACAAATCCCGGCGCGCCCGGCACAACCGATCCCCGCCCCGGTACATCCGATCCCGGTACACCCAGTACAAACCCCGGCACACCAGGCACGTCCGGCACATCCGCGCCCGGCCCCCGCGAATCCGCCACATCCGGTCCCGGCACCGACCGCGAATCCGGCTCCGGCAGAACCGGCCCCGGCACCGACCCCGGCACCGGCTCCGAGCCCGGCACGATCACCAGATCGGGCACCGGCCCCGGATCCGGTGGCGTCCCCGCACCGCCGCGCTCACGTTCGCCGGGCCCGAAGGCTCCCCCCGGCGAACCACCTCTGGTCTGCGCGAGCAAACCCGGCAGCCCGGCCAGCTCGCGCACCGCGGCGGCGCACCGGTCGCACTCCTGGAGGTGCTCCTCGAACGCCTGCCGGTCCTCCGGTGACAGCGCACCGAGCACGTACGCGGCGTCGTAGGTCGCGAACTCGTCGGCGGTCACTGCGTCACCCCCCGCTCTTCCAAAGCCAGGCGAAGCGCCCGCAGCGCGTAGTGCGTGCGGGACTTCACCGTCCCCTCGGCTATCCCCAGGCGGTGGGCGGCGTCGGCCACCGAGTACCCCTGGAAGTAGCACAGTTCGAGCACTTCGCGGTGGCGCACCGAGAGCTCGCCCAGCGCCTCGGCCACCAGCCATCCCTGCACGGCCCGTTCGGTGCCGTCGGCCACCGCGCGCTCGGGCGGAGCGTCGGTGACGACCTCCGAGCGCGAGGTCGCCGACCGCCACCCGTCGATGGCGATCCGGCGCGCGACCGTGAACAGCCACGCCCGGGCCGAACCCTGCGACTGGTCCAGCACGTCGGTGTGCCGCCACGCCCTCAACAGCGTCTCCTGCACCACGTCCTCCGCGTGGTTCCGGTTGCCGCCCGTCAGGTGCAGGGCATAGGACCAGAGCGCGGCCGCGTGTTCCTCGTGCAGCGCGCGCATCAGCTGGTCCTCGACGTCACTCCTCGCCACGGAAAGCCCCGGTCAGCGTCCGGCCGGCACCGCGTGCCCGCCGGAAGACTGCCTGGCGCGCACCTCCTGCACCAGCAGCACCAGGCCGCAGATCACGCACAGTGCCTCGGTGACCACGCCCCAGTACTCGAACTGGCTGTTGAACTGGTCGTGCATGCCGTAGAAGCCCACGGTCACCGACAGCAGGTACGCCAGCAGCGTCACGCCGCCGAAGCCGAACGTCAGGAACGGCGGCACCCAGTGGTGCCAGAACAGCAGCGCGACGGCGATGACGATCCCGGCGATCCCGTTCACCAGGAACAGCGGACCGACCACGGCGATGTCCGAGTAGCCGCTGCCGAAGTACAGGTAGAAGTGGACCGCGGCGGACCCGACCAGCCCGATCGCGCCCAACCCTCGCATCCAGTTGGCCAGCATGATGTTCTCCTTCACCCCGTCCGAATCCCTCTCCCCCAGTACACGAAAGCACGGACGATCCGGTTCACCGGACAACGCTTTGTGGTGAACGGGTGAACCACACGGACGATCATCTCGTTAGTAGGGGCATGACTGCCGAACTGTTTTCCCGCCGCTCCGTCCTCACGACCGGGGCCACCGTCGCCGGCGTCGCCGTGGGCACCGTCGCCCTCGCGGCCTGTGGCGCCGGCTCGGACTCGGGCTCCTCGGGCGGCGACGCCCCCAAGCCCGGCGGGAAGGTGATCGCGCTGTCCGACGTGCCCGTCGGCCAGGCGAAGTCCGCCAAGACCCCCGACGGCCAGGACGTGATCGTGGCCCAGCCGACCGCCGGAACCGTGAACTGCTTCAGCGCCATCTGCACCCACCAGGGCTGCACCGTGAACCCGCCGCAGGGCGCCGAGATCCACTGCCCGTGCCACGGTTCGGTGTACGACTCGCTCACGGGCGCGGTGAAGAACGGCCCGGCCGAGAAGCCGCTGCCGAAGATCAACGTGAAGGTCGACAACGGAGAGGTCGTCACCGCCTGACGACGTAAACCACCCAACGCACGCGAAGGGCCCCTTGTGGACGATCACCGTCCACAAGGGGCCCTTTCGGCGTAAAACTCCTCAGCCGTTCCAGCTGAACAGCGGGTCGCCCGCCGCGACCGTGCGCCCGGGCTCGAGGCCCGCGAGCACGTCGGCCTGGGCGTCGAGCCCGACCACGGGCACGATCGGCGAGTAGCCGGCGGCCGTCACGGCCTCGGGGTCCCAGCCGATCACCGGCTGGCCGGCGCGCACCGACTCGCCCTTGACCACGTGGAGGGTGAAGCCCTCGCCCTTCTCCTTCACGGTGTCGATGCCGAGGTGCACGAGCACGGCGCGCCCGTCCTCGGTCGCCACCACAAAGGCGTGCGGGTGCAGGGTCACGACGGTGCCGTCGACCGGCGCGACGGCGTCGGAGCGCCCGCCGCTCGGCTTCACGGCGATGCCGGGGCCGACCATCGCCTCGGCGAACACCGGGTCGGGCACCTCGGTGATCGCGACGACCTCGCCCGCGACGGGGCTCAGGATCTCGAGGCTCACATCAGGTCCTCGATGTCGCTGGCGATCGTGTCCGCCTCGGGGCCGACGATCACCTGCACCGCGGAGCCCATCTTCACCACGCCCATCGCGCCCGCGGCCTTGAGCGCCGCCTCGTCGACGAGGCTGGTGTCCTCCAGCTCGCAGCGAAGGCGCGTGATGCAGCCTTCGATCTCGACGACGTTGTCCACGCCGCCGAGCGCCGCGAGAATCTTCTCAGGCCTGTCATCCGCCATCGCGGCCTCCTCGTTTCCCGTTGGTTCCCCACGTGAGCCAGTGCGCTCCACCAGTACTACGCCGTTCGTCGGCATGCACGTCGCCGCAGGCCACGAACGCATAACGGTGGTTGACACCCAACCGCGAGGCGGAGCATTCTGCCCCATCGGAATTATTGGTCTAGACCGGAACGTACCAATCTTCCGGCGAAGACGCGAGCACCGGTCGCCCGGTGCGACGACACGAGGAGGGTGACATCGATGAGCGCTGCCGCGCACGTCCCGCCGCCCGACGGCGTCGACCGGGTCGACCGGGTGATCAACGGGCCCACGCCCAAGCACGCCCAGCTGCGCGAGATCCTGCGCCGGTCCGTGGAGCGCGAGCTCCCGCCCGGTTCGCCGATCCCGTCGGAGCGGGAGCTCGCCCAGCGCTACGGTGTCTCGCGCCTCACGGTCCGCTCGGCGATCGGCAAGCTCGTCGAAGAGGGCCTGCTGGCCCGGGTGCGCGGCAAGGGCACGTTCACCGCCGCGCGCCGCATGGAGTTGCAGCTCTACCTGATGTCCTTCACCGACGACATGCGCCGGCGCGGGCTCACCCCCACCACGGAGGTGGTGTCCACGTCGCTCGAGGTCCCGCCGGTGACCTCGGCGCACGCACTCGGCCTCGCCGAGGGCGTGGCGGCCCACCGGCTGGTGCGGCTGCGGCGCGCGGACGGCGTGCCGCTGGCCGTGGAACGCGGCTGGTACCACGCGGGCCGCACGCCCGGACTGCTCGACCTCGACCTCACCCGTTCTCTGTATGCCCAGCTGGCCGAGGCCTACGACCTGCGGCCGGACCAGGCGTACCAGACGGTGTGGGCCGAGTCCGCGGATCGCGAGACGGCGCGCCTGCTCGGCATGCGCACCGGCACTCCGCTCCTCGTTTTCCGCCGGGTCTCCAGCGCAGGCGGAGAGCCGGTGGAGGACATGACGTCCTGGTACCGGGGAGACCACTACCAGGTGACCATGCAGTTGGACCGGAACACCCCGGATTCCGGCCACCAACCCCACTACGGAGGTACCCGACGATGAGCGCCACCACCACAGAGGGGGCGAAGGGCAAGAAGAGCGGCGGCGGGCTCGCCGGGCTGCAGCGCTTCGGCCGCAGCCTGATGCTGCCCATCGCCGTCTTGCCCGCTGCCGGTCTTCTCAACCGGCTGGGCCAGGACGACGTTTTCGGTAAGACCGGCCTCGGCTGGGACAAGGTCGCGGCTGTGATCGGCGCCGCGGGCGGAGGCCTGTTCGACTGGCTGCCCCTGCTGTTCGCCATCGGTATCGCGGTCGGCTTCGCGCGCAAGGGCGACGGCTCGACCGCCGTCGCCGCGGTCGTCGGCTGGGTCGTGTTCAACAAGGTCATCCAGGCCATCGCGCCGATCAGCAGCCAGGAGGGCTACAAGCCCGGCTGGGAGGGCGCGCCGATCCACTGGCCCTACAGCGTCCTGACCGGTGTGATCAGCGGTATCGTCGCCGCTCTGCTGTGGCAGCGCTACTACCGGATCAAGCTGCCGAGCTGGCTCGCCTTCTTCGGCGGCCGCCGGTTCGTGCCGATCATCACCGCGTTCTCGATGATCATCCTCGGCGTGATCTTCGGCCTGCTCTTCAAGTACGTCGACCAAGGCATCAACTCCATCGGCCAGGCCGTCGTCGGCTCGCCGGTGATCGGTGGCGGCATCTACGGCGTGCTCAACCGCCTGCTCATCCCGATCGGTCTGCACCAGCTGCTCAACGTGCCGGTCTGGTTCATCTTCGGCGGCGGTGACCTCAACAACTTCTTCGGCCACGTGCAGGGTTCCGGCACGTTCATGACCGGCTTCTTCCCGATCTTCATGTTCGCCCTGCCCGCCGCGGCGCTGGCGATCTGGCAGACCGCGAAGCCGGGCCAGAAGAAGATCGTGGGCTCGATCATGATCTCGGCGGCGCTGACCTCATTCATCACGGGTGTCACGGAGCCGATCGAGTTCGCGTTCATGTTCGTCGCGTGGCCGCTCTACATCTTCCACGCGATCATGACCGGTGTCTCGCTGGCCGTGTGCAACGCGCTGGGCATCCACCTCGGCTTCTCGTTCTCGGGCGGTGCGATCGACTTCGCCCTGAACTCGTCGCTGGACACTGCACACAAGGCGTGGCTGCTGATCCCGATCGGCCTGGTCTTCGCCGTCATCTACTACGTGGTGTTCCGGTTCGTGATCACGAAGTGGAACATGCGCACCCCGGGCCGCGAGGACGACACGATCGAGGCCGACCTCGACCGCACGGCCGCGAAGTAAGCTCACCAGCAGAAACCGAGAGAGGACGACCATGCCGGAGAAACGAGTCACCGTGGCCAGCAAGGTGGGCCTGCACGCCAGGCCGGCCGCGCTGGTCGCCAAGGCGGCCGCGGCGCAACCCGTCGCGGTGACCATCGCCAAGGCCGGCGGCGACGCGGTGGCCGCCGGCAGCGTGCTCAACCTGATGACGCTCGCCGCCGCGTTCGGCGACGAGGTGGTCATCAGCGCCGAGGGCGAGGGCGCCGACGCCGCGATCGACGCGGTGGCGGAGCTCGTCGCCACGGATCTCGACGCTCAGTAGGTACCGCTCCAGGGGCAGCCGCGAGGGGCCGTTCGTCGCCGGGAAACCGCGACGGGTGGCCCCTTCGCGCGTTTCCATGGTGTTTAAGGTGGAGGCATGGACAGCCTGCGCCTGATCGACAAGTGGCCGGTGGACAACGCCGCGGCCGGGGTGGTTTCCGCCGACGGCGCGGTGCGCGACCGCCGCGGCGATTCCGCCCGCGTGTTCCGCCTGGCGTCGGTGACCAAGCTGCTCACCGCGTACACGGCGCACATCGCGCTCGAGGAGGGCGTGGTCGAGCTGGACACGCCCGCCGGCCCCGAGGGCTCGACTGTGCGGCACCTGCTCGCCCACACCTCCGGCCTCGCCTTCGACGCGCACAAGGAGATGGCCCCGCCTGGCACCCGGCGCCTGTACTCCAACTCCGGCTTCGAGGTCCTGGCCGAAACCCTCACCGAACACTCCGGCATCGCCTTCGCCGACTACCAGCGCGAAGCCCTGCTCGACCCGCTCGGCATGACCGCCACGGCCCTGGACGGCTCCCCCGCCTCGGGGGCCGTGTCCACTGTGGACGACCTACTGCGCTTCGCCGCCGAGCTGCAGTCCCCGAAGCTCCTCGCACCCTCCACCCTCGCCGCCGCCACCGACGTCGCCTTCCCCGGCCTCAACGGCGTCCTCCCCGGCTTCGGCTACCAGAAACCCAACGACTGGGGCCTCGGCTTCGAGCTGCGCGACCACAAGTCCCCGCACTGGACCGGCTCCGCGAGCTCCCCGCGCACCTTCGGCCACTTCGGCCAGTCCGGCACCTTCCTCTGGGTGGACCCCGAAGCAGGCCACGCCTGCGTCGCCCTGGCGGACCGCTCGTTCGGCCCGTGGGCCGCCGAGGTATGGCCCCCGTTCACGGATGCGGTGCTGGCAGAGCTGAAGGGCTGACTCACCGCCCCAACGCCGCATTCGGTGCGCTCAACGCACCCAACGCCACATTCGGGCGTTTTGCCCACCACCCAAGGCGACGGACTCACACAACCAGGCCCAGCACCCAGACCCGCCCCGGCACCCCGATCCGATGCCTCCACGCGGCCGGCGACCCGTTGTCAAGGCACGCTTGGCGGACCTTCTTTTGTTGACCTACTGTGGTGGACATGGTCAACAAGGACGAGGTTAGCGCTGGTGGGGAGCCTCGGCGGCTGGTCCTGGATGACGGCCTGGAACCGGCGGCCGAGCTTCGGCCTTCGGTCGGTCGTCGCCGAGCGGCGTCATGCGCGTCTCCGCTGCTTCCCCCGCTGATTCGAGCAGTACCGCAGCCGTCTAGTCGACGGTCGGGCTCGAACAGCCTCCCGATCCAGCCGTTGAGCGCCTCCGTCAGCGCTTTCCTTCAAGCTCAGGTGCTCTGGTCGGACGGTAGGTCCCGACCAGAGCACCTGAATCAAGCTGTGGATGTGGCCCGTCGGACGTGGCGAAAGGCAAGCAGGGTCAGTAGCACCGCCACGGCGCAGCACAATGCGATCTCGATGGCCTGGGTGGCGACGAGGTGGCTGCCCGACTGGTAGTCGGTCACAATCTTGTCGACGCCATGGCTGCGAATGCATTGCTCCCATTCGGGTGCCGTGGGCGCGTTCCGGCATTCCTGACTGGGGAAGGGAACCGGCGTGCCCGCTGCGTTGGTGTAGTGAACGTCGAGCTGGAACGAGTTTTCCCCAGGCAGGGCTATCTTGGTGTAGCCGTTGTCGGCAGTGAACGGGGCCTCTTGGGTCGACGCGGGAAACCATTTTAGGCGGACAATCACCAGCGCGGCACGGATCGCCACGAACGCGAACAAGGCGATACCCAAGGCTGGCACGACCTTGCGGACGAAGGCGCCGGCCGTGAATCCAACTAGCAGAGCAAGTAGGAAATACGAAACTTGCAACCCGACGGAAGCCTCAAAAAGCGTCTGCGTGAACATCGACTTTGCCGTTACCTGATGTACGCTGATTGCCAGCGAGTGCGAGGTGAATCCTGACACGATCGCGAAGACGACGGAAAAGAAGACCAGAATACTCAGCCGCTGCCCGATCCATCGGGTCGCGGTGACGTCCTGCGTCCAGGCGAACAGATATGTCTGGCTCTCGTACTCGCGCGCGAGCAGCGGAGCACCCCAGAACACTCCGATCAGGACCGGGATCACCGTCTGGCCGAGTAGCAACCAGTTCGCTGCGTCGACGTCGCCCGCGAGATTTCCGCTGTCCGGCCCGGACGAGCAGCTTCCTGCGGTAAGGCCGATGCAGGCGTCCAAGTTGCCGGTCAGGTTTGTCGCCGCAAGCAGTGTGAACATCTGCAGCAGGGCCCAGGTGCCGACGAGGAAGACCGTGACCAGGCGATTCGAGCGCCAGAGTTGCCAAGTGGTGTCGAGCATTCTTAGCTTGGTCACTTCGCACCGGCCTCGGCGCTTCCGGCCGTCCGCTGGACCGGGATGGACGAGGACAGGTACGCGAGGACAATCTCCTCCAGCGTCAACGGTCGAACTTTCCGCTCGTCGGATAGTCCGTCCAGTGTGCTCGGGCTGTTGACACGGACGATGGCTGAGTCGTCGTGTTCGAAGCGATGAACCTCGGTTATGACATTGCTCGACGGCACGGACATCGGCAGCTGCATCCGGACGTGTGATGTTCGGATGTCGTTCGTGTTGCCTTGCAAGATCAGCTGACCACTCTTCAGTACCAGCAGGTCGGTCACCAGACTGGCAAGCTCGGCGACGACATGGCTGGATACGAGGATCGTGGTTCCGTGCTCTTTGGCTTCAGAGACCAGCTGCGTCGTAACCTCGTTGCGCGCGATCGGGTCGAGGCTGGCGACGGGTTCGTCGAGCAAGAGGACCGCAGGAGAGCTGCCGACGGCGAGCGCCAGCGCGACTTGTGCTTGCTGCCCGCCTGAAAGCTGCCCGCACTTGCTGTCCAATGGAATATCGAATCGCGAGAGCCAGGCGTGTGCTCGGTCCGGGTTCCAATGCGAGTTGAGCGATTTCGCGACCCGCAGCATTTCGCCGACAGACAGGTAGCGATACAGCGGTCGGTCCTGTGCCACAAGGGAGACTTTGTTGTATTTATTGCGTGAGCCGGGTTCATGCAGGTCCCGTCCGCCGACGGTGACGTCACCTTCGCCTGGTCGCAATATGCGGGCCAGGATCTTAATCAAGGTCGATTTTCCCGCACCGTTCGCGCCAACCAGACCCGTAATAGATCCACGTGACAAGGAGAACGAGCAGTTGCTCAATGCGGGTCGAGTCGGTCGTTTCGAATAGCTGAACCCCAAAGCCAGGGCGACCAGTACGTCCGCAGCGTCGCCGATATGTTCTTCTGACATAGACTTGAACCTGATTCCGATTCCGGTTTGGCCTATCCGGCGTTTATATTTTTACTGAAGTCGAATAGTGTAGGACGATTCCCGACTGGTTGCCCCTCTAGTCTCCAGCATGTGGCCTGGACGCAGTAGTACCCCGAGAGCCTGCGCCGGGTCGGCTCGCACCTCGTTGATCATGTGTTCGCGGTCTTCCGAATTTGAGAATTGTGTGTCTTCAATGCTCCGAAGTGCGTCGCGGACAAGTTCTTCCTCGTTGAGAATGATGATTGTGGCCTGCACTTCAATTTCGTATCTCTGGCCGTAGAGAAGAGCTTTATGAAGAGCGACTTCTTCTTCGTGGGTCTTCGGTTCAAATTCCACATTCCAATACTACCATGATGGCGGGAGGAACCCCTACCCTGAAACGCCCCCTAGGGGTTGGCCCTGTTGGCCACCAGGGCCAACCCTGGGAATTCATCCGTGTGGGCTATTTCGTTTCAGTTGTGACCGATTCAACGGGTGAAAAGCAATCGCCAGCCAGTCCGTCTTGTGAGCCCTTGCGTCCGCCAGGCGGGATGGCGACCCAGGGGCCTGTGACATTGGGGTCCCACCATGCACTGCACACGACGATGATCCGCGCAGATCCTCCGTAGAGACCTCCCCAGCATGACGCCGAGGCGTGGACGCCGCCGTTGATTGCGCTAGTGCAGGTCACGGAACTGATATCCGAGCTGACCGGTTTCGAGCTTGCGTCGGCGCTGCCGACGAGCCCCAGTAGGCCGGCTGCCAGGACAAGGGCGAGCCCTGCTAGCCGGCAGAAGAACTTGTTCGCGTTGTTCGGGGATTTCATGGCCGCGCCGCTCACCGCGTGTTCGCCGTGACCCAGTCGACGGTGGACCAGCACTGGCCCTGCATCTCGATCGATGACCCGTTGACGACCTGAGCCGAGCGGTCGACGTTCGGATCCCAGACCGCGTTGCACTCGACGTGCAGGTCCATGGCGACGGTTCGGCCAGAATTGTTGGTGCATCTGGCGTGGCCCCACTCGCCGTCGATCCAGGTGCTGCAGGAGGTTCCCGGAACTACCTTGGGTGCGGCAGAGGCGGGTGTTGCGAACGCCAGGCCTGCCGCCGCGGTCGCGCCAGCGATCAGGAGGCCCGTTCGTAGTCTGCCGAATCTGTGTCTCACTGACTCCCCATTCTTTGATTACAGGACAGGGGGAAGAAGGTTTTTTTCCCCCGAAAAAAAACTAGTGAAGTAGCGCAACGGGGCCAAGCGGTTTAGAATTTAACGTGATCTATATCACGTCAGTGTTGGCTATTTCTACTTTTTGTGCCTGAAGCGAAAATTCGCCAGTTGGCGGATGCTCGATGTCGTCTCGCTGGTCCATCTGCGTCAATTCAGCCGGTTGGCCTGCCCTGAATGGCCGCTAATGGTGTTCGGTACGCATTATTTCTCATGGCAGATATGACAATCTTTGTCTGGTGATCGTTTCGTAGCGAAAGGGTCGTGAGACTACGATTTCTGCTGGCCGAACTTGAAAGTGATTGGTGCCTGTTCTGGTGTCGTTGTGCGCGGTGGCGAGTGGAGCTGGCCTGGGCGGGTGAGCGAACGCACCGCAGCTCCAGTTCGCTGTCCTTCTTCAGGCCGGGCACCGACAGTTCGGTGAGGGTCCTCGGGCTTTCGATCTGCTTCACCGCCAACATGAGCGCACGACCGTGGTTGGTCCAGGAGTAGCCGAATTCAGGGTGCGTCTCGCCTGTTCGCGCGGATGTCGTCGGGCGGGCGGGTCGGCCACGACGGTGGCGACCTGGTCCGTGGTGAGCAGGCCGCATGGGTCTGCGTCGAACTTGGCCAGGTCGACTGGGCGGTCGATCTGGGTGAGCGGCAGCGGCGCACCGGTGTGCGGCGGGGCCGGTGGCTGGGAGCGAACGCGTTCCGGCGTCGACGGCCCGCACCCGCTGAGCAGGCCCGCTGCGAAGGCCGCGGCCCTCATGCCAGGGTCGCCGACGGCTCGATACGCCACTGCTTCTCGTCGTCCAGTCCGGAGTCGCAGGGCATGTCGGGGAACTCCGGGAAGGCGGCCGCGGGCTGCCCGTCCAGTTCACCGGCCTGCTATTGCATCAGCCGCAGATCGCGGCGCGGTTATGACGGCATCACCGCGTCGAGCATCCAACTTCCCCTACTCTAGGTTCATCAGGTGACGAAACGTGCCCTACTGCGACTCACGACAAAGCAGAACCGGACCGGGAACAATCGGAGCTGGATGGTGGATTGCCGACCGACCGCAACGGGGCCGAATTCGGTTTTGCGCGGCGGAGGCGAGAGCTGATCGTCGCCCTTAGCGCCTTCGGCCAATTATCGGTGGCCCGCGTGTGGACGTCTTCCGTCGACTTCCCTTCAGTAGCGTTCCATCCGCGAACCGGGCGATAGGTATGTGATTAGCGTGCAAGTGTCCCGGACTACGCACGCTGGTCGTCAGGTGAGCGAGTTCTGCAGTCGCGGGAGACGCCGTAGCTGGCGGGTCGAGCCGATCTCCGTTGCGAGCAAACGCGCTTTCGGGATGTGTTCACGTGCTTCCTCGGGTTGTGTCGCGCCACGAAGGCGGCGGCTAAGTCGACCCGCCGGCCGGCTTCGGCTCGTGCGAACGTGGGGTCCAGGCTGTTTAGGGCTGCTTCGAGCACGTGTACGGCTTGTGGTTCGCCGATCCGAGCACGGGCATGCCCTCGCCACCGTGCCAGGTGGACGGCATCGAGAGCGACGTCGGGTCCGTGTTCGTCAGGCAGGCCTGGTGGCTGCAACGCTGCGGCGCGGTCGAAAGCGCAAGCTTGCAATCGACCGGGTCAGACGCGTCTCGAAGAGGCGTTTCAGCGGCTGATGAGGACGGCTGGGACGTGCGTGGGGGCCCGTCCCGCCTGTCCCAATCAATGTTTTCGCAGCTAGAGCGCGAGCGTGAGGTGTCCCGCTGCTGGGACGGATCGGGACAGCTGGGCCAGGTTCTCACAGGTCACATGTACGTAAACAAAAGAGCGTCCGCCTTTCCCGCCTTGACAACGGGTCACCGGCCGTAGTCACAATCCAGCTTCGGGGTGCTCACCCAGCGCGAGCCGCTCCTGCGACGAACCGAAAACCTCACTCCATGACGCGAATCGGTTCCCCAGCCTGAAAAGCCGCAATATCCTCCACCGCATCCCGATAGAAGATCTCGTACGTCTCCCGGCTCACATATCCGACGTGCGGCGTCAGAATGACGTTGTCGAGACCACGAACCGGATGATCGGCTGGCAGCGGCTCCACGTCATACACATCCAATGCCGCCGCGGCAATCTGCCGCGAGCGCAAGGCATCCACCAACGCAGCCTCATCCACGATCGGCCCGCGAGACGTGTTCACCAGCAACGCCGTCGGCTTCATCCGCGCCAGCTCCGCGGCCCCGACCAACCCGCGGCTACGGTCGGAGAGCACCACGTGCACCGACAACACATCGCTACGCTCGAACAGCTCGTCCTTGCCGACAGCCGTCACCCCGTGCTCCGCGGCCTTCTCGGGCGTCAGATTCGGGCTCCACGCGATCGTCTCCATCCCGAACGCCTGCCCGATCTTCGCCGAAGCACTCCCCAGGCGCCCCAAACCGAGCAGGCCCAGCGTCTTCCCGCTCAACACGGTCCCGACGCCGACCTGCCACCCACCTTCCTGCATGGACCGCACATCCGCCGGCAGGTTCCGCGCCGCGGCCAGGATCAACGCCCACGTGTGCTCCAGCGTCGGCGGGCCGAGGTACCCCGTCGCCGACACGACGACCCCGTTGCGCTTCGCCGCCGCGACATCGATCGCCGCGTTGCGACGGCCGGTGCTCACCAACAGGCGCAAATCCGGCAGTCGGTCGAGCACCTCCGCGGGAAACCGCGTGCGCTCGCGCATCGCCACGGCGACGTCGAAGCCGGCCAGCTTCCGGACCACGTCGTCGGGGCCGGTGAAGGCCTCGGTGATGACCTCGATGTCGGCACCGAGGGAGTCCCAGTCGGCGTAGCTGAGCGCGACGTTCTGGTAGTCGTCGAGGATCGCGATCTTCATGCGCCCCACCGTAGTCCGCTCACGCGCGCAGAACTGCGTCCACCCGCAAGCCGGCGCCGGTCCAGCGGATTCCGGCCAGGTCCTGGACCACGGGCGCGGCGGGCGAGTCCAGCGCGCCGCGGCCCACGCCCACCACGGCGGCGGGGCCGGCCGCCACCGCGGCGGCCAGGCCGTTGCCGCTGTCCTCGAAGATCGCGCACTCGCCGATCGGCACGCCGATCCGCCGCGCCCCGAGCAGATAGCCCTCGGGGTCCGGTTTGCCCCGCGACACGTCGGCGGCGGTCATGACCACGGGCGCGAGCGGCGGGCCCGCGGCGGCGAGCCGGGCTTCGAGCAACGGCCGCGACGCCGAGGTGACCACGGCCCAGTTCCCCGCCACGCTCGCGAGCAGCTCGGCCGCGCCGGGGATCGCGACGGTGGTGCCGGCGTCGCCGATCTCCAGCTCGTCGATCCGGCGCAGGCCTTCGTCGGCCTGGGCTTCGGGCAGATGCATCCGCACCGTCTCCGTGGACCGGCGGCCGTGCACCCCGTCGAGCACGACGGCCGGGTCCAGCCCGTACTCTCGCTCCCACCGCGTCCACGACCGCTCGCCCGAAGCCGTGGAGTCCACCAGCACCCCGTCGACGTCGAACAGCACCGCACGGCATTCAAGGATCATGCTTCTCCTGCCACACAACGGAAGTACAGGAACCGCGGCTTCGTCCGCAGCCCCTCTGCGATCCGCGGGTCGGCCGCGTCGGCCTCGGCCACGGGCATCGGTTCCACCAGCCGGTCGACGGTGAACCCCGCGTCGCGCACCGCGTCGAACGTCCAGCTGAGCGGCCGACGGTAGAACTGCACCGCCTGACGGTAGGAACCGAGCAGGAACTCGTCGTCGAGCAGCTCGGTCTCGAAGTAGTTCTCGCGCTCGAACCAGTGCCAGTCCTCACCGGGGTGGTGCACCGAGAACACGAGCTGTCCGCCCGGGCGCAACACGCGGTGGAATTCGCACAACGTCGGTCCGAAATCCGCCAGGTAGTGGAGGACAAGGGACGCCGTGATGACGTCGATCGAACCGTCCTCAAGGGACAGTGGCTTCGCGATGTCGGCGACCTCGAACGTCGCCAGGCCACCGAACTCCCTGCGCGCCAACGAGATCAGACCTTCGCTCACGTCGACACCCAGCACGTCGGCGCCACGACCGGCGAGCAACGCGCTCAGGTGACCGGCCGCGCACCCGACGTCGAGCACCCGCTTGCCGGTCACGTCACCGGCCAGCTCCACGATCGCCGGGCGGTCGTACAGCGCGTTCGTGACGCTTTTCGCCGCGTGCTCGGCGTAGGCCTGGCTGAACCCGTCGTACTGCGCCGTTTCGAGCCGTGCGGCGCGGGCGCGGCCGACGATCTCGTCGATGACCTCACTCTTCGCGTCCGCGTAGTGCTGGATGTACGTCCAGGTTTTCGCAGCCAGTGTGCGTTTCTTCGCAAGGTATGTCGCCAGCTCCTCAGGATGTGTGCGCATCCGATCACGGAAGAGCAGGTATCGCTCGGTCTGGCCGTTGCCCGGGGAGTGGACGTGGAGGTTGACCTTCGGGTCGGTCCCGGTGAAGCAGCGGTGCTTCTCCCAGTCCGGCTCGCGGATCACGAGCCGGTAGCCCGCGGCTTCGAGCGCCGGCACGTAGGCGTCCTCGTCGTCGGAGTCCGGGACTTCCAGCAGGATGTCGATGATCGGTTTGGCGGCGAGGCCAGGGACCGAAGTGGACCCGACGTGTTCGAGCAGCACCACGTTCTCCCCTAGAGCTGTGCGGATTCGCTCATCTTCGCGTTCGAACAACACCGGCCACTGTGAGTCGTACTCGGCGAGCGTCACCGTGGTGTCGAGGCGCGGCGGCTCGTCGACCCAGGACTCGCGGATTTCGTCGTCGGTGTGTGCCTGCTGGCTCGTGGACGGCATGGATCCCCCCTGATCAACGGCGAATGGGCAGTCGGCCAGGCTAGCGACTCGGCAGCCGGCGCGCCTCAGGAAATCGGCAGCGGCAGGATGTCCCCGGTCGCCGCCCGCAGGGCAGCGCGCATCTGTTCACGCGGCGCGGGCCGGCCCGTGAAGTGCTCCGCCTGGCCGAACGCCTGGTGCAGCAACATGTCCAGCCCCGTCGCCAGCCGGCCACCGCGAGCGGCGACGGCTTCGGCCAGCGGCGTCGGCCACGGGTGGTAGATCACGTCCAGCACGCTGGGCACGCCCGCGAGCGCGGAGACGTGAGCCAGCACCGCCTCCGGCGGCACGGTGTTCACCAGCACGGCCGTGCGCGCCGCCAGTGCCGGGAAGTCCACTTCGGACCACCGGAGCACCTCGACGTCGAGGCCCGCACTCTTGGCCGCGTCGAGCGTCTCCCCCGCCCGCGCCGGTTCCCGCACCACGAGACTCGCGGACGCCACGCCCAGCGCGGCGAGCCCGACCACCGCGGCCGCCGCCGTCCCGCCGGCTCCGAGCACCACCGCCCGGTCACCCGGCGAAGGCGTGTACCCACCCGCGGCCCGCAGCGCGCCCGTGACGCCGTCGACGTCGGTGCAATCGGCGAGCCAGCCGCCCTCGACGCGCACCAGCGTGTTCGCCGCACCGACCGCCGCCGCGCGCGGCGTGACCTCGGCCGCGTGGTCGAGCGCCCGGCGCTTGCCCGGCATCGTCACCGACAGGCCGACCCACTCGGGGCCGAGCCCGTCGACGAACCCGGGCAGCTCGTCGGCCCCGGTCTCCACGCGCTCATACGTCCAGCCCGTGAGCCCGAGCGCGTCGAACGCCGCGCGGTGCAGCACCGGCGAAAGCGAGTGCTCGACCGGCTTGCCCAGCACCGCGGCCTTGCGGGGCCTGTCAGAAGACGCCACGGGAATGCGCCAGATCAATGTTCTTGTTGTGGTCGGTCAGCGTCGTGGCGAAGCAGGAGTGCCCGTCCTTCTCGCACTTTACGAAGTACAGCTCGTGGCCGTCCGGCGGGTCGAGCGCCGCCTTGATGGCGTCGGTGCTGGGCACCCCGATCGGGGTCGGCGGGAGGCCGTAGTTCAGATACGTGTTGTACGGCCCCGGGGCTTCCCGATCCGCCTTGCTCGTGAGCAGGGTCGGTTTGTCGACCACGTAGTTCACGGTCGAGTCGAAGCCGAGTTTGATCCTCTGGTCGAGCCGGTTGTAGATGACCCGCGCGATCTTGGGGAAATCGGGGGTGATCGCCTCGCGCTCGATGAGCGACGCGACGATCAGCGTCTGGTACGGCGTCTGCTTGGGCCCGGTGCTCTGGGCACTCAACCCCGCGGCCTGGATGGCCGAGGCCGACTGCTTGACGAGGTTCGTGATCAGCTCCGACGCGGTCCAGCCCGGTTTGACGTCGTAGAGCCCCGGCGCGATCAGGCCTTCGATGCGCTTGTCCTTGCTCAGGGCCTTCTGCGCGGGTTCCACCGCCCAGTCGGGCACGCCGAGCGTCTTGAGGTCGGCGTCCGCGACGGTCTTGCGCAACGCGTCCGTGGAGACGCAGGTGCTCTTGCCGTCGAGCTCGGCGCACGAGGCCTTGGAGATCAGCGAGTAGACACCCGGCGCGACCTTGTCGCCGGGCTGCTTCACGTCGTCGAGCTGCATGTACGGGCGGATCTCCAGCCGGCCGACGTGCGCGCCCGGCGAGGTGATCAGAGACACCGCGCTCTCGCCGGACATGTGCTGCTTGAGCAGGTAGTAGCCCTGCTGGATCCGGCTCAGCGCGGTGTTCTCCGCGCCGGCCTTCACGAACGCCGAGGTGCTCGCGACGACGCCCGCGTCGACCAGCTTGCCGCCGATCGCCGACGTGGTGTCGCCGTCTTCGACCTGGATGAGCGCGCTGCCTTCGCCGGTGCCGTCGAAGTCGTTGTAGCCGAAGATCTTCTGGTAGCCGTAGTACGCGCCGCCGGCGAAGACCACGAGGACCAGCAGCGCCGCGACCCAGCCGAGCGCGCGCTTGCTGCGCTTGCGCTTCTTCTTTTTCTTGGCGGGCGCGGGTTCTTCGGCGTACTCCTCGTCTTCGTACTCGGCGTCCTCGTATTCGCCGTACTCCTCGTCGTCGTACGCCTGGTCGTACTCGCCGTCTTCGCGGTACTCGTCTTCGTAGTCGTCGTCGCCGAACAGGTCGTCGAGCTGCTCACGCTCCTGCGGCGCCGAGTCCGGCACGGCCGGGATCACGTCGGTCGGGTGCTCGACCGGCTGCGGCCTGCGCCTCGGCGACGGACCCGGCCTGCCGAGCCGCGGGTCGGGCGGCATGGAGCCGTCAGGCGGGCCGGCAAAGCGCGGGTCGGGCGGCATCGAACCGTCCACCGGACCGGCAAAGCGCGGGTCGGGCGGCATCGAACCGTCCACCGGACCGGCAAAGCGCGGGTCGGGCGGCATCGAACCGTCCACCGGACCGGCAAAGCGCGGGTCGGGCGGCATCGAACCGTCCACCGGACCGGCGAAACGTGGATCCGGCGGCATGGAGCCCTCCGGAGGGCCGGGACGGCGGACCGGGCGCGAAGGGCCGGGGTCGCCGGGCAGCGGCAGGTCGCCGGTGTCCGAGCGCGGACGGCGGCGCGGCGGTGCCGGAGGCACGTCGCCCGGCTCGGCGCGGCGACGGCGGCGCGGCCCGGCGGGCGGCGGGCCTGGCGGCGGAGGCGGCATCTCACCGGCACCCCGCGGGTCGCCGGACGGCTGCGGCGGGTCGCCTCGGCGAGGGTCACCCGAGGGCTGCGGGAAGTCAGGCGGAGGCACGTCGGCGGGATCGCGACGGCGGCGACGGCCGGTGGCGGGCGGTGGGCCCGGCGGAGGGGCCTGCGGAGGAGGCGGCACCTCGTCCGAGGCCTCGCGACGGCGCCGTCGGCCGCCGCTCGGTGGGGGCGGCGGGGCCTCGTCGTACGGCTCGGGGGCGGCGTGGTGGGAACGCGGCGGCTGCTCGTGGGCGCCGGACGGCGGCGGCGTGCGCCGGGCTCGCCGCGGCCCGCCCGGCGGTGGGGTGCCGGGATCGCGCAACCGTCGGCGGCCGCCTTGGTCCTCGGGACCGCGGGGCTCGGTCATGACTCGCCTTTCCGGGCGCGCTGCGCGGCGGCGGCGTCGAGCCAGGCCTGCAGGATCTCGACGGCGGCGGCCTGGTCGACCACCGCCCGCTGCTTGCGTCCCTTGACCCCCCGCTGGGAAAGCATTCGGGACGCCGTGACCGTCGTCAACCGTTCGTCGGCGAGGCGCACCGGCACGTCGCCGACCCGCGTGGCCAGCTTCTCGGCGTACTCCACCGCGATCTGCGCGGCGGGTCCGGTTCGGTTCGCCAGTGTCTTCGGCAAGCCCACGATCACCTCGACCACCTCGTGTTCGGTGACGAGTTCGGCAAGCTTGTCCAGATCGCTGTCGTCCTTCGCATCACGGGAGAGGGTAACGAGCGGGCTCGCGAGGATGGGGGCGGGATCGCTCAGCGCCACCCCCACCCGGACAGACCCGACATCGACGCCGAGCCGCCTGCCGCGGCCCGGATCGGACTCACCGGGTCGATCCGGGCCCCGCCGCGAGCTAGCGGCCAACGCCGGCGACCGCCGCACGCAGCGCCTCGACGGCCTGCTGCGCGCCGGCCGGGTTGCTGCCGCCACCCTGCGCCATGTCGGGCTTGCCGCCGCCGCGGCCACCGATGGCCTCGGCGAACGACGGCACGAGCTTGCCCGCCGCGATGCCCTGGTCGCGCGCCGCGGCCGTGGTCGCGACGACGAACGCCACCTTGTCGCCCGACGGCGCGAACAGCGCCACCACGCCGGGCCGGTCGCCCAGCCGGCCCCGGACGTCGGAAGCGAGCGCCCGCAGCCCGTTGCCGTCGACGTCCGGCACGACCTCCGCGACCACCGACACACCGCCGGCGTCCTGCGCCTTGTCGGCGAGCGCGCCCGCCGAGCCGAGCACCTGCTGCGTGCGCAGCTGCTCGATCTCCTTCTCCGCGTTCTTCAGCCGCGAAAGCACGTCCTCGATGCGCGAGGGCAGCTGGTCGGTGGGCACCTTGAACGTGTTCGCCAGCTGCGACACGAGCAGCTGCTCCTTGCGCACGTGCTTGAGCGCGTCCGGGCCCACCAGCGCCTCGACGCGGTGCACACCCGACCCGATCGACGAGTCGCCCACGAGCTTCACCAGGCCCAGCTGGCCGATGCGGTCCACGTGCGTGCCACCGCACAGCTCGCGCGAGTAGTCGCCCATGTCGACCACCCGCACGTCGTTGCCGTACTTCTCGCCGAAGAGCGCGACCGCGCCCAGCTCGAGCGCCTTGTCCTTGGTGGTGATGTAGCTCTGCACCTCGACATCGGTCTGCAGGTAGTCGTTCACCTCTTCCTCGACCTCGGTGAGGATGTCGGTCGACACCGAGGCGGGCGTGGTGAAGTCGAACCGCATCCGGCCCGGCGAGTTGAGCGAACCGGCCTGCGCCGCGCGCTTGCCGTACGCCCCGCGCACGGCCGCGTGCACGAGGTGCGTCGCCGAGTGCGAACGCTCGATCGACAGGCGCCGCGCGCCGTCCACCGAGCCGGTGAGCTCGGTGCCGATGCCGACCTCGCCCTCGGCGACCTCGACGCGGTGCACGAACAGACCCGGCACGACCTTCTGCACGTCGAGCACGTTGATCTTCACACCGTCGCCGAGCAGCACGCCGATGTCGGCGACCTGGCCACCGCTCTCGGCGTAGAACGGCGTGCGGTCGAGCACCAGCTCGGCCTTGTGGCCCGCGGCGACGCTGCGCACCGGCTGCCCGTCTTCGAGCAGGCCGACGACCTTCGCGGACGCCTGTAGGTCGGTGTAGCCGAGGAACTCGGTCTCGCCGTTGCGCTCCAGCAGCTTGCGGTACTCCGACAGGTCGCCGTGGCCGTGCTTTCGCTGGGCCGCGTCGGCCTTCGCCCGGGTGCGCTGCTCTTCCATGAGCGTGCGGAACCCGTCCTCGTCGACGGTCAGGCCCTGTTCGGCCGCCATCTCGAGAGTGAGGTCGATCGGGAAGCCGTAGGTGTCGTGCAGCTGGAACGCCTTGTCACCCGCGAGGAGGTCGCCGCCGGACTTCTTCGTCTCGGCCGCCGCGAGGTCGAAGATGCGCGAACCGCTGGTGAGGGTGGCGAGGAACGCCTCCTCCTCCACGCGCACGACCTCGGAGATGCGGTCGAAGTCCGTGACGAGGTTCGCGTACGTCGGGCCCATCGTGTCGCGCACGACCTCGGCGAACGCCTGCAGCACCGGCTCCTGCACGCCCAGCAGGCGCGTGGAGCGGACGATACGGCGCAGCAGCCGGCGCAGCACGTAGCCGCGGCCGTCGTTGCCCGGCGTCACGCCGTCGCCGATCAGCAGCACGCAGGTGCGCGCGTGGTCGGCGATCACGCGGAAGCGGACGTCGTCGGTGTGGTTGGCGCCGTAGCGGCGGCCCGAGAACTCTTCGGCGCGGCCGATCACCGGGCGGACGAGGTCGGTCTCGTACACGTTCTCGACGCCTTGCAGGATCGTCGCGACACGCTCGACGCCCATGCCGGTGTCGATGTTCTTCGCCGGCAGGTCACCGAGGATCGGGAAGCTCTTCTTGCCCGCGCCCTCGCCCCGGATGTTCTGCATGAACACCAGGTTCCAGATCTCGATGTAGCGGTCCTCGTCCGCGACGGGCCCGCCCTCGCGGCCGTACTCGGGGCCGCGGTCGTAGTAGATCTCGGAGCTCGGTCCGCACGGGCCGGGGATGCCCATGGACCAGAAGTTGTCCTCCATGCCGCGCCGCTGGATGCGCTCGGACGGCAGGTCGGTGAGCTTGCGCCACAGCCCCGCCGCTTCGGCGTCGTCCTCGAACACGGTCGCCCAGATCCGGTCGGGGTCGAGCCCGTAGCCGCCCTCGGACTGCGGCCCGGTGATCAGCTCCCAGGCCAGCTCGATGGCGCCTTCCTTGAAGTAGTCGCCGAACGAGAAGTTGCCCGCCATCTGGAAGAACGTGTTGTGCCGCGTGGTCTTGCCGACCTCGTCGATGTCGGGCGTGCGCACGCACTTCTGCACGCTGGTCGCGCGCGAGTACGGCGGCGGCGCCTCACCGAGGAAGTACGGCTTGAACTGCACCATGCCGGCGTTCACGAACAGCAGGTTCGGATCGTCGAGGATCAGCGAGGCGCTGGGCACGCGGGTGTGCCCCTTCTCCTCGTAATGGCGCAGGAATCGTTCGGTGATCTCGTGTGTGTCCACGGGTGTGTCCTCGGGCTGGGGTCCGCGCACCGCTCGGCGCGAAGATCGGACCGGGAAAAGGGAGAGGCGGCGACGGCGGAAGGCACTGCTCGCGGACGCGAGAAGGTCAGCCTTCCGCCCGGCGAGCTCGCCGGACCGGGCGCGCGGCGGCGTGCCGGCCCGCGCCACCCGGCGGCGCGATGTAGCCGGTCCGTTCCTCGACCATGTCGTGCAGCTCCTGCTCCCGTTCGCTCATCCCGGCGCGCACCTCGGCGCCGAACGAACCGACGGCGCCGGCCAGCTCGCGCACGGCCTCGCCCAGGTTCGATGCTAACCCCGAGGGCGTGGCCTGACGAACCGTCTCGCCGGCCTTGCGGGTGAGCGCGACGCCGGCGAGCACGCCGACGCCGAGCCAGAACAGACGCTTCACTTCTTCCTCCGGCGAGCGGGTCGCTGGGCCTTCGCTTCCTGCTTCTTGCGGCGCGCGCGGATCGCCTTGCTGATCCCGTAGGACAGCGCGGCGGTCTTCACGAGCGGGCCACCGAGGGTCGCGGTGAACACCGAGGACAGGGCCGAGACGTTGCCCGTGACGGCCTGCGCGTTGGCGGTGATCCCGTCGACGCGCTCGAGCTGGGTGTTCACGTGCGTGATCGTCTCGTTGGCACCCAGCAGGATCGGGTCGGTGTTCTCATGGGCCTTGCGGATCGCGATCGTCGCCTCGTCCAGCGTCCGGCCGAGCTTGAGCAGCGGGATCGCCAGCAGCAAGACCAGCACCACGAATGCTCCTGCGGCGATCAGCGCGGCGATCTGCCCTGCCGACACGGGCCCTCCTCGGGGTTGCACGGGTCTTCGGTGTCAGTGAGGTTACCGCCTGGCCAGCCGTTCGGCGGTGTCGCCCCGCCGGTCGGTCACTCAGCGCAGCCGAACCGGTTCCGACCTGCGGTTGTGCCCCGTGCGGAACCTCCACCGGGCGAGCCGGCGCGGCGTTCGGGTGGTGGTGATCAGTCGTCCTGTTTGGCGACCGCCCGGTACAGCACCGCCATGTCCTCCTCGCCGTGGCCCGCGTCGACGGCGACCTGCAGGTGGGCGAGCGTCGCCGCGGCCCCGGCCACGTCGACCGCGTCTCCCGCGGCCTCCACCACGAGCCGCGCGTCCTTGGCGGCCATCGCGGCGGGGAAGCTCGTCGGGTAGTCGCCCGAGAGCATCAGCGGGCCCTTCATACGCGCGTAGCCCACGTCGAAGCCGGTCCCCTCCATCACGTCGAAGAACAGCTGCGGGTCGACGCCGAGAGCGCGGGCGAGCGCGAGGCTCTCGGCCGTGCCGTTGGTCAGCGCGAGCACCCACGCGTTCATCACGAGCTTCAGCCGCGTGGCGGTGCCCGGCTCGGTGCCCAGCCAGCGCGTGCGCGAGCCGACGGCGTCGAAGATCAGCGCGGCGGTCCCGTGCACGTCGTCCGGCCCGGCGGCCAGGACCTGCAGCTGCGCCTGCTCGGCGGGGACCTTCGTGCCCATCACCGGGCAGTCGACGAACACGACACCCGCCTTCTCGGCGGCCTCGGCCAGCGTGGCGATCCACTCCGTGCCGACCGTGCTCATCTGCAGCCAGACCGTGCCGGCCTTGACTTCCGCGGCGGCGAAGACCTCGGCGACCGTGGGCCCGTCGGACAGCATCGTGACGAGCACGTCGGCGCCCGCCGCGGCCTCGGCCGGGGTGTCCGCGACCGTGGCGCCGTCGGCGGCCAGCGGCTCGGCCTTGCCGCGCGTGCGGTTCCACACGCGCAGCGAGACGCCGGCGCGGACGAGGTTGGCGGCCATCGGGTGGCCCATGATTCCGGTGCCCAGGAAGGCGACAGTGGTCATGGCTCCATCGTGCCCGTCGGTACCCCGGCCCGCAGGCGGGGTCAGTGCCGTCAATGGCTCAGCGCGGGCCAGGTCGACGCGCGCCCGGCCACCAGCTCGTCGAAGCCGGGGAACCCGGTGGCGCGCAACGGCTCGGCCGACGCCGTCCCCGAGCCCGACGCCGGGTGGCGCACGCGGACGGTCACGTGGCCGGGGTTCGAGCCGCCGTCGTGCCAGTGGCGGGTGTGCGCCGGGATGCCGAGCAGGTCGCCGGGCTCGCACAGCACGGCGTGGACCTGACGGCCCGCGTGCAGGTACCAGACGGCGGAGCCGGTCACGAAGAACCGGTCCTCGTCGCGCGGCAGGCTGCGTTCGGCCGCGCCGAAGTCGCCCGTCAGCACGTCGACGGCGTGATAACCCACGGCCGTGGTGCGCGAGTCGATGCGGTCCTGGAAACGGGCGAGCACTTCGGACTCACTGGCGCCGGGCAGCGGCCCGTCCACCGGCCAGCTGCCGAACTCGACCCCGACGCGGGCCAGCTCGGCCGTGATCGTCCCCGGGTCCTCGGTCCTCAGCAGCACGTGCCCGGGCTGGTCGTCGGGCCACACCGTCAACAGCGTCATCGCCACCCCCTCCGTCACCGGGAATCAACCGACCTGACGGCCGGACATTCCCACTCTCGCCGTTATACGGAAGAACGTGGCGACGTTCACGGGAGTTTCATCGAGCAGGATCGAAGGGGGAACCAACACTGCCCTGGCGGGGCAGATGATCACTCCACGTGCGGTGAACTGCGCAAACTCACCTATACACTGCGGGTATACCTGGCATGTATAGTCGCTGGCATGTCGATCAGTCACGCTCTGCTCGGGCTGCTGGAGGCCGGCCCGCGCCACGGCTACGACCTCAAGCGGAGCTACGACGAACGGTTCGGCCAGGACCGGCCGCTGCGCTACGGGCAGGTCTACTCGACGTTGTCGCGACTGTTGAAAAACGGGCTCGTCGAAGTCGCGGGTGTCGAGGCGGGTGGCGGGCCGGACCGCAAGCGCTACACGATCACCGACGCGGGGATCACCGACATCGAGACGTGGCTGCGCACGCCGGAAGAGCCGGTCGCGCACCTGCAGAACATCCTCTACACGAAGGTCGTGCTCGCGCTGCTGTCCGGCCGCGACGCCGCCGACGTGCTCGACGTGCAGCGCGCCGAGCACCTGCGCGTGATGCGCGAGCTGACCCGGCGCAAGCGCGCGCGGGCTCGTGCTGGGGACGCTCGCGTTCCTCGGCCTGCGGCAGCTGACACGCGTCGACCTGCTGGGCTGGAGCGCGTTCACGAGTGACGTCGTGCCGTCGCCCTGGCTCACGGTGCTGATCGTGGTGCTGATGCCGGCGCTGGCCGTCGGCACGGTGCTGTTCTCGATGCGCCGCACGATCGTCGAACCGCTCGGCGTGGTCCGCGACAGCAAACCCGTGCGAAGGCGGGCGCGGTGGCGGGTCGTGCCGATCGTGGTGGGCATCGGGCTGCTGCTCGTCCTTTCGCCGAGCGGTGATCCGGGCACGGCTTCGTGGATCGCGATCGTCGCGACGGGGGCGGCGGCACCGCTGGCCGGCGTGCCGGCGATCCTGCCGTGGCTGCTGGAACGCACCGTCGGGCGGCTGCGCGGCGGCGCGCCGTCGTGGCAGCTGGCCGTCCGGCGGCTGCAGCTCGACAGCGGCACCCCGGCTCGGGTGGTCAGCGGTGTCGCGGTCGTGCTCGCCGGGTCGATCACGCTGCAGCTGGTGCTGTTGTCGACGGCCGGGCAGTACGCCCCGTCGAGTGCTGTTCAGTCCGATGACTGGGTCACCATCGACACCACCGTCGCGGGCGCCGACCGCGTCGCGGCCTCGCTGGCCGGGGTGGCGGCGGCCGCGCAGGTGGGCCTCGCGAAACGGGTGAGCGCGATCGGCGCGGACCCGACGCGACCGTTGGACCGCCGCACGATCACGGTCGCGTCGTGCGCGACGATCCAGCGGGCGCTCGAAGTGCCCCGGTGCACCGATGGCGACGGCTTCCTGCCGGGGTCTCCGAGTCAGGTCCGGCCCGACTCTGTGCTGACGTTGGTCGGTGCCCACGACACGGGTGCGCACCCGCTTGGCACTTATCTCGTACCGGTCGGTCTTTTGCCTGCCGCACAACGGGTTTCACGAGGCCCGTACCCCGGCGACGTGGTGCTCACCCCGGCCGCGGCGGCGAACCTGACCGTGCCCGCCGACGTCGGCGCCGAAGCGTGGGTGAGGATCGCCCCCGGCCACCCCGGCGCGACCGAGCAGATCGCCAACGCCGTCGGCGATCTGACCTGGCAGGCCTTCGTGTCCGACAGCACCGGCGACCTGCTCACCACCGACCAGAAGTCGTTCGCGACCGTCCGCAGTGGACTCGACGCGGCGTCGCTGTTCACCTTGCTGCTGGCCGGGGTCAGCATGCTGGTGCTCGCGTTGGAACAGGTGCGCGAACGCCGCCGCCCGCTGGCCCTGCTCGCCGCGGCGGGCGTACCGAGGTCAGTGCGCTGCCCGCCCTGCGCACCACCATGCGGCCCGACTCAATCCGGACCGAGTGAGCCCTACTGCCGCTCGTCGCGGATGGTGCGGCGCAGGCGGGGCACGCGCTCGGCCAGGGGGCGTTCGCCGCCGCGCTGGGTGGGTTCGTAGTAGTCGCGGCCGACGAGTTCGTCCGGCGGGTATTGCTGGGCCAGGACGCCTTCCGGGACGTTGTGCGGGTAGCGGTAGCCCTGCGCGTTGCCGAGCTTCTTGGCGCCCGCGTAGTGGCCGTCGCGCAGGGGCGGGGGCACGGTGCCGGCCAGGCCGGCGCGGACGTCGGCCAGGGCGGCGTCGATGGCGGTGACCACGGCGTTGGACTTCGGCGCCGTGGCGAGGTGGATCGTGGCCTGCGCGAGGGCGAGGCGGCCTTCGGGCATGCCGATGAACTGGACGGCGTGGGCGGCCGCCACCGCCGCCTGCAGTGCGGTCGGATCGGCCAGGCCGACGTCCTCGCTCGCGTGGACCACGAGCCGCCGCGCGAGGAAGCGCGGGTCCTCCCCCGCCTCGATCATGCGGGCCAGGTAGTGCAGCGCGGCGTCGACGTCGGAGCCGCGGATGGACTTGATGAACGCGCTGATCACGTCGTAGTGCTGGTCGCCGTCGCGGTCGTAGCGCACCGCTGCCTTGTCCACAGTGGACTCGACGGTGGCGAGGTCGATCGTCTTGGCCTCGGTGGCCGACGCGGCGTCGGCGGCGGCCTCCAACGCCGTCAGAGCACGGCGCGCGTCGCCGCCGGCCAGGCGCACGAGGTGGTCGCGCGCCTCGTCGGTCAACCTGAGCGAGCCGCCCAGGCCGCGTTCGTCGGTCAGCGCGCGGTCGAGCAGCTTCACGATGTCCTCGTCGGTCAGCGGCCGCAGCTGAAGCACCAGCGACCGAGACAGCAGCGGTGACACGACGGAGAACGACGGGTTCTCGGTCGTCGCGGCCACCAGCAGCACCGTGCGGTCCTCGACCGCGCCCAGCAACGCGTCCTGCTGCGTCTTGGAGAAGCGGTGCACCTCGTCGATGAACAGCACGGTGTTCTCGGCGTTGTACTGCCGGCGCCGCCGCGCCTCCTCGATGACGCCGCGCACCTCCTTGACGCCCGCCGACAGCGCGGACATCGCGACGAACCGGCGGCCGGTCGCGATCGAGACGAGGTTCGCCAGCGTGGTCTTGCCCGTGCCCGGCGGACCGTAGAGCAGCACGGACGCCGGCGCGGCCCCCTCCACGAGGCGGCGCAACGGCGCGCCCTCGCGCAGCAGGTGCTGCTGCCCGACCACCTCCTCGAGCGTGCGCGGCCGCATCCGCACGGCCAGCGGCGAGCTCGCCGGGTCGGCCTGCGGTTCGGCCGACGAGCCAGCTCGCGTCGGTTCCGGCGGCGGCCCCAGGTCGGGGTTCACCGTGAAGAGTTCGTCCTGTGCCACACCGTTGACGTTAACCGACCACCCCGACAACTCCGCTTGCCCGGCCCGCGTACCCGCGCTACCGTTGACCTCGTGACCAGATGAGCAAATCCGGTCACGGGGTCAATGATCAAGGGAGACGAATGGTGCCGGACGAGCCGAACCGCGACCGCGCGGACCGGATTCTCGACGCGGCCGCCGAGCTGCTGGTGCGCTGGGGCTCGCGCAAGGTCACGATCGAGGACATCGCGCGTCGCGCCGGCATCGGCAAGGGCACCGTCTACCTGCACTGGCGCACCAAGGACGCACTGTTCGGCGCATTGCTCATGCGAGCCTCGGTTCGGCTGCTCGAAGCGTCGGTGGCCGAACTGCGTGCCGACCCGCACACGGTCGTGCCGCACCGCTACTTCCGCTCGACGTTCCTGCTCACGACGCGAGACCCGCTGCTTTCGGCGATGCTCGCGAACGACACGGAGCTGCTCGGCGACTACGCGATCAGTGCGGCCGAGACCCAGCGGGAGGCCGCGGAGGCGGTCGAGCGCACCTTCGAGCTGTTCCTCGGCAGCGGCCTGCTGCGCGGCGACATCCCGGACGTGCGTTTCGCGCTCGGCGCCGCCTCCAGCGGTTTTTACCTTTACGGCAACATCAATCCCGAGTTCGCGGACACGCCGCTCGAGGCCAGGGCCGACGCGCTGGCCCGCGTGATCCGCGCCGCCTTCGAACCGCCGGGCGAACCTGACCCGGGCACGGTCGAGAAGGCGGCCGACGAGCTCCGCACGGTGTTCGAGGCCTACGCCTCGGCCGCCCGCGCGGTGATCTACCCGGGGAAACCCACCACCGGCGCCGGCTGATCCCGGCCCGTAGTTGAAGACAGATTGGGGCTGTCGCACCATGAGCACCGCACTTCCCGAAGCCTGGACCATCCACAAGGAACAGTTCTGGCTGCGGGGCCACCGTCCCGAAAACGCCGTGGAGTTCAAGCCCGAGCTGGGCACGTGGAACGTCTACGGCCACCCGGAGGCCCACGCCATCCTGTCCGACCCGGCCACGTTCTCCTCCGACACCGCGCGGCTGCTGCCCGAGAAGACCCTCGGCGACACCAAGGAGCTCTCGGCCGGTAACCTGCTGCAGCTGGATCCCCCGCTGCACAACAAGATGCGCAAGCTCGTGAGCCGCGCCTTCACGCCGAAGGTGGTGGCCGACCTCGAGCCGCGGATCGCCGAGCTGACCCACGAGCTGCTCGACGAGGCCGCCGGGCGCGACCACCTCGAGCTCGTCGCCGACCTCGCCTACCCGCTGCCGGTGATCGTGATCGCCGAGCTGCTCGGCGTGCCGGCGAGCGACCGCCACCTGTTCCGCGAGTGGGTGGACCGGCTGTTCGAGAGCCCAGAGCAGTTCTCGCTCACCGACGACTCCGAGGAACAGCAGAAGCGGCTGCAGGAACAGCTTGCCGTGAGCCGCAAGTTCACCGGCTACCTCGGCGAGCACGCGGACGAGCGCCGCCGCAACCCGCGCGAAGACCTGCTCACCAAGCTCGTCGAGGCGGAGGTCGACGGAGAACGGCTCACGCGTTCGGAGATCGTGAACTTCGCCCAGGTGCTGCTGCTGGCCGGGCACATCACCACCACGATGCTGCTGGGCAACACCGTGCTGTGCCTCGACGCGTTCCCCGCGTGGGACGAGCGCGTGCGGGCGGACCGATCGCTGCTGGCGCCGGTGATCGAGGAGTCGCTGCGCTACCTGTCGCCGTTCGGGGCCGTGGCGCGCGTGACCAACCGCGAGGTGGAAGTCGCCGGCACCACGATCCCGGCGGACCAGATGCTCATGATCTGGGTGGCCGCGGCCAACCGCGACCCGCGCGTGTTCGCCGAGCCGGACTCGTTCGATCCGACGCGCGAGGACATCGCCCACGCGCACCTGGCATTCGGGCGCGGCATCCACTTCTGCATCGGCGCGCCGCTAGCGCGGCTCGAAGGCCGCACGGCGCTGAACATCCTGCTCGACCGCTACCCCTCGCTGCGCACGATTCCCGGTGAGCCGCCGGCGTTCCAGCCCAACCCGGCGATGACGGGCGTGACGAAGCTGCCGCTGAGCGTTTGACAATCGGCGCCTCTGAACCGTTGCGCCGCCGGCGAACACCGCTCGCCGGCGGCGTCCCGGCGGGCAGACTGAGGTGATGGTCTCCTCGGTCGCCGTGCTTTCGGACATCCACGGAGTGCTGCCCGCGCTCGACGCCGTGCTCGCGGAGCCGGACGTCGCGGCGGCCGACGTGGTCGTGCTGTGCGGCGATCACGCCGCCGGTCCCCTGCCGCGGCAGACGCTCGACCGGCTCGGGGCGCTCGGCGAACGCGCGGTGTGGGTGCGCGGCAACGCCGACCGCGAACTCGTGTCACTGGCCGGCGGTGGCACCACGCAGATCCCCGACCCGATCGCGCCGTGGGCCGCGGCTCAGCTGCGCCCGGACCAGGTCGAGCTGCTCGCCGCACTGCCGCTGACCGTCACCCTCGACGTCGACGGGCTCGGCGAGGTGCTGTTCTGCCACGCGACCCCACGCGACGACGAGGAAGTCGCCCTCGTCGACAGCCCGCTGTCCCGCTGGGCGGAGGTGCTCGGCGGCGTCACGGCGGAAACCGTGGTGTGCGGGCACACGCACATGCCGTTCGTGCGGCTCGCGGACCGCATGCGGATCGTCAACCCCGGCAGCGTCGGAATGCCGTACGGCACAACGGGTGCGCATTGGGCCCTGCTCGGACCCGGCGTGCAGCTGCGCCGAACCCCTTACGACACCGCGAAAGCGTGCGACGTGCTGGCTGGCTCGGGGTACGCCGACATCGAAGAATGGGCGGACTACTTCGTGCGCAACCCGGTGTCGGACGCGGAAGCGTTGCGCGTGTTCAGTCCACGCGCTCGCGGAACGACCGCCACATGATCGCCACCGCGTAGGGCAGGAACTCGCGCCCGCGGCGCCACAGCCACGGCACGCCCCGCGCGACGAGCCACACGACGTGGCTCGCGGTGCTCGGCTGGACGCCGCCCGAGCAGGTCAGGCTCACCGGTTCCGGCACCGCGAACCCGGCTTCGGCCAGCAGTGCGGTGAAGCCGAGCGCCAGCATCCGGTGGCCCAGCTCCGACGGGTGCAGCCGGTCGACACTCCACGACGGCAGGTCGTAGGCGCCGGGCATCGCGTCGAGATCCAGGCACGGCACGCCTTCGGCGGCCACGACCGCGTCGATGACCTCGTTGAGCTCCGCGACGCGGGCGCTGAGCGCACGCTTGATCGACGGCGGGAGGCGGAACACCTTGCCGTGGTCGTGGAAGCGCACCGGCACCAGCAGCGTGCCGTGGGCGGCGAGCGTGCGGATGAGCTCGGTGAGGTCGGCGGAGATCTGCTCGGCGTCGAAATCGGGCCGCAGCGTGTCGTTCATGCCGACCACGAGCAGCGCGACCTCGGGCCGGAACTCCAGCACCGCCGGCATCTGCTGGGTCAGCACGTCCTTCATCCGCGCGCCTTCGAACGACGGGTTGAGGTACCCGTCCTCGTCCACCCCGAGTGCGGCGGCGACCAGCGGCCCCACCCCGCGCCAGCCGCCTCGGTTCGGCAGCGGATCGCCCAGACCCACAGCGGTGGAGTCCCCCAGCATGGCCAGCCGACGCGCGCGGCGCGGCTGGTCGGCCGGCGCGGCGTCGGTGGTCTGCCGCTGCGGCGCGGGATCGGCGGGTTCGGGGAAGCGGGTGACTTCGACGCTGATCACGGTCACGCAGAAGACCATCCGGCACCGAAACTCACCTGCGGTGATGACCAGGTAACGCGGCATGGACGGGGGCTGAAACTCTTGGCATGTCCTGTCCGCCCGGCGGGGTCGGGATTGCCGGTTTCCCGTGTTCACCCGCGCGGACCGGGATCTTCCGGATAAATCGGGCCAGCCCCAACCGCCGCGGGAGTCCCGATCGCATGGTCAGGCGGCTCGGTGAGCAGATCCGGGTAGTTCGACCCAGCCCCGTGTGCCGCCGGTGATGGTGGTGGCGGGCTAGCGGAACGCGGGGTAGAACGCGAGGTCCGCGTGCGGTCCCAGCCGCGCGCCGAGCGCCGCCGCCACGCGCTGGGCGTGCTCGGCGATGTCGGTGAGGCGCGCGTAACCCGCGTGCTTGGCCAGCTCGCGCCACCACGTGACCAGCGCCGCCTCGCGGCTCACGGGCGTGGCGTGGCGGCTGAGGTCGAGCTTGGGCAGCGTCTCGCGCGTGATGAGCCAGACCATGAGCAGCTCGCTGATCGTGAGGTGCGCGGCGAGCTCCTCGTCGTCGGCGAACGAGGGCCACACGGACACGACCTCGGCGCGCCAGGCCGCGATCATCGCCTCGCTCATGCCCGCGGGCAGGGCCAGCGCGTCTTCGCAGGAGGCGAACGGCAGGCGCAGGTACGCGGCGTCGACCAGGGCCGTCCGCACACGGCCGCGTTCGAAGTCGAGGAACCGCACCCCGGAGCCGGTCACGAGGTTGTTGTCGGGGCTCAGGTCCACGGGGCTGAACGCGCGGAACGACGCCGAGCGCGCCTGCGCGGCCGCCTGGGCGACGCGGTCGTGGACCGGCTCGGCGACCACCACGTCGAGCAGGTCCGCCAGCATCGGCGGCACCTCCGCGGTGAGGTCGGCGAGACCCGCGTCCTGGTTGCGCACCGGGCCGCCGAGGCGGCGCAGCAGCGCGTTGAAGTCGGCTTCGCGGCTGGCGGTGCTCGCGTGCAGGCGCCCGAGCGAGCGAGCCCACGACAGCAGCGCGCGCTCGGCCGCGCGCGAATCGCGCGAGGCGAGCTTGTCCTGCAACGTCGGCGCACGGCCGAGGTCCTCGATCACGAGCACGCGGTGGCGACCGTCGTGGGCAAGCAGCTCAGGGCACATGCGCTCGTCGGGCGACAACGCCGTGAAGAGCTGGTAGCTCACGGCTTCCTGCGCGAACGGGTCGGCGTCACCGGGCTCGGGCGGGTCGGGGTAGTGCTTGATGACCAGCGTGCGCGGCAGCGCGAACGACGACGACACGACCCGGGCCCGCACGACCGTGGCCGGTCCGCTGCCCTCGAGTCCTTCCGGTGACACCAGGGTGATCGCGCTGCCGAAGCGACGCGAGAGCACCGCTTCGCCCGCCGCGACCGCCGCGGCGACAGCATCCTGCCCGGCTCCTGCCCCGACGCCTGCGTCGCCGGCGGAGGAGGTGTCGACTGTCATTGGCACCGACCCTACTCGTGACTGAGCAACCATGACCACAGTGATCCGGGCGAGAACACGCGAACCGACGCGTAGTTCATCACCCGCGTGAAAGCGGACGTAACAGGGCGCCGGAACGTTGCTTGCGCCGTCGAAGTATCAGCACAATGGCCGCAGCGAGCACGATCCCGAGCAGGTTGACGAGCAGCTGCAGCAGCGAATATCCCGCGCGGTCCCAGCGTCCGGCGACCGCCGCGACCATCACGTAGCCGGCCGCCGGCACGGTGGTCACGGAGATGAACACCCCGACCAGCGCGGCGGATTTCGCCGACGTCATCGCGAGCATCCCGGCAGCTCCGGCGAGCAGCGCGACCACGAACGACGCCGCGCCGACCTGGTAGACGAAGTCGACGTTGTAGTTGTCGACGATGCTCGCCGGGTCGAAGAACCCGGACACGCTCCCCAGCAACACCGCCACGCCCGTGATCACCATGGCCACCGGGAACCCCACGGCCAGCGCGATCACTGCCCGGCGGACGAGGTCCCAGCGCCGCAGGACCAGTCCCACGGCGACGGCGGCCAGCGGGCCGAACTCGGGGCCGACCACCATGGCGCCGACGACCGTGATCGGCGAGTCGGTGATCACGCCGGTGGCCGCGAGCAGGCAGGCGATCGCGAGGAACGCCTGGAACGTGACGGTCCAGCGCGACTCCTCGCCTGTGCGGCCGAGCAGCTCCTGCCACATCATCGCGTCGGCACCCTCGCCGGGCGCGGCTTCCTCGGCGGCGTCGGCCGCGTCCGACACCGCGGTGTCCAGGTTCTCGAGCGTGATCCCGCCGGTGCGGTCGAGGTGCAGCGCGCACAGCGCGTCGACGATGTCGCCCGCGGCTTCACGGGCGACATCGGCCTCCACGAGGTCGCCCTCGGGCACGAGGGCGGCCCCGTGGTGCACCACGAGGTGTGCGGTCCCGGAGTGTGCTCGCAGGTAGGCGAGCACCTCGGGGGTCCGCTCCGGCGGGCACAAGGCCCTGAGGTGGAGCATCAGCCCTGGGGCTGTGCCGGTTTCGCGTTCTGGGGCTCGGCGGCCTGAGACTTGCCGCTCTCGGACTTGGCGTTCTCGGACTTGGCGCCCTCGGACTTGGCGGCCTGGGGCTTGGCGTCGATGCCGGCTTCCTTGCGCTGCTGCGCAGTGATGGGCGCGGGCGCGGCCGTGAGCGGGTCGTAGCCGCCGCCGGTCTTGGGGAAGGCGATGACGTCGCGCAGCGAGTCGGCCTTCGCCAGCAGCATCACGATGCGGTCCCAGCCGAACGCGATGCCGCCGTGGGGCGGCGGGCCGAAGGCGAACGCGTCGAGCAGGAAGCCGAACTTCTCCTGCGCTTCCTCCTCGCCGAGGCCCATCAGCGCGAACACGCGCCGCTGCACGTCGCCGCGGTGGATACGGATCGAGCCGCCGCCGATCTCGTTGCCGTTGCAGACGATGTCGTAGGCGTAGGCCAGGGCGGCGCCCGGGTCCTGTTCGAACTTGTCGACCCACTCCGGCGTGGGCGAGGTGAAGGCGTGGTGCACGGCGGTCCACTTGCCCGAGCCGACGGCCACGTCGTCGCCGATGTCCTCGACCGGCGCGAACAGCGGCGCGTCGACGACCCACACGAACGACCAGGCGTCCTCGTCGATGAGGCCGAGGCGCTTGCCGATCTCGTCGCGCGCGGCGCCGAGCAGCCCCTGGGTCGTGGCGGTCTTGCCGGCGGCGAAGAAGATGCAGTCGCCGGCCTTCGCGCCGGCGGCCTTGGCCACGTTCTCGCGCTCGGTTTCCGACAGGTTCTTCGCGACCGGGCCGCCGAGCGTGCCGTCCTCGTTCACGAGGATGTAGGCGAGGCCGCGGGCGCCGCGCTGCTTGGCCCATTCCTGCCACGCGTCGAGCTGGCGGCGCGGCTGGTCGGCGCCGCCGGCCATCACGACCGCGCCGACGTAGGGCGCCTGGAACACGCGGAACGGAGTGTCGGCGAAGAACTCCGTCATGTCGGTGATCTCGAGGTCGAAGCGCAGGTCCGGCTTGTCGGAGCCGTACTTGGCCATGGCCTCGTGGTAGGTGATGCGCGGGATCGGCCGCGGGATCTCGTGGCCGATCAGCTTCCACAGCGCGGACACGATGTCCTCGCCGAGCTTGATCACGTCGTCCTGGTCGACGAAGCTCATCTCGATGTCGAGCTGCGTGAACTCCGGCTGGCGGTCGGCGCGGAAGTCTTCGTCGCGGTAGCAGCGCGCGATCTGGTAGTAGCGCTCGAGGCCACCGACCATGAGCAGCTGTTTGAACAGCTGCGGCGACTGCGGCAGCGCGTACCAGGAACCGGGCTTGAGGCGCGCCGGCACGAGGAAGTCGCGGGCACCCTCGGGGGTGGATCGGGTCATCGTCGGCGTCTCGACCTCGACGAAGTCCTGCTCGTCGAGCACGGCGCGCGCGGCACGGCTGACCTGGCTGCGCAGGCGCATCGCGGCCGCCGGGCCGCTGCGGCGCAGGTCGAGGTAGCGGTACTTCAGGCGCACCTCTTCGCCGACGTCCACGCGGTCGTCGATCGGGAACGGCAGCGGCGCGGCCTCGGACAGCACCACGAGCTCGGTCACGAGGACCTCGATCTCGCCCGTGGGGATCTCGGCGTTCGCGTTGCCCTCGGGCCGCTTCGACACCTCGCCGACGATCTTCACGCAGAACTCCGACCGCAGCGCGTGCGCGCGCTCGGCCATCTCGCCCTCGCGGAAGACCACCTGGGCGACCCCGCTGGCGTCGCGGAGGTCGATGAAGATGACTCCGCCGTGATCGCGCCGCCGCGCCACCCAGCCGGTGAGGGTGACGGTCTGACCGGCCTGCTCGGCACGCAGGGTGCCGGCTTGATGAGTGCGGAGCACTGCGACTGCTCTCCTTAGCCCACGGGTTCACGGGTTCGTCGACGGGTTTTCGCCGAACACAGAGGCTAACGAATGGTGGGGAGAGGGCGGCGACCAGGTTTGACTCTCAGTTTGAGTCGCCGTGAGCCGGGATGGCGGAGAGCCGGTTGTGGGCATCGGCCGGGGAAGACACGCCCCGCCCTCCCCGGCAGGGTTCCGGCAAAGTCTTTGGGCCTGGTTGTAGGGCGGGCACGGTCTCTGTTGATCATGTGATTGTCGAAGTCCCATGATCGTGAGAGAGC
>NZ_JBEXHL010000043.1:0-72313 GCF_040607795.1 Amycolatopsis sp. NPDC005232 | reverse complement strand
GCCCCAGGTGGCAGGCGGATCTCGGCGATGTCCGCGGGGAAGCGTGGCCCGGTGATCTGCCGCCGGCGATATCCGGTGACGGGATCACGCCACTCCGTGGCGTCGGCCATTCGGCGCACCCCCGTGACCTGCTCCCGGCCGCTGTCCGGTGCGGCATCGGCGGAGTCTCCGGCGGGGGTCAGCAAGTCGGAGATCCTGAGCTGGAAGGCCACCGCCAGCTTGCTGAGGACGATCGCGGTGGGGCAGCTCTCGGCGCGCTCGATCCGGTTGATCATCGCGCGGGACACGCCGGAGGCATCCGCGACCTTCGCCAGGGTCCACTGCCGCTGCTCCCGTTCGGCGCGGACGCGAGTTGCGATCTGCGCCACCAATGGATCTACTATATTGGACACAGCTTCTAATATACAAGAAGTACTGGATTCACGCGTTGGAGGACCCATGGAACTCGGTCTCGCACTGCCCGTTGCCGGGCCGCAGACCTCGCCGGAGACGATCGTCAAGGTCGCCCGGGAAGCCGAACGGCTCGGTTACGCCGCCTTGTGGACGTTCGAGCGTCTACTTCGCCCGCTCGAGAAGGTCGAGCTGTACGGGTCGAAGGAAATCGGCATGGTGCCGGAGTTCTACCGCTCGACGTACGAGCCGCTGGAGACACTGAGCTATGTCGCCGCCGCGACCGAGCGGATCAAGCTGGGCAGCGCGGTGATGGTGGCGCCGATGCACGTACCGGTGGTGCTCGCGCGCCGGTTCGCGACGCTGGACCAGCTCAGCGGCGGGCGGGCGATCGCCGGTCTGGGACAGGGCTGGCAGCAGCACGAGTTCGACACGGCGAACGTGCCGAGCAGCCGCAAGGGCGCCCGCACGGAGGAATTCATCGCGGCGATGCGCGCGGTGTGGGGCCCGGACCCGGTCGGCCACGAGGGCGAGTTCTACCGGATCGCGCCGTCGGAGGTGAACCCCAAGCCGGTCCAGGCCCACCTTCCGGTACTGATGGCCGCGTTCGCGCCAGCCGCCGTCAAGCGCGCCGGCCGGATCGCGGACGGCCTGATCCCGGTCGCCTCCTCGGCACAGGACCTGCGCGACACCGTGTCCGCATTCCACGACGCCGCCCGGGAGGCCGGCCGCGACCCCAAGGATCTCGCGGTGGTCAACCAGGTGCCCTGGCCGGTCCCGATCACCCGTGAACCGATCGGAGAAGGCCGACCGTTCCTCGGCGGATCGCCCCGGCAGATCGCCGAAGACCTCGCGGCCGCCCGCGAGAGCGGTGCGACCCAGGTGTACTTCTGCACCGCCCAGGGCCTCGGGCTCAACGAAGGCCTGCAGGCCGACGACGTGGACCCGTGGCTCGAGTCGCTCGGTGAGGTGATTGCGGCGGCCGACCGGCTCGGCGTCCTCGCGCCGTGAGGATCAGCACCGCCGCTGTGGCCGGGTGATGACGACGTCGAGTCGAGGCGTGGAGCACCCGGCTGGGGTGTCCGACCTCGTGGCCGAATACACCTAGTTCGTGAGCCGCGCCTTGAGCTCGGTCAGGAAGCTCTTGTCGTGGTTGCTCAGCTGGTCCAGGTCGATCTCCTCCGGGATTTCGTCCCCCGGTTCGCGGTCGAGCAGGTACTTGACCGTCTCCCTCGCCACGCAATGCGTGTCGAGGTCGGGGATCAGCAGGTCGTCGAGCACCGCGTGCGACATGGTGATCCGGTGCTGCGTGGTGTCCAGCCCGTCCTGCACGACCGCCCGGTACTCCATCGGGCCCGTGCGGGTGACCTCGACGCGTTCGCTCATCGGGCGAGTTTAACGCCCGGTAACGCGGGAAACGGTTGCGTTGAAATGCTTCCGGGTGCCCGGCCGAGGTCCGGCCGAGGCAGGCGCGGCGGTCACGATCCGGAGGCGAAGACCTGCTGAGCCCAGGTGGCGAAGGAAGTCCACCCGATCTCCGGATGGGTGGCGTGCAGCGCGGTGATGTCCACCTGGTAGCCCGGTCCGTTGAGGAACTCCCACATCGCGTGCATGTCCGGGTTGCCGATGGACTCGACGGGATACCGGTGGTGGCGCACCTCGAGGCCGACGGCGTCGCTCAGCGAGCGCGACATCTCCGCCGGTGTAGGGGCGTCGCTGGCGAGCTCGATTCGCCGGCCCGCATACTTCCCGGCGTTTACCAGCACCTCGGCCGCGAATGCGCCATGATCGGAGCGCGCGAGTTGCTGCAGCGGCCGGTCACTCGGCAACGGGAGGTCGAGTGATCCCGCGAGAATCCGTTCCTGATCACCCAGAGCGTTGTCGAAGAAGTACGTGGGCCCCAGGATCGTGTAAGGGACCCCGCTCGCACGGACCTCGGACTCCACGATCGCTTTGCTGTCGAAATGCGGGACCCCGGTCCGCTGAGCGGCACCGGCGACCGAGCTGAACACGAGGTGCGGCACGTCCGCCTCGCGCACGGCCGCGAGAATCGCCCGCCCTTGGGCTACCTCGGCCTCCACCCCCGACTCGAACGGCGTGGTCAACGCGAACACGCCTGCCACGCCGCGCATGGCGCCGGTGAGGGAAACGGCGTCCTCCAGCAAGCCGGAAACCACCTCGACACCGCGCCGGCTCAGAGCCTGTGCACCCGGGCCGGCGGGATCACGCACCAGCGCCCGCACCTCGGCACCGCGGTCCAGGAGCGCCGCGGTGACGGCACGCCCCTGCCCGCCGGTGGCGGCCAGCACCAGAATCGGACGCTCAGCCATCGCACACCCCCGTGTCAGTTGCCGACCAGCTCACGGCCGCGGCGTACGTCGTTCCCGTTCGGGCTGTCCGCCCGGAGGAACACTTTACCGTCGGTCGGTGCGGGGGTACGGCGGCTCGCGGTGAGCCGGGTCCCGCGCGCTGGAATCTCGTGGGGGGGCCTGGCCGGCAATATTTTCAGGCAGAGGTCGTCGGAGCAAAGATCGGGTTGGTCCGGCCGCGTCGGCGTTCTCCGACGGTGCCGAAGCGAGGCTTCCCGTCACCATCGCGCGCCACGGTGAGCTCGGGACCGAGGGGCGACGCACCGAAGTTCGAGCCGTCGCGGACTCTGCCGGAGGTCCCGTGTGCAGACTTTGCGGGCGGCATGGGGCTCGGCAGAATCGCCCCGTCAGCGACTCGGCCCTACCTGAGCCACGACGCTGGACGCTGACGTGCCGACTGTCCCGGACGTACGCTGCGACGCAAAGGTTCCGCCGATTCCCCCGCGCGCTTCGTTCGAGCAGCTCAAGCGGATCACCGTCGAGGAAGTGAGAGGAGTCCCTGTGGACACGACTGGTCTGCGCCCGTTGACCACCACCACCGGGCCGTTCGTGTCGGTGCACTTCGACGAATCGCACGACACCGCGGACGCCGCGAAACTGCTTCGGCTGCGGCTCAGGGAGATCGAGGCCGCGCTGACCGAGCAGGGCGCCGACGCACCGAGCGTGGCGGCGATCCTGCGCACTGTCGAGGCCGGCACACCCCCGGTCGGCCGGGCCGGGCGGAGCGTGATCGCCGCGCACGGTGAGGTCGTCGCCGACCACCGGCTCGCGGCCCCACCCGCCACCCAGGAAGTCAGGTACTCGGATCTGCCGTACTTCCTGCCCGTGATCACCCACAGTGCAGACGCCCCCGAATACCTCGTGGTACTCGTGGACCGCGTCGGCGCGAACGTCGAGGTGCACCACACCGACGGCACCACGCGCGAGGAAACCGTTCAGGGCCGCGACGACGAGGTGCACAAGGCACGCACGGGCGGCGTGGATCATCGCGATCTGCAGCACCGCATCGAAGAGACCGTGCGGCACAACCTCGAGGACGTCGCCGCGCACGTCACCAAGACCGTCGAACGCACCGGCGCCCGGCTCGTCGTGCTGGCCGGTGAGGTCCAGTCGCGAGCCGAGCTGCAGGACCTGCTGCCGGCAGCGGTCCGCGAGATCACCGCAGAGACAGACGCCGGCGGTCGCGCACCGGGCGCCAACCGAGCCGAACTCGACGAGCGGATCCACGAGCTGATCGGCACCAGGCACCTCGCCGAGCTGGACGACCTCGCCGAGCGCGTCCGGGCCGAACTCGGTCGTCGGTCCGGACGCGCCGTGTGCGGGCTGGAGGGGGTCACCGGCGCGCTGGCCGAGGCGAACGTGGCGACCCTGCTGGTCGGCGCCCCGGGTGACCTCGAGGTGCTGACCGGTCCCGAGCCCGCTCAGCTCGGAGTAACCGAATCCCGGCTGGCAGCGCTCGGTGCCCCGGCCCCCACCCGGCACCGGGCCGACGAGGCCTTGCCGTTCGCGGCGGTGGCCGTGGGGGCCGACGTGGTGGTGATGGACGAGCGGATCGACCTCCCCGACGGGTTCGCCGCACTACTCCGCCACTCCACGCGTTCTCCGGAGTAAGCGGCAACCCCGTATCCCGCCGGATGCACTGCCCCCCGAGCGCGAGCTGCACCGCTCAGCCGCTCTCGGGGACGGCGCGGATGTGAGGTGCTACAGCGTTTCGGGCGCCGGAGGAAGCCGGACTGAATCGGCGGCGTACAGACGTTGCGCGACTTCGAGAGGGCCCGCCGGGCGCGAACGCTCGCGCGACTGCTGCAGTCGCTCTTCGTACCCGGTGAACCGCGGCTTGCGGGGCCGCCGTTTTGCTCGACGGATCTCCTCATCGCTGAGGTGCGTGGCCGCCATTTCACGCAAGACTTCGCGCATCGCGTCGAGGACCTCGCCTGTGCTGCGCGGAGACTTTCGCCAGTCGACCCCGACGTAGTGGTCGTTGACCAACAGGTGGTTGACCGACAACGGCGGCTTGCGCGGGGGCAGCGCCTGAGCTGCAAAGTCCCGGGACCGGTGACCGAAGTCATCACCTTCGCGCACCGAGATGCCAGGCCGAAGGGGGATGAGGGCGCCAGCCTGGCGAAGCCCGAAAAGCCTGACACTCGTGTCTGGCCAGAAGGTCCAGGCCAAGATCCTTAGCCACCACCTATGGGGCATGCTCGTCGAGATTGCTGGGCACGAGGACGCCAGGCATGTCGGCCTCGATAGACATGATCCAGCAGTTCTCCCCGGCCATGAGCAGCCATGACGAACTGGCCAGATTGAGCCGTGCAGCATCCGCCAAATGGTGTTCATCACCAAGCGGGGTCGGCGTTACGAAATGATCACCGGCCGCGCACGCGGCCCGGCTGCGGTAACAACCGCGGGACCAGCGACGACTTGATGGTGTGCCCAACGAGGACTCGATCGACGAGATGCTGATGCGGCTACTTGTCGCGTGGCGCCAAGACGTCGACGCCGAGCCTTTCGCGGCGTCCCCGGAGAGCGCGACGATGCGCCACCTCAGGTTTGTCGAGCCGTGCGCCGCGGCCCACGCCGGTCTGCCTGGGTTCGCGAGCCACCTGGTCAGACTGATGACCTGCGATCTTCCCGCCGCGGATGGCCCGGCGGAATTGGGCTCACGCCAGGCGCGCCGGTGCCCACAGGCCCGGCCTTCGGTGTGTACGGCTATCACGCACACGACCTCCCCGCGTTGGGATCGTCCCCACGGCGCGCCGGCGAGCACTCCGGCAAGTCGGTATTCGTGGTGCGGCCGATGGAAACCTCGATCTGCCTGGCGGCGGTACGGTTTGAGTTCTACGCAGGGGAACCCACTGAAGTTCGCGCGTGGTGTTGTGGCGGGAGATGGTTCGGGTGATGGACGGACGCCTTGTCGACACATTCGTCGAGCTGGCGGACACGCTGACGGATGACTTCGACGTCATCGACTTCCTGCACCTGCTCGCGGCGCGCAGCGTCGAGCTGCTGCCTGTCGACGCTGCAGGTCTATTGGTCGTTGACAACCAAGGGCAGCTGCGCCTCGTCGCCAGCTCCAGTGAGCAGGTGCGATTGCTGGAGCTCGTCGAGCACCAATACGACGAGGGCCCCTGCCTCGACGCTTTCCGCCTCCGGCACGCCGTGACAGTCGCCGACCTCAACTGCGATGCCGAGACCTGGCCATCGTTCGCGACGACCGCGATCGACCAGGGCTTTCGCGCAGTGCACGCCTTCCCCATGTGCCTGCGGTCCGAAGTCATCGGCGCCCTCAACCTGTTCTCCACAGGGCCGGGCGAACTCGCGCCCGAGGACGTACGGGTCGCGCGCGGCATGGTCGACGTCGCCACGATCGGCCTGCTGCAAGCGCGCACGATCCAGCGGCATGAGGTGCTGGTCGAACAATTGCAGACCGCGTTGAGCAGCCGCGTGGTGATCGAACAGGCGAAGGGCTTCATCGCCAACAGTCTCGGCCTCGCGATGGACGAGGCGTTCGCCGTGCTGCGGCGCTTCGCGCGCTCGCACAGCCGCAAGCTCAGCCTGGTGGCCACCGACGTCGTGAACCGGTCCGACACCATCCAGGAGCTGTTCGACAACCCGCCCGCACGCTAACTTGCGCCGCTCGGAGCAACCTCCCCAATATGGTTCGGGACTGGCGTGGAGTGTTCCTTTCCGGCCCTGGGCGGACGGAGGTTCGGGTCCGACAGGTGCTGAGGGGCGCCGTTGTCCTGGGAATTGATGTCACGGTGGATCGATCCTCTCGTTCATGACTGCGGAGTCCGAAACCGGATTCAGTGCCTGGCACCGAACCTCGGTGCGTACGCCCGGGCGCACGGCGCAGCTGGTTGCCCTGTGAGCCGCACGGAGCGGCGTGCCGGGTTTGGAGCGCGGGCGAAGCGGCGCCGGTCCGCGGTAGCGGCTGAAATCAGGTGGCGTCCGGGTCAACCGGGGGCCGTTCACCCGGCTTCAGCGGTGTTCTGGCGGTGGTGACCGGGTCCCTGGGCGAGGTGGCGGTGGCAGCAGTTGACGGTGGTCCGGTGAATGCTTCGTCGAGCAGGTAACGCCCGAGGGCAGTCTTCGGGTCGAACGTGCGCAGCGTTTGCAATTCCTGGAGTGGTTTGCGCAGCTGTTGGAACTCCGGGCCGAGCTCGGCGCGGAGCTGATCCTGGGCGCCCGCGGCGAAGCCACGGATCGTGTGGATGGTCCGCGCGAGCCAACGGGCGGTCTCGGGCAGCCGCTCGGGGCCGAGGATGAACAGTGCGGCGCCGAGCAGCACCAGCAGGTGATCCAGGCTGAGACCGACCATGCCACGCTCCTTCACACCCGCCGCAACCCATCACGGAGCCAGCTTTCCCACCATCGTAGGCAAAATCGGGGCTGCGGAGGAACCTGATCCATTGACCCCATTGTGCTGACCGGTTGCAAGGCCGCATGCGCGCGTCGCAGTCAGCGGCCGACTCGATAGCAATCAACACCAGGCGTGCCTGATTTATCCCATCGGTGCGGTTGGCTGATGACATGCCCGGCGCCGACGACTCCCCCTTTCACAGCCCTCCCCCGGCCAATGTGATCGGCGCCGCCACTGAACGGATCAAGAGACACGACCGGCGCCATCCGCCGCCGACCGCTTACACCAGCGCGACCAACCAGTTCACCACTGACGCAGGAACGCGGCTGTCGCAACACGCGACGTCACTAGCGGTTAGTAGGCCTTCTTCTCAGCCGTC
This sequence comes from Amycolatopsis sp. NPDC005232, assembly GCF_040607795.1. Lineage (NCBI taxonomy): Bacteria > Bacillati > Actinomycetota > Actinomycetes > Pseudonocardiales > Pseudonocardiaceae > Amycolatopsis > Amycolatopsis sp. NPDC005232. Next base: position 64,812 of record NZ_JBEXHL010000043.1, on the reverse strand, counting down.
GCCGACCAACTCGGCTCACGTCAACCTCGTGTTGCCGCGGGGACGGGCGCAGCCCGCCGCAGAGGGCTGCGCAACGATACAGATCGATCCTGTGGCGACAGTGCAGGTAGCGCTACAACCGCCGTCGAAAGTTCTGACCGTTGACTTCCCTGCGTCCGATACTAAGCTGTAGTGAACGCTGCAGACATGATCGGATGGCGTAGTGATCTCTACTGCCCAGTCCGCGTCACGTCCGAAGACTGTCCACTGTGGATAGGATTGAGCACACGAGGGCGGATCGTCATGACCACTACGGACCCCCCAGGATCTCTCGAGGAACGGGTTGCCGCTCGCCACGAGGACCTGACCGCCACCGAGCTCAAGGTCGCACACTACCTCGCGCGCCATCCAGACGAAGTGGCGTTCACCTCGGCGGAAGCACTCGGCCGGGCCACAGAAACCAGTGACGCCACGGTGATCCGCACTGTCAAAGCCCTGGGCTACACAGGGCTTCCGGCCCTCAAGCGGATCCTGCAGGAACAGGTACGCGAACACCTCACCCCGGCCGGACGGCTGGGCCGCCGCGTGGACGTCGTGGGCTCCGACCCCGACGACCTGCTGTCGAAGGTGTTCGCCGAGAGCATCCACCTCCTGCGGGAGGCCCAGCGCTCGATTCGTCCCGACCAGTTCGCCGCCGCAGTGAACGCGCTCACTACGGCGCGCGAAGTGGTGGTGATGGGCACGGGTGCGCTGGGCATGCTCGGGCGGTACCTGACGCTCCGGCTCACCCGCCTCGGCTACCGCGCTCGCGATGCCCTGACGTCGGGTTTCCTCCTCGCCGACGATCTACTCAGGCTCACCGACCGCGACGTCGTCGTTCTCGTTGTGCACGAGAAGATCACCGTGGAAATCGACGTCGCGCTGGACCACGCACGAGAAGTGGGCGCGAAGGTTCTCCTGGTCACGGACACCTTGGGAGAAGCCCTGCGCGACCGGGTGACGATCGTGCTCGCCACTCCTTCCGGTAGCTCGCAGATGTACAAGATGCAGACCACCACACTCGCCCTGTTCGAGGCGCTCACCCTGGCGATCGCAGCGCAGGAGCAGGAGCCGGCACTGCACGCCATGGCGCTGATGAACCGGTTGCGCGACGAACTCCGGTACGGCCAGGACCACTGAACCGGCAGTGCCCCGCACGAACGAACGCGACCGGCCCGAGTGCGACACTCATTCCGCTCTTGCCGCACGTGGAGTATCCGCATGAGCGCTGAGCTCACAGCAAGACTTAAGCCTCGCGTGCGCGTCACGAGGGCGACACCCACCGCCGGCGAGGGTCACCCAGCCGCACCCAAGACATCTCCGGGATGTACGCCACCTACTTCCTGAGCACTGGCGAACCACCCCCGGGAACGTCGCGGCCGGACAGGTATCCGGCTCAATCAAGGGCCAGTGACGGCGCCGCGCCGACCTCCGGATTCGACGGATCCCAGACCCGAATCCGAGACCACGTCTGGTTCTCGAGCCAGCCCCGGCAGAGGAACGCCCGGCGTCGGCTGAATCGCACTCGTCCAGTCGGGTAGTAGTTGCTACAGTCTCTGGCAGACACTGTAGCATTCCCAACAGCACCGATCCGGCCTGACAGCCACGGTGGTATCCGACCACTGTGGACAGTCCTGACCACAACCGCCCCGGCCAAGAGTCATCGATGGGCCAGCTCGAGCCCGCAGCCGAACACCACATCGGAACCCGTTGACAACCACTCGAAGGTGTAACTAACGTCTGATTGAAACATCTGTTACATCTCGCAGCTCGACCCGACATCGGAAGGAGAGCCGTGTGAATGCGGCAACCTGGGGGCTAATGATCGCGACCTTCGTCGCGTGTTTCGTGGAGATGGTCGAAGCCACGACCATCGTGATGGCGATGGGCTTCACCCGGAACTGGCGCTCGGCGATGGCTGGTACGGCCGCAGCTCTCGCCCTGCTGGCCGTCGTCACCTTGGCCGCCGGCTACGCGCTGGCGACGTGGTTGCCGGAATCCGCGCTCCAGCTGGCGATCGGCGGTCTGTTGCTGATCTTCGGGCTGCAGTGGCTTCGCAAGGCGATCCTGCGCTCCTCGGGGCGCAAGGCGGTGCACGACGAAGACGCGATCTATGCGGATGAAGTCGCGGCTGCCAAGGCTGCCGGCTCGGCACGCGGCGGCCTTGACATGTTCGGGTTCATGGTGTCGTTCAAGGGAGTCTTCCTCGAAGGCATGGAGGTGGTCTTCATCGTGATCACCTTCGGCCTGAACGCGAACAACATCCCCGCCGCCAGCCTCGGCGCAGTCGCCGCGGTGGTCATCGTGCTCGCGCTGGCCGTGGCGCTCAAGCGACCGCTGTCGATGATCAACGAGAATCTCCTGAAGTACGGTGTCGGCCTGCTGCTTGCCTCGTTCGGCACCTACTGGGCGGTCGAAGGGATCGGCATCTTCCGCGGCGGACACGAAAGCCTGCAGTGGCCCGGTAGCGATCTCGCGATCATCGGTCTCCTGGTCGTGTGGTTCCTGCTGAGCCGGATCTTCGTCTCGGCCCTGCGAACCCCGCGCTCCCCCTCCCCCGCCGTCACCACTCCCCACGAGGTCGCGAAATGAAATTCCTGAAGGCCTTCGGAAAGTTCTGGTATGACTTCATCGTCGGCGACGACTGGAAGATCGCCGTCGCGGTCGTGATCGCGCTGGCAATCCTGCTCGGCGCGGTCGGCGGGCAGCTGTTCGGCGACGCAGGCCTGGCCGTCCTCGGTGCGGTGCTGATCGTGGCGGGGTTCGCGATCAGCCTGGTCATCGACGTCCGGCCTAAAACAAAGCCCTAGGGGAGCTAGGGGCTGCAGTGCAGCCGGGTGAACGCAGGGCACCCGGCTGCACTGCAGCATTTTGCGCTTTCAGTCCTGATCGGACACCGTGCGTTCGTAGACGTCGGCCTCGAACTGCTCGAGCAGTTGTTCGCATTCGGCGACCTTCGCGCGCGCGAGCTCACGCCCCTCGGCCTTCATCCAGTCGCGGTCCTCCACCCGGTCCAGCCACCGCCGGAGCTTCTCCAGATCCTGCCGGATCTCGTCGGCTTCCTCGAAGGTGAAGTTCGCGCGGAACCGCTCGAACTCGATTTCCTTGAAGAACTTGGTCTCACACTCCTCCACGATCTCCGCGTAGTCCTTTTCGGACTGGGCACGGAAGCCGTTGACGAACTGCTCCCGAACGTCATCGTCGACCTCGGTCAGCGTGAGGAAGATGCTGGAGCCGTCGAGTTCGTCGATCCGCTTGCGCACCTTCTCGAGGCCGGCGCGCAGATCACCCTGGTCAGGCAGCACGCACACCGCCTGCTGCACGTAGAACCCGCCCATCCGCTTCAGATCACGCCACACAGCCACTCGGGCACGAGAAGGCTGACTCGGCACCCGGTAGATCAGCATGAGCCACGGCCCATCGGCGGGATCCCGGTCCTCCGTACTGCGCTGCGCTGGCATGTGCCCAGGTTAACCGAATGCGCGCGCCCAACCCTTTCTCTGCCTGGTTCACTGCCCATTCAACGGATTCGGGTTCCTCGTGCGGTAACCTGGCGTAGGCATCGTTACAGAAAGGGGGCGCGACTCGTTATGTCCGCTACGAAGCGGCCGAAGGACGTCCCGGCGTCCCTGGACGAGCGGGTTGTGGCCCGGCAAGACGCTCTCAGCGCCTCCGAGCGGCGCGTCGCGCGCTACCTCGCCGACCACCCTGACGAAGTCGCGTTCGCGTCGGCTGACGCCCTGGGGCGGGCCACCGAGACCAGCGACGCCACGGTCATCCGCACGGTCAAGGCCCTGGGCTACCACGGACTTCCCGCGCTCAAGAAGATCCTCCAGCAGACGGTGAAAGACCGGCTCACCCCTGTGGGTCGGCTCGGCCGCAGCCTCGATGAACTGGGTGACGACCCGGAAGCCGTGCTATCACGGGTGCTCACTGAAAGCATCGAACTGCTCGAGGACGCGCGGCGCACGATCCGCCCCGACAGCTTTGCGGCCGCGGTCAAGCTCATCGGCGAAGCCCGGGAGATCGTGGTACTCGGCTACGGCGGCCTCGGCGTGCTGGGCAGCTACCTCGCCCTGCGGCTGGTGCGTCTGCGGCTTCGGGCGCGCTCCGCGATGACGTCGGGTTTCCTTCTGGCCGACGAGCTCCTCAGCCTCAACGAAAACGATGTGGTCATCGTGGTCGCGCACCAGGTCGTCTCGACCGAGATCGACGTTGCCCTCACGCACGCCCACGAAGTCGGCGCTCGGGTCATCCTCGTCACCGACATGCTCGCCGAGGCGTTGGCCGACCGCGTGTCGCTGACCCTGACCACACCGATCGGGAACTCGCAGCTCTTCAGCGTGCAGGCTACGACACTGGCGCTGTTCGACGCGTTGATTCTCGCGATCGCCGCCCGCGAGCGGGAGCCGGCCCTGCTGGCGATGGCGCTGATGAACCGGCTGCGCGGAGAACTACGCGGGGAGAGCGACCCTCCGGCTGAGCCGAAGCCGCCCCGCCGCCGCAACGGATCCCGGCGCGCGTAGCGACCTCGCCCTCCCCGCGTGGTCTGCGATCAGCACGTGCCGTGGACCACAGCTCGGCCCGGCGCCGGCCGCGACGCGCGCTCGCTGCGCACCGGGATGCACATCGGCTTGCCGCTCACCGGATGATCCATGACATGTGACTCAACACCGAACACATCCTGGATGAGGCTCTGGGTGAACACGTCCCGGGGCGGGCCTTCGGTGATGAGCGTGCCGTCGCGCATCACGAACACGTGGTCGGCGTACTCCGCGGCCATGTTGAAGTCGTGAAGGACCATCGCGACCGTCGTGCCGTGGTCGTGGTTGAGGTCGGCCAGGAGGTCGAGCACCTCGAGCTGGTAGGCGACGTCGAGGTAGGTGGTGGGTTCGTCGAGCAGCAGGATCTCGGTTTCCTGCGCGAGGCAGACCGCGATCCACACCCGCTGGCGCTGCCCGCCGGAGAGCTGATCGACGTGCGCATCGCGGATGTCAGCGACGCGGGTGACGGCCAACGCCCATTCCACCGCCTCGCGGTCCTTCTCAGTCGGCACCTTCAACGACGTCCGGTGCGGGTGCCGGCCGAACCACACGAGGTCCTCGATCGAGATGCCTTCCGGAGCCGTCAGTACCTGCGGGAGGATCGCCAGCTTCCGCGCCACCTCCTTCGTCGGCATCTGGTGGATCGACTTGCCGTCGAGGACCACCTGCCCCGATTTCGGAGGCAACAGCCGGGCGAGCGCCCGCATCGCCGTGCTCTTCCCGCATCCGTTCGGTCCGATCAGGACACTGACCTGCCCGTCCGGGATCTGCAACGAGAGGTTCTCCGCGATCGTGCGGTCCGCGTACGCCAGGTCGACGCTCTGCGTCTGAAGCCGCATCACAGTTCTCCTACTTTCCGAGCTTGACGAGCAGATAGAGGAAGTACGGCCCGCCGATGACGGCCGTCACGAGTCCGGCGGGAATCTCCAGCGGCGCGGCGATCCCGCGGCCGATCGAGTCGGCGACGATCATCAGGAGCACTCCGACCATCGCGGCGGCCAGCAAGGAAGTGAAGTTGCGCCCGCCGACGAGCCGACGGGCGATGTGCGGTGCGATCAAGCCGACGAAACCGATGGTTCCCGACACGGCGACGCAGGCGCTGGCGAGCGCGACTCCCAGCAGCAGGAGGAGCCTCCGGGTCCGCTCGACCGGCTCTCCGAGGCCCGCGGCCATGTCGTCGCCGAGCCCGAGCACGTCAAGCCGGCGAGCCAGCACGAGCACGATCGGCACGAGCACGAGGATCCACGGCGCGGCGAGTCCGACGGAGTTCATGCTGCGCCCGAAGAGGCTGCCGGTGAGCCAGATCAGCGAGGAGTTCACGTCGAGCGGATACTTGGTGAGCAGGAACCTGATGACCGATTCGAACACCGCGCTCACCGCGATGCCGACCAACGCGAGCCGCACCGGCGACGCGCCCCGGCGGTAGGCGAACAGGTACACCAGGCCGGCACCGACCAGTCCCCCGACAAACGCTACCGGTGGCACCAGCGCCGCGGACATCGTGGGGAACGTCAGTGAGAGCACCATCCCCGCGACGCCGGCACCCTTCGTGACGCCGATGATGTCCGGCGCGGCCAACGGATTGCGAACCACTCCCTGCATCACCCCGCCCGAGACAGCGAGGCCGATGCCGACCAGCCAGCACAGCAGCACGCGGGGCAACTGGAAGTCGAGGACGATGCCGGCGGCGTCGCTGCTGCGGTCGCCCACGAGCGCTGCGAACACCTGGGACATCGAGATCGGCGTGGCTCCGATCGCCAGGCTGGCGACGCTCGCCACCACGGCGAGTCCGGCCATGCCGCCGATCAGGACACGAGGATTGCGCACGGTCGCCGATGCCGAGCGCACCGGCCGCGCGGACGCAGCGTTAACAGTCACAGTGCCGCCTTCTGCCGACGAGCGAGGTAGATGAAGATCGGGGCGCCGATCAACGCCGACACGACGCCGCTCGGCACTTCGTACGGCGGGTTGATGAACCGCGAGGCGATGTCGGCGAACACGGTCAGCGCGGCTCCCAGGACCACGCACAGCGGGAGCACCATCGCATAACTCGACCCGACGAACCGTCGCACGATGTGCGGCACGATCAGGCCGACAAACGCGATCGGCCCCGCGACCGCCACCGAGGCGCCGGACAGCACGATCACGACGCCGGCGCCGATGGCCCGGGTGCGTTCAACGTTCTGGCCGAGCCCACGAGCCATGTCCTCACCCAGCGCCAGCAGGTTCATCGCCCGGGCCATCGCCATGGCCGCCGCGAGCCCCAGCACGGTCCACGGCAAGACGGTGCGCACCGAATCCCAGTTGGCGAAGTTCACCCCACCGACCAGCCAGAACAGGACACGCTGAGCGTCGTTCTCGTGGAAGATCACCAGCACCTGCGTCAGCGAGACGAGCAACGTGCTCGCCGTGACGCCCGCCAACGTCAGCCGGACCGGGCTCACTCGCCCGGCCCCCATTCCGGCCAGCACCATCACCGCGATGCCCGCTGCGGCGGCACCGACGAAGGCCAGCACGACGGAGGGCGCGCCGAGAAGCGAAGGGACCATTGTGGTCGCCGCGACCACGACGACCGCGGCGCCGGAGTTCACCCCCATGATGTCCGGCGCAGCGAGCGGGTTCGTCGTGATGCCCTGCATCAGCGCGCCCGAGACAGCCAGGTTCGCGCCCACGAGAACCGCCAGGAGAACTCTCGGCATCCGGACGACCCGGACGATCGCCTCCTCCGGGCTGTCGCCGGCGAACAACGACCGCAACACCGTCGACCACGGGATCGGCTGGCTGCCGAGGGACAGCGCCCACAGCACGCCGATCACGAGGATTCCGAAGACGATCACCGCCACGGCCGCCACGTGGCGGCGCTTCAGCCGCCGCCCGACCTCGGCCGTCGCGGCGGGCTTGCCCACTTGCTCGACCCGCGCGGTCATGAGGCACCGGCCAGCTTCTGGACCGCCTCGGCAGCGATTTGCTCGGCGGCGATCAGCCCGCGCGCGCGGGACCACAGGTTCTGGTTGACCATGAAGACGGCGTTCTTCCGCACCGCCGGGATGGTGTCCCACAGCGCCGTCGTCTTCCACTGGTCGATCAGCAGTTTTCCCGGGTGGGGTGCCACGATGATCACGTCCGGCTTCAGTGATACCAGCGTCTCGAGGCTCACCGACACATGGAAGTCGTCTCCCTTGTCCGGCAAGGGGGAAGCGAGCCCGAGCGCGGACAGCACCCCGGGCGCGAAGCCCCGCGGGGTGTAACCGGTGACGCCGGTTTCGGTCCCGATGGCGAAGAGGATCTTGCGGGTGTCGCCGGGTGGGATCTTCGCCTTGAGCTGATTCATGACCTGGGTGTGGTGGTCGAGCACGGTCTTCATCTGATCGCATTTGCCGGCTGCCTCGGCGATGAGCTTCTCGCTGTTGATCGTCTCCTGGTAGCCGGCCGAATCGCTGCTCACCGCGATCGTCGGTGCGATCTTCGACAGCTGGGAGTAGATCGCGGAGTGCTCCTGCGAATCGGCGATGATGAGGTCCGGTTTCAGCGAGGTGATCACCTGGAGATTCGGCGATGCTCGCAGACCGAGCGGTGTGTACTTCCCGACCTTGTCGCGCAACGCAGGAATGAGGACACCCGGATTGTTGTCGTCCGCCACCCCCACCGGCCGGAGTCCGAGGTTCACGATCGCGTCGATGAACGACAGCTCGAGCACGGCGATCCGGTGCGGGGCGCCGGAGACGGTGGTGGTTCCCAGGTCGTGCTTGATGACCCGGGTCTGCTTGCCGCACTCGGCGTTGTTCACGTCGGCGGCGACCACGGAAGGTGCCTGCCCGGCAGACGAGGGGTCGCCGCTACCGACGCCGCCGGCGGTCCCGCAGCCGACCACCAGCGCCGCCGCGGTCAGCAGCGCACCGGTCAGGCGTAACGACTTGCACAGCTTGAGGATGGGAGACATCGTGAGCTCCTCGGGCAAACTGAGGCGAGCCGGGCAGTCCCGGCCGCAAATCCGAATCGAAACCAGCGCAGGGCAAATTCGGCCCCGCAGTTGTTACCTGCGTTTGACACACGCGTATTTCCGGAGTAAACCTGCGTTGCGCAGGCTCACTCCGTCCAAAAGTCGGCACTCAGCGAGTGGTGATCAATTCTGTGATCATCTTTTCTCCCTGAGCCGCGGCGAACCGCCAATCGGCAGTGGACGTCGATTTGGTGTGGTCTCCGTCTCAAAGGTTTGATGTACTGTAGGATCTGCTACAGCGCACGTCAATAGCCGTTCTCGTCGAGTATCGGCAGCCTTCCGATCCGCCTTGTGCTACGGGCACTTTCCCGACCCCGACCCGTCGGTAGCGAACGCTACAAGCAACGCTCCGTGGTCGCCGCCAAGTCTCGTAGTGGATACAACATCCATTGTGATCACCTGTAGCGAGTGCTACCGTCGAAGTGTCCGAAGCCGATGTCCCGGACAGTCCCCCATCCCCTCGGAGGTCTTCGAGTTGTCCACTCAGTTCAGCGCGTCGTGGGTGATCCGGTGATGCGCGACATCGCAGAAGCCGTCCTCGGTTTGCTCCCCCGAGCAGTGAGTTATGGAGATGTGCGCGTGCTGCACCGCACGCACGAATTGGTCCTCGCCGAACGCAACGGTCCCGGCGACCTCGCCCGCGAAGAGTCCACCGGGCTCGGCGTGCGGGTGATCGTCGACGGGCAGTGGGGTTTCGCCGCCACACACCGCCTCGATCGCGCCGGCCTCGCCGAAGTCGTCGGCCGAGCCGTCGCCCAAGCCCTGGCCGTCGGCCCGGGTCCGCGCATCGACCTCGGCGAACCGGTGACGACCCGCACCCGCTGGCAGTCGCCGATGGTCATCGACCCGTTCCGCGTGCCGGTGTCGGCCAAGGTCGACCTGCTCGCCGCCGCAGTGGCGGAAGCCGAGACAGCCGGCCCTCTGGTGCAGAAGGTCGAAGCGTCGATGGACTTCTTCCGCGACGACAAGGTTTTCGCCAACACCGAAGGCGCTCTGATCGAACAGACACTGACCGAGAGCGGCGCCGGCCTGGTCGTGTACGCCGGCGACGGCGACGACATCCAGCGCCGGTCGTTCCCGCAAGCGGTTCCGCGCACCATCCGCGGCCAGCGCGGTGACTTCGCCACCGCCGGCTACGAACACATCGAGTCACTACGGCTCGTCGAGGAGGGGGCCAGGGTCGGTGCGGAGGCGGTGGCGCTGCTGTCCGCACCGCAGTGTCCTGACGAGACGACCACGCTGATCGTGACCGGTTCCCAGATGGCGCTGCTTTTGCACGAATGCGCCGGGCACCCCATGGAGGCCGACCGCGCGCTCGGGTCGGAGGTCAGCCTCGCGGGAGGTACCTACGCATCGCCCGAACGGCGGGGTTCCTTCCGGTACGGCTCACCCATCGTCAACGTCTTCGCCGACGCCACGATCCCCGGCGCGCTAGGTTCGTTCGGCTACGACGACGAGGGTGTCCAGGCACAACGCACTCAGCTCATCACCGACGGCGTTTTCATGGGCTACCTCTCCGGCCGCGAATCCGCCGCCGCTATGGGTGAACAGTCCACCGGTGCGGCCCGCGCCGACGGATGGCAGCGGCTTCCCTTGGTGCGCATGACTAATCTCTGCCTCGAACCCGGTGATTCCTCGCTCGAGGAGATGATCGCGGGCACCGATCGCGGAGTGCTCGTCGACATGACCAAGAGCGTGTCCATCGACGACATGCGGCTCAACTTCCGCCTCGGCGCCGAGGTCGGGTGGGAGATCCGCGACGGCAAACTCGGCCGGTTGCTCAAGAACTGCTCGTACACCGGGGTGACGCCACAGTTCTGGGCCGAGTGCGACGCCCTCGCCGGTCCCGACGAGTGGAAGGTGCACGGCATCCCCTCCTGCAACAAGGGCGAACCCCTCCAGGTCGCCCACGTCGGCCACGGCACCGTACCGGCTCGTTTCCGCAACGTGAGGGTGGGAACCAAATGACGATCGACAGCTCGCAAGTCCAAGCCGCGCTGGAGTGCTTCGGTACCGGCGCGCGGCTCGAAGTGTCTGAAGAGAAGGTCGGGCTGTTGCGATACGCCCGGTCTCGCGTCACCGCGCAGCACAGCGAACAGCGGATGCGCGTGCGCATCCGCCTCGAACGAGACGGCCGGATCGTGATCGGCGCGCTCGAGTCGCTGGAGCGGGACGCGGTGCGGGCGCTGGCCGACCACCTCAACCACGAGCTCACCGCGCTGCCCGCCGGTCAGCCGCAGAAGCAGACCGGAACGGCGTACGCCGGCGAGCCGACAAAACCCGAGGTCAGCGAGGCGACGCGGCAGGCCGAGGCCGCCGAGCGCTTCGCCTGGTTCGACACGGTCCGCAAGGGGCTCGACGACAAGGCGCAGCTCGGCGGGTCGATCCGACACGAAGTCATCGACCGTGTGGTGGCCGACGACAGCGGGCTGTTCCGTGAGGAGACGCTTACCAAGGCATCGCTGCAAGCCATCGCCGATCACGATGGGCACTCGGCCAGCGTGCGCCGCGTTCACCGCGATGCGGCTCAGATCCGCGTCGACGACGTGGCGGAACGACTCCTCGCCTCGCTCGCGCCACTCCCGACACGCGAGCCCTTCAGCGGGCAATGCCGGGTCGTGTTCCGCCCACAAGCGACCATCCCGCTGTTGGCCACCTACGGCTACGCCGCGCTCGGTGCCGCCGGGTTCGCGGAGAACAGGACTGCCGCCGCCGGCCGGCTCGCCTCGCCGATCACCAGTGACCTGATCACCGTCGTCGACGACGGCGGCGATCCCGACGGGCTGCCCAGCGGTTTCGACGTGGAGGGAAGCCCCCGCGTGCGCACACCGCTGATCACCAAAGGCACGCTCGCGGGCGTGGTGTCCAACCTCGAGCACGCCGGTGTCACCGGCGGCGTCTCGACCGGTCACGGCGTCCCGTTCGGCTGGCGATTCGGGGCCGAACCCGCTCCCTCGCACCTGCTCATGGCCGCGGGAGACAAGTCGGAAGAGGACCTGCTGGCCGGTTGCGACGAGGGCCTGCTTGTCAGCCGGCTCGACTACCTCCGCGTGCTGCACCCCAAGGACACCCTCGTCACCGGCACCACGCGGGATGCGACGTACTGGGTCAAAGACGGGAAGATCGTGGCCTGGCATCCACCGGTCCGGTTGACGTTTCGCATGGACGAGGTGCTCGACCACATCGTCGCCGTCGGGGCCGAACGTGAACGAGGCGAGCAGACGTTCATGGAAAGCATCACGGCGCCCTCGCTGCTCGTGGACGCAGGGCCGTTCCGCCTCTAGCTCCACACTTCGGAGCACAGGGCGGCCGTAGGCGGTCCGCCCAGTGGTCCCGGCGCGCCGACCTGTGCCGGGACCACTGGGCGTGCGGCGCCTACCGGTGGATGCGGTCAGCTCAGCAACCCGCCGCCGAACCAATCGCGTGCGTCGCGGACGACGGCAAGGTGAAGTGGGAGCCGCCGAAGGAGCCCAAGTAATCGGCCACCGGTTGGCCGGTGAGGCGGTGTTGCACGGTTCGAACCGCGCGGCGAGGTTCTGTTGGTAGCAGCAGAAGACCAGTCCGGCGTCGAGTTCGCCGGCGGATGCGAAGCCATGGTCGTAGCTCTGGGGGCGCCGCAGCAGCGTGCTGCCGGCAGACCCCGGCGTGCATGGGCTGGCGAGCCGGAAGCGGGAGTCGATCGGATGACCGTGCCGTCGGGATCGCGGTGGTTGTCCGCCGCGCCGGTCTCCGCTGAACCGTCCAACGCCAAGATCGGGTTCGACTACGTCCGCTCCCCTGGTCGACGACCACAACTGGCTGGCGTACTGCGAGATCCTCCCAGCCGATACGGGCCTGGCCGGCGAAGTGGGTGATTGCCCGGACGAGGGACCGCGGAGAGTAGACCTGCGGGCGGCACGGTCTTGACCCAGGTAGCCTTTGCCGCCGGCGTCGAACCCGGGATTGTGAAGACGTAGACGTCGACGCCGCGTTGGAGACCGCAGGCGAAGCCATCGAACTGGTTCCCCTCCCCGTCGATCTGCGTGAGCGGAATCACGACAGGGCGACCAGGGCGGCTCCACAATGGATCCGCACGTCCGTGAGAGATCCGTGAATTTTTTACTAGGCGCTAACTCGCACCCATCCGGCGTCTAATCCGGACTCCTCTAGCGTCTCACACGTCGTGACGCGATGTCGCGCTCCGTGAACATTCTCCTGGGCACGGACTTGCCCGTTGCCGATCTCCTTGCCACCACAGCGAACGGATCACAAGACCACATGACCTCGCACCGTGAACTCGCACGGGACAACCGGCTCCTCAACAAGGTTCCCGAAGTCACCGTCTATTTCTGGATCGTCAAGGTCCTCTGCACGACGGTCGGTGAATCCGCGGCCGACTTCCTGAACGTGAACCTGAACTTCGGCCTGAGCGGGGTTTCCCTCGTCACTGGTGCCGTGCTGATCGTCGCCATGATCTTCCAATTCACCGCGCGGCGATATGTGCCTGCCCGGTACTGGCTGGCCGTCGCGCTGGTCAGCGTGTTCGGCACGCTGGTGACCGACAACCTCACCGACAGTGTCGGTGTGCCGCTGGAAACGAGCACGCTTGTTTTCGGCGTTCTGCTCGCTGCCACCTTCGCGACCTGGTACGCGGCGGAGAAAACACTGTCCATCCACTCCATCGACACCAAGCGGCGCGAGGCGTTCTACTGGCTCGCGATCCTCTTCACCTTCGCGCTCGGGACTGCCACCGGTGATCTCATGGCCGAGGTGCTCGGACTCGGGTATCTGGTGACCGGGGGGATCGTCGCGGCACTGATCGCGGTCCTCGCGATCGGGTGGCGGTTCGGGTTGCACCCGGTCCTGGCGTTCTGGTTCATCTACGTCCTCACGCGACCGCTCGGTGCGTCGATCGGCGACTACCTCGCCCAGTCGCCGGCACAGGGTGGTCTCGGCCTCGGCACCACGATGACGAGCCTGATCTTCGTCATCGGCATCCTCGCTGTCGTCACCTACCTCTCGCTGACGAAAACCGACGTGACCCCGCACGGCTCACAAGCCGACGAGACCGTTGCGCGAGGCGGTCTCTGGCAAACGGGTGTGGTGATCGTCGTGGTGCTCGCCGCCGCGGGAACGGGCTACTCACTCCGGAAGTCCGCGCTCCAGGCCCCCACCTCGACCCCCGTCGCCGCCCAGCCCGGTTCACCCACCGGCCCCGCGTCGCCACTCGGCGACCTGTCAGCGTTTCGCACCATCACCCAGGACACCCTGAGCAAGCTCGACGCCGGCGACCAGTCCGGCGCGACCAGCCGCGTCGACGACCTGGAAACCGGTTGGGACAACGCAGAAGCACGCCTCAAGCCGAGGGACGACGCCGCTTGGACCACGATCGACGGCAAGATCGACACCGTCCTTCGCCAACTGCGCGCGACGAGCCCGAACCCGGCCACAGAAAAGCCCGCCCTCACCGCGCTGCTGACTGCTCTCGCGTGAATGGTTCACCGAGTGGCATCGCAGCCACGGACTCGGCCGACGCTGTGCGACTTCTGGCGTACGAGCTACGCCAGAAGTCGCACCTCGACGGCCCTCGGATCGTCCGGTAGAAGGTCGCCCGGTTACGGCACCCGGTCCTAGGGTTCGGCCACATCAGGCCGGAAAGGACCAGAAAGCCCATGATCGAAGCTCGCGCAGTGTCCAAACGCTACGGTGACAGGACAGCCGTAGACGATCTCACGTTCACGGTGAAACCCGGCGTAGTGACAGGGTTCCTCGGCCCGAACGGAGCGGGCAAATCCACCACGATCCGGATGATCATGGGCTTGGACGCACCCACGTCCGGCTCGGTGACGGTCAACGGCAAGGCGCTGCGCCGGCACGCCGCGCCGCTGCACGAGGTCGGTGCGCTGCTGGAGGCCAAAGCGGTCCACACGGGACGCTCCGCCTACAACCACCTGCTCGCGCTCGCCCTGAGCACCGGCATCCCGCGCCGCCGCGTTGACGAGGTCATCGAGCTCGTCGGGCTGGGCGACGTCGCCCGCAAGCGCGTCGGCGGGTTCTCCCTCGGGATGGGCCAGCGTCTCGGCGTCGCGGCCGCGCTGCTCGGTGATCCCGCGACTCTCGTGCTGGACGAGCCGGTCAACGGCCTCGACCCGCAGGGCATTCTGTGGATCCGGAGACTGCTGCGCGGTTTGGCCGCCGAAGGCCGGACCGTTTTCGTCTCTTCGCACCTGATGAGCGAGATGGCCCTGACCGCTGAGCACTTGATCGTGATCGGCAAGGGCAAGCTCATTGCCGACACATCGGTCGAAGAGTTCATCCAGCGCGCGTCAAGCCGGGTTGTACGGGTACGCACTGCGGAGTCCGAGCGTCTGCGCGATCTGCTCGCCGGGTCGGGTGTCGCGGTCACGAGCCTGGCACCCGGGCTGCTGGAGGTCAGCGGGCTGGACGGCGCCGAAATCGGGCGGGTCGCCTGCCGCGAAGCCATCGCGCTCGAAGAACTCACACCGGTCCAGGCGTCCCTGGAACAGGCGTTCATGGAACTCACCGACGACGCTCTCGAATACCGGGTCACCCCCGTCGACCAGGAAAGGTCCGCGTCATGACAACCACCACCGCGCCGACGACCAGCGGCAGCGCGCCAGCACCCGGCGCCGCGCTGCCGGACGACCTCAAGGTGACCCCCGCCCGGGTGCTGCGCTCCGAATGGCTGAAGTTCCGCTCAGTCCGTTCATCGCCGCTGGCTGTGACCGTCGCCGTGATCGGGATGATCGCCCTCGGCTGGATCTTCTCCGCCGCCGACGCGAGCCGCTGGCCGACGATGCGCCCGCAGGCCAAGGCTCATTTCGACCCGACCGACGTCAGCATCCGCGGTTACGTCCTCGCGCAGCTGGTGATCGGTGTTCTGGGTGTGCTCATCGTCTCCGGCGAGTACGGCACCGGGATGATCCGCGCGACCTTCTCGGCCGTTCCGACCCGGACTCCGGTGCTGTGGGCGAAGCTCGTCATCTTCGCCCTCGTGTCGTTCGTCGTGGGCACGGTCAGCTCGTTCGCCGCGTTCCTCGGCGGGCAAGCGTTCCTGAGCTCCCAGCACATCGAGACGACGCTCTCGGCGCCCGGCGTGTTCCGAGCCGTGTTCGGTGTCGGTCTCTACCTCACCGTGGTGGGCATGCTCGGCGTCGCGCTGGGCTGGCTGATCCGGCACACCGCCGGCGCCATCGCCACCCTGTTCGGCCTGCTGCTGGTGCTGCCCGGGATCGCCGAGGCACTGCCCGACAGCTGGGCCCCGCACATCGTGCCGTACCTGCCGAGCAATGCCGGGCAGGCCCTGCTCACGGTCCAGCAAGACCCGGCCGCGCTCGCGCCGTGGACCGGTTTCGCAGTCTTCTGCATCTACGTTGCGGTCGCGCTCGTGGCCGCGGTCGTCCTGCTCGAACGCCGTGACGCCTGAGCGGTGAGGGATGATGGCGGGGTGAGCGACGCGGGAGCAGTGTGGCCCGTCTCCGAAGACGGCCTGGTCAGCGGATGGCCCGGAGCCGATCGGCTCCGGGCCTGGGCGCGCGGCCATCCCAGGGCCGTCGACGTGCTGCTGGCCTGCGCGCTGCTGCCGCTCGCGCTGGTCATCGAGCACCGCGGAGTGGCGCCGCAAGCCCGGCCGTTCCTGTTCGGGATCGGAGTGCTGCTGGTCCTCACCCTCGCGCTCCGCCGCCGGCTACCGCTCACCACCCTGGCCGTGTCGAGCGCGTTGGCGCTGGTCCAGGGGTTCATCGGCCCGGCGTTCCCGCCGACCGTGATCGCGGTGCTCGTCGCCGTCTACACGGTCGGCGGGCACTCCGGCCGACGGCGCGCGCTCACCGCGCTCGCGGTAGTCGGCGTCGTGATCGCGGTAGTGGTCTTCCGCGGCGACGAATTCGCCGAGTCCACCGCCAGGTTCGTGTTCGCCGCCGCCGTGGTCGTCGCAGCGTTTGTGCTCGGGGTGAACGTCCGGATGCGCCGCGTGTATCTCGCCTCGCTGCGCGACCGAGCACTGCGCGCGGAACGCGAACGGGACCAGCAATCGCAGATCGCGGCCGCGCGCGAGCGGGCCACCATCGCCCGGGAGATGCACGACATTGTCGCCCACAACCTGTCGGTGATGATCGCCCTGGCCGACGGCGCCGCCTACGCCGCGAGAACCGATGCGAGCGCCGCCGAAACCGCGTCCCAGCACGTCTCCGCCACCGGGCGCCAAGCACTCGACGAGATGCACCGGCTCCTCGGCGTGCTGCGCGGCACCGACGCGGAAAGCCCCCGCACCCCCCAACCCGGCGTCGCCCAGATCGACGACATCGTCGCCCAGGTCCGCACCACCGGCCTGCCGACCACGTGGACGATCACCGGCGAACGATTCCCCCTCTCCCCCACCGCCGGGCTGGCTCTCTACCGCGTCGCCCAGGAAGCGCTGACAAACGTGCTCAAACACGCCGCACGGCCCTCGGCCGCGAACATCCGCCTGACTTACGCCGAGCCGATCGTGACGCTCGAAATCGACGACGACGGCACCACACCCCGCGCCGTCCCCGACCCCACGGCGGGACACGGGCTCAGCGGAATGCGCGAACGCGTCGCCGTGTTCGGCGGCGACGTCTCTGCCGGCCCGCGGCCCGGCGGCGGGTGGCGAGTCAGTGCCCGGCTCGAGCCCGGACGCGTCCCCGGCGACAACGGCTCGGTGGTCAGCGCGTGATCAGCATCCTGCTCGTCGACGACGAACCCCTGCTGCGCCTCGGTTTCCGACTGGTCCTCGAATCCCAACCCGACTTCACCGTCGTCGGAGAAGCCGCCGACGGCGCGGCCGCGGTCACCCGCACCGCCGAACTCGATCCCGACGTCGTTCTCATGGACGTCCGCATGCCCGGCATGGACGGCATCGAAGCGACCCGCGAGATCGTCCGCTCGCACCCACGCTCTCGTGTCCTGATCCTGACCACGTTCGACATCGACGAATACGCCTTCCCCGGGCTGAAGGTCGGCGCGAGCGGGTTCCTGCTGAAGAACGTCCCGCCCGAAGACCTGATCTCGGCGATCCGGGCAGTCGCCAGCGGCGACGCGGTCGTCGCTCCCACTGTCACGCGTCGACTGCTGGACGCGATGGCCGGCCAGCTCCCCGACCCGGTCACCGCCGAAGGAACCCTGGTGACCGGGTACGGGCTCGAACGGCTCACCGACCGCGAACTCGAAGTCCTGCGCAAGCTCGCTCGCGGCCTGTCCAACGCCGAAATCGCTGGAGAACTCGTGCTGTCCGAAGCGACGGTGAAAACCCACATCGGGCGCATCCTCAACAAACTCGAGCTGCGCGACCGAGTCCAGGCCGTCGTGCTGGCCTACGACGCCGGTCTGGTACGCCCGGCCTGACGACTACGGTCGATCGTCCACTACGGACACGGCCGGCAAACCGAGGCCGACCGAATCCCGCGTGCGTCAACCGGCCGCCCCAGCGAACACCACCCGATCGGGAAGTCCGCCTTACCCGCCACCTTCCGCGTGCTGGCAAGCCGTTAACCCCGGCCCGACCATCATCGGACACCAAGATCACCAACCATCCAAGGCAAGGAGATCAAGGTGCGTCACGGCGAAAGCCTCCGTTCGTCCGTCCAGTCGAAAGCGATCACCCCGCTCATCGGTGTCTTCGACATGTTCTCCGCGTCAGTCGCAGCCAAGCACTACGACGGGTTCTTCGTATCCGGCTTCGGGTTCGCCGCCTCCCACTACGGCCTGCCCAACATCGGGTTCATCGCGTGGCCCGACATGGTCGCGTTCGCACAGCGGCTGCGCCTCGCGTTTCCCGGACACCACCTGCTGGTCGACATCGACGACGGGTACGTCGACCACGAGACCGCCTGCCACGTTGTCCGGCAGCTCGAACACCTCGGCACGTCGGGCGTGATCATCGAGGACCAGAAGCGGCCCCGCCGGTGCGGTCACGTCGACGGCAAACAGATCCTTCCGCTCGAGGAATACCTGGAGAAGCTCGATGCGGTGCTGTCGGCACGCCAGGACCTGGTCGTGGTCGCCAGGACCGACGCCACCGACCACAACGAGATCATCCGCCGCGCGGAAGCCCTCGCCCGGACCGACGCCGACGTGGTCCTGATCGACGGAGTTCGCTCCGAAGCCGCGATCAAGGAGATCCGCCAGGTGATCGGGAACAAACCGTTGCTGTTCAACCAGATCGCGGGCGGCAAGTCGCCTCGGTTGTCGCTGCCCGAGCTCACCGACCTCGGGGTCGACGTGGCTATCTACAGCACGCCCCTCCTGTTCGCCGCACAGGAAGCGATGGACAAAGCACTTCTTCAATTGCGCGCGGACGACGGCCGGCTACCCGAACCCCGCGCCGGCGCCGTCGGCGTGGCCCAATCCCTTGAACTGCTGGAGAACAACATCAGCCGACACCACCGGATTCTCGCCAGCGCCTGATCGGCATCCTTCCGGCGTGCCCCTGGCCGACAGGGCTCGCCGGAAGGCCGAACTCCGCGCCTGTCCACGGCCGCGACGAGCAGCATCGCTCGCACGCAGGCACCTGAGCGAATCACTCGTGGCCGAAGTGGTGGTGGCGCAGGCCCTCGTCGACGATGCCGTGGACGGCGAGCATCAGCGTCAGGACCAGGAAGAAGACGGCCGCGACGATGAGGAAGGCGCGGCGACGAGCGCTTGCAGCAGCGCCAGCCCTCCCGGTGAGAACGGTGAAGTCCGTGGCGAGCTGCCGACCAGCCAGGGCCATGACGGGGCGCCAGCCGGTGGTGGGTGCTGCCGGCGGCAAATCGGCGAGTAGCTCGTCGAGGTCGTGGCGGTACCGCGCTTCGTAGACGGCCGTGGTTCGTTCTTCGACCTCGGTAAGCGACAACCTTCCTTCTCCCGCGGCTTTCTGCAGGGCGGCGACCGTTACCTCGCGTTCGGTATCGGAGCAACGGATGCTCTCGCGAGCGGACTCTGCGCTGGGTTCGTCGGCGCTCACAGGTGCCTCCTCGCCGAGAGAAACTACACTCCTGTCGAAATTCTACACGAACGTAGTAGGAAGCATCAATCGTCGAGTGGGAGCAGGAGCGTGAATACGGCGGGGCGTGGCTTCGCGAGGCGAAGCCGGCCGCCTTCGGCTTCGGCGAGGCGGCGGGCCAGGGCCAGGCCGATACCGGTTCCGCGGGCCTCCGCGGAACGGCGGCTGAAGACGTCGGTGTCGTTGACGATGCCCTCGCCTTCATCGGCGACGTCGACCGCCAGCACTTCTCCGGCGTCGCGGGCGGTGATTGAAATGGTGCCGGAGCCGTGGCGTAGCGCGTTGTCGAGCAGGACAGTCATGATCTGGCGCAACACCGGGCCGGACAGGCGAGCGCCGGCGACGACCGGCTCCACCGTCAGCACAAGGCTGCGGTTGTGGTCGGCGAGGGTCGGGTACCACTCGTGTTCGATAGCGGCGAGTTCGTCGGCGACGGCGGTAGCGTCGCGCACCGGCGGGGTGTCGCGGGCCAGCGCCAGCAGGTCGGTGACGGTGCGGTCCAGCCGCCCGGTCGTCGCGACACCAGCCTCCACGACTCGACGGAGGTCGGCGCGCGGGTTCTCCAGCGCGGCCTCCAACTGCAGGCGTAGTCCGGCGAGCGGAGTCCGCAGCTGATGGGAGGCGTCGGCCGAGAAGGAGCGTTCGCGGGCGAGCAGGTCGTCCAGGCGCACGGCGGTGGAATCGAGGGATTCGCCGACGGAGTCGATTTCGGGGATCCCGGCCCGGGCGGCGCGGATGGTGAAGTCGCCGTCGCCGAGGTCGCGCGCGGTCGCGGACAGCTGTTCGAGCGGGCGCGCTAGCCGCCGGGCTTGGCGGCGCGCCACCAAGTAGGCCGACAAGAACGCGACGACGGCCAGACCGGTCATGCCGAGCCAGGTGAGGCCGGTGTGCCAGTAGACCTCCGTGCGCGGGGTGGCGGCGCGGACGAGCGCAGCGACCGTGCCGTCGTCGTCGATCGGGATGACGACCACGAGGTCGTCGGCGGTGTCCGCGGAGACAACGCCGTCGCTGTGGGCTGCTTTGTCCGCCTCAGCGAGCGTGGCTGGTCCGGTGCCGGCGAGCAAGGTACCGGAGGGGTTGTACACCGCCACCGCGGTGGGATCTTCCGTCGTCGGCATGCGGTCCGGCGCGCGGTGCCGCAGGATGTCGCCGGACACGTCGAGCGCATAGGAATCGGCGGCGCGTTCGAGCTCGGCACGCTCCGCCGTGACGAAGTACCGCGCGACCGCGACGGCCAGCGGCGTGCCGAACAGGCCGATCGCGACCAGCGCGGCGAGCAACGTCGTCAGGACGATACGGCGACGCACCTGCTCACCCTTCCGCGTCCTCGAGCCGATAGCCGTGCCGGCGCAGGGTGGCGATCTCGGGCATCGGACCAGCACCGCCCGCTTCGCCCAGCTTGCGCCGCAGGGTGGCGATGTGGACGTCGAGCGTTTTGGTGGAGCCGAACCAGTGCGCGTCCCACACGTCGGCCATCAGCGTCTCACGGCTCACCGCCCTGCCCGGTTCCTGCGCGAGCCGCAGCAGCAGCTCGAATTCCTTGGCCCGCAACGGGAACTCGGCACCGTCCACACTGACCCGGCGAGCCGCGGGGTCGATCCGCAACCGGCCGAGGGTGATCTCGGCCAGGGAGCGGTCCGTGGAGTGGCGACGCAGATGAGCGCGCAGTCGCGCGTGCAACTCCCCCAGCGGCACCGGCTTGACGAGGTAGTCGTCCGCACCCGCCTCCAGACCCACGACCACGTCCATCTCGTCCGCACGAGCGGTCAGGACCACGATCACGCACGAGGGCAAGGTGCCGCGCAGCTCGCGGCACATCTCGGTGCCGTCGAGGTCGGGCAGCCCGAGGTCGAGCAGGACGAGATCACTCGGCTCTCTCGCAGCGGCACGCAGGGCCTTTCGTCCGCTGGTGTGCCAGGCGACGTCGTGCCCGTGCTGGGTCAGGCTCGTGCGCAGGACCTCACCGATGGTGCGGTCGTCTTCAATGAGAAGTACTCGGGCCATGCCCCGAGAATATCCGCTGATCCGAACGCCGGTGCCGAGCACGATCATTTTGCCTGCCGCTAACCTGCCCGAGCGGCTCTGTTACCCATGACCGTCGTGAAACCGCGTCACGTCCCAGTCCGAATGCGTTTTTCCTTGTCGCTAACCTTCGGCTTTCCGGCCGTGCACTGGACCCCGAATAGCTTGCGGACATGACCACCGATCAGCTGTACCCGCACTCGTTTTCACCACACCCCGCGCCACAGCGACCCACCTCGCAGCCGTCCCCGGCCAAGCCGAAGCGACGGTGGCGGCGCCGGATCGTGGTCTTGGTGGTGGCGGCGCTTGTCGGTTACCCGGCCGGAACTTACACCTACGCGCTCACCTACCCCGGTGACGCGAGCCTGTCCGTCCGAACGGTGGACTGGTTACGGGAGATCGGTCTCGGTGGCGTCGTCAATGCCGTGGAGAACTGGTGGTTCACCCGCCACCCGCCCTCCAGCGCGCAGCCCGGCGCCGCGGATTTGCCCTCGATGGGCGGGCTCGGCACCAACGAAGCCGGTCCGCGCCCACACAACCTGGCCGTCGGGCCGACCGCGGCGAGTGGGGCGGGAGAATGGGTTCCCGGTGCGCGCAGCGGCAACCAGGTCGCCGAATACACCACCTTCGTCCAGCCTGATCCGGCGCACGCGAGCGTGGTCGCCGGCGTCGCGTGGCTAAACCAATCGCTGGTGCGCACCCAATTGTTCTCCGGCACGAAAGACCCCGGTGGCCCCGGCCCGGCCGCCATTCCCGCCGCAATGCGCAGCAGCCTCGTGGCCGCGTTCAACTCCGGCTGGAAACTGAAAGACTGCAACGGCGGCTACTACCTCAACGGCGACACCGTCGCCCCACTGCACGACGGCATGGCATCGGTCGTGATCGACGATACCGGCCGTGTTTCGGTCGCCAAGTGGGGTCGCGACGCCAGGATGAACCCGCACCTCGCCGCCGTGCGGCAGAACCTCGATCTGGTCGTCGACCACGGCGCCCCGGTCTCCGGGCTCGACCTCAACCCGGCCGGCCAGTGGGGCAGCGCATCGAACCAGTTCCAGTACACCTGGCGCTCCGGCCTCGGAACCGACCGCGCCGGCAACCTGATCTACGTCGGCGGCACCGGCCTCACCCTGCACACCCTCGCCGACGCCATGACCCAGGCCGGCATCCAGCAGGGCATGGAACTCGACATCCACTCCCCCATGGTCACCTTCAACTCCTTCCGCCCAGACCTGCCGAACACGGCACCGAACAAACTGTTGCCCGCCATGCCGGGCAACCTGACCCGTTACCTCACCGCCGACCAGCGCGACTTCTTCGCCACGTCACTGCGCGTCCCGCCCACGACCACACCGTGAACTACGACAGCAGTGTAGATTCAAGGTATGCGCAAAGCACCTGGTGAACTCGAAGCCGAGGTGCTGGCCGTGCTACTGCAGCGCGGCCAGGCGTCCGCGGCAGAGGTTCGCAAGTCGCTCGGAGACAGCTCACTCGCCTACACCACGGTGGTGACGATCCTGTCGCGGCTGTTCGACAAAGGTGTGCTCACCAGGGAAAAGCACGGTCGCATGTTCGCCTACAGCCCCGTCGACGACGCTCCCGGGCTCGCCGCGAGGCGCATGCGCGCAGTTCTCGACAGCGAGCACAACCGCAGGAGCGTCCTCGCGAAGTTCGTCTCCACCCTCCCACCGGCCGACGAACACGCGCTGCTGCAACTGCTGCAGCACGACCGCGGAAGCAGGTGACCGTGTACCCCGGCCTGCTCGCCCCCCTGATCCTGCCCCTCGCCTCGTGGCCGGTCGCTCGATGGCTCGCGCCGCGCCTGTCCCCCCAGGCGGCCACAATGCTGCTGACCTTTCTGGCCCTGGTGTTCGCGGCCGGCAGCACGGCCGCGCTGGCTCTCGGGGCCGCGGCAGGGTTGTCCGAGGTGCCACTGGTCGCCGAACTCGGCGATTTCTCGGCCGCCGCGCTCAACTCGACCGCCACTGTGCCCGCAGCGATCTCGATCGTGTACGCGGTATTGCTTCTCGCCGCGGCGACCTCCGTGATCTCGACGGTCCGGGACCAGTGGCGCTGGTACCGGCGCGTCCATCGCGAACTCGACGAGCACTCGCCCGCCGACGGCGTGGTGATCCTGCCTGGAGCCGAACCGGTCGCGTTCGCGATCGCCGGCCGCGGCGGCCGCATCGCGGTATCCAGCGGGATGCTGGCGGCCCTCGACCGCTCCGAGCGGGCCGCCCTTCTGCTGCACGAGCGAGCCCACCTGCGGCTGCGGCACCCGGTCTACGCCGCGGCGGGCGTCCTCGCGGCCGCCCTGAACCCCCTCGTCCACCCGCTCACGAAAACGACCCGGTTCACGATGGAACGCTGGGCCGACGAAACCGCCGCATCGGGGGTGGGTGACCGGCGCGTGGTCGCGACCGCGGTGGCCAAGGCCGCGCTGGCCGGCCACCAGAGCTCCTACGCGCTTGCCGCCGCCGGCGGCCCGGTGCCCCAGCGCGTGCGTGCGTTACTGGACTCGGCGCCGCCCGGTTCAGCGTCTCGCCGTCGCGGTCTGCTGACCGCGTTCGCGGTGGCCGTCGTGCTCGGTGGCTGCGGCTGGTCGGCCGGCGCCGGCGCGCGAGCGGTGCTGTCCCTGCACGCCGACATCGAAGCCGCTCAACTGGCGTCGTGCGCGCCCGACCCCGTGCTCACGCAGCGGGCCCACGGTCAGACCCAGCTCACCACAGCGCGCCAGGATCACCGGGAGTGCGCCGAGGGCTGAGCGCCACGCCCCGACCGCAGCGGCGACGTCCGAGTCATGCAGCAGGACCGTACCGCCGGGCCGAAGTCCCTTGTGGACTGTCGCGGCAACGGATTCCGGGGTGGCGTGGCGCGTCCAGTCGAAGCCCCAGGCCGTCCACAGCGCCGGGCGAAGGCCGAGCCGGCGCGCGGCGACCAGCGATCCGGTTGAGAACACCCCGTAGGGAGCGCGCAGCCACGTCGGCCTTGCACCGGTAACGGAGGTGATCAGGTCGGTGGTACGAGCCAAGTCGTCGTGCAAAGCTGCAGGAGATCGGCGGACGAAACAGCGGTGGTCCCAGCCGTGCACGGCGATCTCGTGCCCGGCCGCCACGATCTCGCGGCCGAGCTCCGGTGCGCGCGCGAGCTCACGGCCGAGCACGAAGAACGTCGCACGCGTCCCGCTCTTGTCCAACAGGGACAGGAAGTGCGGGGTCGAGCGCGGATGCGGCCCGTCGTCGAATGTGAGGGCCACGTGCCCCGGGTCGCCGACGCCGGCCAACGCAGGCGTGATCAGCCGGCGCACCGGCGGGACGAACAACGCGGCCGGCGCAGCATGCGACGCCAACGCAGCCAGCGCGGCGGCCCTGATCACCCGGCCACCTCGATGCGCGGCACGGGTGCCGGTTCCCGGTGCAGCGCCGTCCGCAGGGCGTCACCGAGAGCCTCCGGGGACCGCACCCACGGCACCGTGCCGGCGCGGTCGAGCACGGCGGAGTTGGCCCGGCCGTGCCCGGGCAGGCACCGGTAGGTCAGCACCGGCAGGCCGGTGGCGAGCGCTTCCGAGGTCGTGAGCCCGCCTGCGTTCTGGACCACGAGATCGCATGCCCGCATGAGGTTCGCCATCGTGTCCACCCACCCGAACACGTGCCGCACACCCGCCTGGGCCAGCCGGCAGCGCAGCGCGTCATTGCGGCCGCAGACCACCACCGGCTCGACCACGCCGTCGGCCCGCAAATCAGCCACCGTTCGCTCGACCTCGCCGACACCCCACGACCCCGAGACGACCAGCGCCAGTGCCCGGTCGGCGGGCAACCCGTACGCCAGGCGCAGCCGGGCCCGCTCGGCACCGCCGGACACCGGCCGGAACTGCGGGGCGACCAGCGGCTGCCGCACCACGGTGCGGACCGCGCCCAGGGCCCGGGCCTGCTCGGCCGCGATCTCGTTGGGCGCCACCGTCAGATCCGCCCACGGGCTCACGCACAGCCGGTGCACCGACGGGTCGGTCAGGTAGGCCACCAGCTCCTGCCCCAGCTCTCCCCGCGCCTTGAGCCGCCCGGCCGCGAGCGTGGCCAGCGGGTAAGTCGACACGACCTGGTGCGCACCGTCGACCGCATTCGCCAGATTCGCCGCGGCGAGCCCGGCCACGCCGCGGGCGACCGCGGCGAGGGACGGCGAACCGAGTGCACCGAGCAGCCAGTCCCAGCTACGGGGGGCAATTCGCAGCTGCTGGTGGTAGGCGTCGCAGAGCAGGCGGCCGAGCCGCCCGGGCAGCAGGTCGAGGAAGTCCACGATCTCGGCGCTGTCGCCTCGCTCGCTCAGGCACCGGGCCAGTTCCTTCGCCGCGCCATCGTGGCCGGCCCCGATCCGGGCGGACACGATCACCACTCGCTCCATGCACTCGCCTTCCCAAATTTCTACACGTATGTAGTAAATCTACATGAGCGTAGATGTCTACGTCGCCGGGGCAGCAGGAAACGGGCCGGCGAACGCCACGGAAAGCGGCCCTATTATATGGCGGGGAA
Source organism: Amycolatopsis sp. NPDC005232 (assembly GCF_040607795.1). Lineage (NCBI taxonomy): Bacteria > Bacillati > Actinomycetota > Actinomycetes > Pseudonocardiales > Pseudonocardiaceae > Amycolatopsis > Amycolatopsis sp. NPDC005232. Next base: position 38,700 of record NZ_JBEXHL010000043.1, on the reverse strand, counting down.
GGTTAGCCAGAGGTTTATTCCCGGCAATTTATTCACAAGGTGAAAACCGGCAAAACACGCAATCGGCACACGGTGGAACAATCGTTCCCCGCATTCCAGCGGGATCACCTGCTGCGAGAATTTCCTGATGACGACAGCGAAGCCGGCCGACGCCGGCCATCGCGGCGCCACCAAAGTCCCCGAGATCACCGTCTTGTTCTGGGTCATCAAAGTGCTCACTACCGGCGTCGGCGAGACAACGAGCGACTTTCTCGCGCACACCGTTGATCCGGTAATCGCCGTGGGACTCGCGGCCGCGGCCTTGGCCGTTTCCCTCACCCTGCAGTTCCGAGCCCACGGGTATTCTCCGGTCCGGTACTGGACCACCGTGCTGCTGGTGAGCGTGTTCGGCACGATGCCGCCGACGTCGCGCACGTCGCGCTCGGCGTGCCCTACGCGGTGTCGACGACGGTCTTCGCGCTCGTGCTCGCCGTGATTTTCCTGCTGTGGCAACGGTTCGAAAAACCTTGTCCATCCACGACGTCACCACGCCGCGCCGCGAGGTGTTCTACTGGCTCACCGTCGGGGCGACCTTCGCGCTCGGCACCGAGGCGGGCGACCTGACCGCGACGACGCTGGGCCTCGGTTACCTCGGTTCGGCTTCGTGTTCGCGGCCGTGATCGCGGTGCCGCCGCTCGCCTGGCGGTTCGAGCGCCTCAACGCAGTCGCCACGTTCTGGGCCGCCTACGTCCTCACGCGGCCACTCGGCGCCTCGTTCGCCGACTGGCTCGGGGTCGGGCCCGAGCGCGGCGGCGTGGGACTGGGCACCGGCCCGGTCGGCCTGGCGCTGCTCCTGGTGATCGCGGCGCTGGTCGGGTACCTGACGGCGACGCGTGGTCGGCGAGTTCGATGGCGGCACCGAGATATGCTTCACGTTGCTGCTCGACACGCGGCCGCGCACGGCTGGGTTCGGCCGGGACACCGCGACGGAGAGGTTGTTGGCCGCCTGCGCCGATGCCCGGGAGGGTCAACTCAACAAGGCGCTGCCGTACCAGTCGTGGTCGTCACGCACGCCCGGCAAAGTGAAGTAGTAGCCACCGCCGAAGGGCCGCAGGTAGTCGGCGAGCGGTTCGCCGGCCAGGCGGTGCTGCACGGCTTCGAACTGGGAGACGAGGTTCTGCTGGTAGCAGCAGAAGATCAGCCCGGAGTCGAGTTCGCCGGTCGGCGCGAAACCGCGGTCGTAGCTGTAGGGGCGGCGTAGCAAGGCACTCCCCGCGGACTCCGACGTGCGCGGGTTGGCGAGCCGGATGTGCGAGTCGGTCGGGATGATCGCGCCGTCGGGGTCGCGGTGATAGTCGGGCACATCGGTTTCGGCGGAACCGTCGAGCGGGGCTCCGGTGTCGCGGCGACGCCCGAACATCCGTTCTTGTTCGGTGAGCGACACCCGGTCCCAGAACTCGATCAGCATCCGGATCAGGCGCACCACCTGGTACGAGCCGCCGGTCGCCCAGGCTGGTTCCCCGCGTCCCGCGGCGACCCACACCACAGGGCCGGCGTCGGCTGGGGCCGGATTCACGATGCCGTCCTTGAATCCCATGAGGTTGCGGGGGGCACCGGACGGACGCGGCGGCGGGACGAAACCGTCGATGCGGTAACGCGGCTGCATCCAAGCCCGGGTGTGCTTCATCAGGTCACGCAGTGCGTGGTGGGCGATGTCGGCGGTGGCGGCGCATATCTGCAGCAACAGATCTCCGTGGCACCACGCCGGATCGAGGGCGTCGTCCGGGAACGCGGGCATCGTGCTCAGGTGCACGGGCCTACGCTCGGCTAGGCCGAAGCGAGAGTCGAACAACGACGGCCCCACCGAGACCGTGACGGTGAGGCCGTCTGCCGGCATGTCCGGTCCGAGCACGGCACTGTCCGCAGGAGGCGAGCCGACACCGAGGTCGGGCTGAGGGCCGCCGGCAGTCAGCACCCGGGCTCGCGTTGTCAGGGCTTGCAGCAACGCCATCAGGCCGGCGCGGTCGGCGGTGGTGACGTCGAACGCGGCGAAGGTGCCGGCTGGCGGCGCCGGAGTGAGGACGCCGGCCTGATTCGCGCCGTGGAAAGCGACCGCCCCGTCGCCCTGCGCGGCCGGCGGGGTGTCGGCACGAGCGCCGGCGGCGAAGAGTCCTCCGGCAAGGGCGCTGCCGGTCACTCCGGCACCCGCGCCCTGCAGGAAACGGCGACGGCTCAAAGACATGGTAGTTCTCCGGTATCGGGGAGGAAACGGTTTCGGGCGGGGGACGGTTCCGGGTCAACCTGCGCGGATCTCCAGCAGGGTCGGGATGGTGGCGAGGCTTTCGAGCATCGCGCCGAGCGCGGCGTCGACCTGTTGCCGCTGCGAGAGTGGGACCGCGGACGGCAGGCGCCACGCACCGCCGGCGCGGGTGGCGTCGAGTGTGTCGCGCAGCGCCTGGGTTTGTCGGGCGAGTGTGGGCAGCAGCTGGGGCCGCCGCGCGGTGATCAGGTCGTGCAACCGGTCGAGTTTCGCGGTGGTGGCGTCGACGTCCGCGAGAGTCTCGGCGTAGCCGGAACCGGCGCCCTGGTCCGAGAGCCCGGTGAGGTGGCGGCGCACGGCGTCTTCGAGAATTTCGTGGGCCCTGCGCGGCAGATCGGCAGGATCGTCCTCGATCGTCGGCAAGGTGACGGCGAGCGTCCGCAGATCGGTCACGAGCTTGGCCGCGACCGGGGTGAGCGTAGCGGCTGATTCGCCGTGCCAAAGCCCGTCTTCGAGGCGGCGCAGGCCGGTGAAGCCGGGATCCGCCGTACCGAGGGGCAGGCCTTGCGGGAGTCCTGCGATGGCAACGCCGAGCTCGTCGAACGCGCCGTAGGCGGCACCGGTGCGTTCCCAGGCCAGCTGGGCCGGCAGCCACGCCGTGCGCGCGCCGACGAGGTCCCCGCGCTGAAGCGTGCCGTACAGATGCTGGGCTTCGGTGCCGGCCGTTCGCACCGTGGCCAGCATGTAGTCCTTGTCGGCTTTCAACGGTCCCGCCAAGTCCGTGGTCGCGATGGGCAGCACTGGAACCGCGACCGCGGCCGTTCCGGTCCCAGTGATCTGGCCGGCGGGCGAGCGCTGGTCCAGCTCGCCCGGCACGACGCACCGCCACGCGTACGAGCCGGGCGCGAGGTCCACGGAGATCGACCGACGGGTGCCGGGGCCGAGCCCCTCGATCTCCCCGAGCACGGACGCGTCCGCGGCCCGAACCAGATAGATCTCCCCGCCGTGGGGAGACTGGTTGACGACGGTGAAGGTGCGACGCCCGGCCGTCGCACCCGCCCAGTCCTCGGCGCAGCCCGCCGCGGTGACGGTGACGGTGGCCTGCGCACTCCCTGTCGATGGCGCGACGAGCACGAATCCGGCAACCGCGGCGAGCGGGAGCACCACAGCTGCGGCCAGGTACAGCCACGGGCGCCGGATTCGGCGCGGCTGCCGCTCTTCACGCTCGGGTTCAGCCTCGGCCCGGTTGCGCACCGGCCGGAAGTACAGCGTGAGCACGGTAGCGGCGAAGACGACGTAGATGATCACCTGCGTCCAAGTCATCACCGGAGCCAGGTTGGTGATCCCGGTGACGATCGACACCCACCACGCGTCCGTGGAGACCACGCGGGACAAGTCGAACGCGGTCCAGGTATGACCCGGGATCACGCCGGCCGTCTGCAACTCGCCGATCCCGTAGGACAACACGCCGGCCGCGATGACGATGAGCACGACCGCACTGCGGGTGAAGAACTTGCCGAGATCCAGCTTCACGCTCGTGCGATAGAGCAGCACGCACAACCCGAACGCCACCGCGAGCCCCACCGCCGCGCCCAGCAGCGGAACCCACGTCCGGCCGGAGGCCTGCACCGTGGTCCAGACGAACAACGCCGTCTCGACCCCTTCGCGCGCGACGGCCAGGAACGCCGTCAGCGCCAGCGCTCCGCTTCCCATCGCGGCCGCCGCGCCGATCCTGGCCCGCAGCTCCCCCGACAACGCCCTGGACGCCCGGCGCATCCAGAACACCATCAGCGTCACCAGCACCACGGCCAGCAAGCTCAACACTCCGGCGAACACGCTCTGCGCTCGCGCGGTCAGTTCCGCCCGCGAAAACGTCAGTGCCGCGCCGAAGCCCAGCGACAGGACGGCCGCCGCGAGCACCCCCGTCCACAACGGGGTCGCCGACGTCCCCGGCGAGGTCTTGCGCAGAGCAGCGAGCAGGATGCTCACGACCAGGCCGATCTCCAGCCCTTCTCGCAGGCCGATCACCAGGTTCGGCACGCCCTCGGCCCACATGCGCAGCCCGTCCTCTCGTCAGTTTGGCAAGGCTCAGCTAACCAAAGGCCAGGTAAGGGTCCGACCAAATCGTTCTTGCCGTTCGTTAACAGAGTCCACTGTGAACTTGAGAGGCAGCACGGCGTTAACCCTGCTCGAACCGTTTCCTGGGTAACCGCCACCTACCGTCGAGCGGTACAGCGGCCGTCAGGTTCTCAGCGTCCTCACAGGGGACTGCCCTGAAGGTGGCCGCGACCCGACCTGGACACAGAAGGAGAACCCGCCGTGAGCCCGAGCCCACCGGTCACGCTCAACGCGCGAACCGCGGCACCGCCGCTGCCCGCACGGACCCGACTGGCCGTGGTAATCGCGCGCTGGACGGCGGCGGTTTCACGGCGGCTGGGCCTGGGATCGGGAGGTGTGATCGGCGGCCGGGTCGCCCTGGCATTGGATCCGTCGGCCTTGCGACGGCTCAGCCAGGGCCGGACAGTCGTGCTGGTGACCGGTACGAACGGCAAGACCACCACCGCGCTGATGCTCAGCCACGCTCTGCAGACATTGGGTGAGGTCGCAACCAACGGCGACGGGGCGAACATGCCCGAGGGAGTGGTCGCCGCCCTGGTGGCGAAACCGCACGCCCCGGTGGCTGTCCTCGAAGTGGACGAGTCCTACCTGCCCGCTATTGCCGGTGAAGTGCGGCCAGAATGCCTTGTCCTACTCAACCTCAGCCGCGATCAGCTCGATCGGGTCGGCGAAGTGCGGCAGCTCGAACGCGATCTCCGCGCGGTCGCGGCGACCCTGCCGGACACCACGGTGGTCGCCAACTGCGACGATCCCATGGTCACCTCGGCTGCTTTCGCGTCGCGGCGGCCACTGTGGGTCAGCGCCGGCCAGAGGTGGGCCGCCGACGCGGTCACCTGCGCGCGGTGCGGCCGCACCGTCTGGCGTGCCGGGTCCGAGTGGGGCTGCGAGTGTGGTCTCGCCCGCCCCGATCCACAGTGGACGCTGATCGACGACACGCTGCTCAGCAGTCAGGGCACCGCGCTCACGCTCGACCTGCGGTTGCCCGGCCTGGCCAACGCGGCCAACGCCGCCGTCGCCATCGCCACGGCGGACCGGCTCGGCGTCTCACCGCACGTCACCGCCGCCCAGCTGCGCACCATCACCGACGTCGCCGGCCGCTACCGGCGCTCGCAGCTGTCCGGCCGAGACGTACGCTTGCTGCTCGCCAAGAACCCCGCGGGATGGCGCGAAACACTTCCTCTGCTCGATCCGCGCGCCCCAGTCGTGATCGCGGTCAACAGCAGCGAGGCCGACGGGCGTGACACATCGTGGCTGTGGGACGTCCCGTTCGAAGACCTGCGCGGCCGCCCCGTGGTCGCCGCAGGCGCACGCGCCAGCGATCTCGCCGTGCGCCTGACGTACGCCGAGGTGCGCCACACAGTCTGCCGCCGCCCGGCCGACGCGGTCACGTCGCTGCCGCCCGGCCCCGTCGAGTTCGTGGCGAACTACACCGCCTTCCGCGACGCGCACCAGCAGCTGCGCGATGACTGAGTCCGTGGTGCGCATCGGCTTGGTGCTGCCCGACGTCCTCGGTACCTACAGCGACGGCGGCAACGCCCAGGTGCTCCAGCGCCGCCTGCAGTGGCGTGGCATCGCCTCAGCCGTGGTCGAAATCCGCGACGCCGTGCCGACTTCACTCGACCTCTATCTGCTCGGCGGCGGCGAAGACGACGCGCAAGCGGTCGCGGTCACCCACCTGCTCGCCCGGCCCGGCGTGCAGCAGGCCGCCAGTCGCGGCGCGGTGGTGTTCGGCGTCTGCGCCGGCCTGCAGGTGCTGGGCACGGCGTTCACCACCTCCGACGACATCACGCACCCGGGCCTCGGCCTGCTCGACGCGACCACCCAACCCGGTCCGCGGCGCGCGGTCGGCGAAGTCGTTGTCGATGTCGGACCACACATCGGAACCGAACCGCTCACCGGATTCGAAAACCACCTCGGCCGCACCCGCCGCGGCCCGGGCAGCCACTCGCTCGGCACCGTCCGGACCGGTGTCGGCAACGGCGATGGAACCGAAGGTGCTGCGACCGGCCGCGTGCTCGCGACCTACCTCCACGGCCCTGTCCTCGCGCGCAACCCCGCGTTCGCCGACCTCCTACTCGGCTGGGTCCTCGGCACCCCGCCGGCCGACCTGCCGATGCCGGAAGTTGCCGCCCTGCGTGAAGAACGGCTCCGCGCGGCCAAACGCGGCCCGCGAACGTGAACGGCGGGTACTCCGTTTGCCAGACGTCAGCCCCAGCCGTGTGACGCTCTGGACCGACTCGGTAACCCAGCGACTCCGGAGACCCGCGATGCCCGAACGCCGCTCGCCGCAAGCCGCTCGGCTGTCCGAACTGGCCGACCGGCTCGCCGCTCAGCTAAAGCCGTCGATGCTGGCCGAGGACGCCCGGAACCCGACCCGCTGACGCAGGCCGCGTGGCACGCGATGAACGCCCTGTCACGCGTTGCCGAGGTGCTGCCGGACCGAGACCTCCGCGACGCGCCGATTATGTGAGGGCGAAGCCTCGCCGACCTTGCGAACCGAGGCCAGGGCATCGTCGACGCGGCGAAGGAACTCCTTGCCGAAGGCGTCGACGTGCTCGATGCCTCCGATCAGGGTCAGGCGGACAACAGCCCCGTCCCGAGCGCGGCCAGCAAGGCGACACCCACGACGACGCGGTAGACGACGAACGCCGTGAACGTGTGCGCCGCGACGAACTTGAGCAGCCATGCGATCGCCGCGTAAGCGACTACGAACGACACGACAGTTCCCACCAGGAGCGGGAGGGCGTCGACTCCGCCACCAAGGGCGTCTTTGAGCTCGTAGAGCCCGGCACCGGTCAGGGCGGGAATGGACAGGAAGAACGACAAGCGCGTCGCGGCGACGCGGTCCAGGTTGCGCAGCAGCCCGGTCGAGATCGTCGCGCCCGAACGGGAAAAGCCGGGGAACAGCAGAGCCAGGATCTGCGAGGATCCGACGAGCATGGCGTCGGCCAGGGTGGCCTCGCCTTCCGGGCGTTTGCCGGTGCCGAAGCGGTCCGCGGCCCACATGATCGCACTGCCGGCGATCAGGGAGATGGCGACGACCCACAGCGAGGCGAGCGGACCTTTGACCAGCGATTGGAACAGCAACCCGGCCACGACGATCGGGATCGTCGCGAGGATCACCCACCACGCGAACTTGTAATCGTGCTCCTGCCGAGCCTGCGCGTTGACCAATCCTCGGCCCCACGCGGCCGCGAACCGCACGATGTCGCGGAAAAAGTACACCAGCACGGCGACGATCGCGCCGACCTGGATCACCGCAGTGAAGCCGACGACCGAGGCGTCGTCGACAGGGATGCCGAGGACACTCTCGGCGATCTTCAGGTGCCCGGTCGAGGACACCGGCAGGAACTCGGTCAGGCCCTCCACGATCCCCAGGATCACGGACTGGCCGAGGTCGATCGCGCTCAACGAATTCTTCCTTCTGGAAAGGGACGGGGGTCAGGATCCGGCGCCGCGGCGCTGCTTGCGGCTGCGCAGCAGTTCCAGCGCGAGCGGGATGAGCGAGACGATCACGACGAGCGCCACGATCGGCAACAGGTACTGGTCGATCCCGGGCACGCTCGCTCCGAGAAGGTAGCCGGCGACAGTCACACCGATCGACCACAGCAGCCCACCCAGCACCTGCCACAGGGTGAACGTCCGCGCCGGCACCTCGAGAATGCCGGCGAGTGGGTTCAATACCGTGCGCACGACCGGGATGAACCTTGCAAGCACGATGGCCTTCGCGTGGCCGTAGCGGGTGAATAGCTCTTCGGCGCGGGCGATTCCTCCGTGCAGATGCTTGTTGCCGGTACGCGCGAGCAGCGCGCGGCCACCCCGGCGGCCGAGGACGAACCCGGTCTGCGCCCCCAGCAACGCGCCGGCCACGGCGGCCACCAGCACCAGCGGGAGCGACAGGTGGACGGCGGCGGTCGCGCTGGTCGTACAGAACAACCCGGCAGTGAACAGCAGCGAGTCACCAGGCAGGAAAAACCCGATCAACAGGCCGGTTTCGGCGAACAACACGAGGAACACCCCCGCGGTACCGAGGCTCGACAGCCACGACGTCGCGCTCAACGGATTCATGCAGGAGACCGCCTTCCACGGAGGCCAGTAACTACGACAACTATGTAGTATTTCTACACCATTGTCGTTTTACTTGCCGGCTCGCCCCGCCTTCCGCGTCGGTGCGTCAGGCCTCGGTGCCGACCCCGGCAAGGCGCCTCCAGTCGTGCTCCCAATCCCGGTCTCGGCCTCGATCCAGCACGAACCGAGCCGCGACGTACACCAGCAATGCGGCGACGACAAACCCGAGCTCCAGCGCGATCCCGTTGAGAATGGCCACGAAGAGCAGGTCGGCGAGGCTGCGCGGCGCAGGCTGTCGGACGCCGTCGCGATCAACCCAGATCTTCACCGCATCCGGGCCGCCCGGGCTGAGTTCGACCATCAAGTCGCCGCTGCGTGGCGCTCCGTTCGGCGCCGTCCAGCTGCCTCGCACGCGCCGCATCACAGGCGACCGGTCGGCCCCGCGCGGGGTCAAGGCGGGCGGGCCGGGAAACGCCTTGGCCGTGACCTGGTAGCGCGCACCGAGGTGCGCGTCCACGACCTGATCGTTCGCGAACGAGGACGACGCCACGCCGTAGCTGATCGGCACCGACCCGATCAGCAGCACACACAGCACGAGGATCACCACCGCCTCGACCCGGTCCCACACCCGCACCGACGGAGCGCGGCGCACGGCCGGCCGCACCAACCGGAGAACACGGGCGGCTCGAGCGTGCATCGCGTGGGCCACGTCGCGGACAGCCATGATCCGAGAGTGCACCGACGCGGGACGTCAGGCCGCCGACTTGGCCGGAATTTTGCCGTGCCCTGGTCGATTTCGGCGATCCGCCGAAGTGTTTCCGGATCCGCATGGGGATCGGACTCCGGCGGGCAAAGTTTCTTTAACCACGCGCGAACCGGGTGTTGATCGCCCGGGTCGTACCGTCGGATTCGTGCACGCCCTCGCGGAACCGACGGGCGCCGGCAGGACCATCGATCCTGCCGTCGCCGCCGAGGCCGCGGCACTGGTTTTCCTCCTGCTGACGATCTCGGCGGCCGGGCTCGTGCACTGGATGTCGGGCTTCGATCTGAGCGTGCACCACCTCCAGCATCGGAGTGAACCGGGCCCAACACGGTCAAGATCGCCATCACGTCATCCAAGCTCTGGGCGCGTCCGCGAGAAAGGACGGCTGGCATCCGACGACAGCGGGCAGGAGGTTGGGCCGCGCAACGCCGGGAGTCAGTCTTGAAAACCGATGATCTTTTTGACCGCGGCCTTGACTCCCCGTTCGACCCGGCTGACCGGAAGGCGTTCGAACCGGAACTCCGGGGACACGATTCGGCGCGCACCGAAGCGTTCCTTGAACTGGCCGAGTGTCCCGGTGCCGGATTCGCCGAGGTAGTAGTAGCGGCACCCGGCCTCGCACGCGTCCTGGATCGCCCGCGCCTGCAGCAGGTCGGTGGCCCGGTAGTGCTTCAATTCTTCGTCCATGACCCCGCGGAAGTCATGCGCGTTGGCGCCCCGTGTCACGAGGCAGGCCGCGGCGGGCCTGCCGTCGACACGGGCTACCCACACCTGGAAGCGGTCACCCAGGCAACGTCCAATCGCCTCGAACTTCTCGCGCGGATCCCGCCGGTGCAGCCGTCGCCTCGCGAGCCACGCCGGCTCGTGCTGCTGGCGCGACCACCGCAGGACCGCTCGTTCCATCAGCGCGTAGAACTCCGGAAGAAGTTCGCCTCTGGTGCCGCGTTCCACCGTGACGCAGTTACGCTCTGCTGTCCGGACACCACGCCGGGAGGTCTTGCTGAAACGGTGCGACCACACCTCGTCCCAACCGCCCTGCAAATCCAGCAGGTGCACGTGGTGCGGACGAACGAGGGCTCGCGGGTGGTGTGCCTCACGCCACGCGTCCACCTCGAGCGGGCCCGGCGACACGGACTGGACCACAACCCCCCGCGTCGCCAGGTCCGCGAGCACGGCGTTGACCTCACCGGTCCGCGTACCTCCCGCCGCGAGCAGCCCACCGAGCCCACACGCCGGTGGATTGGACTGCTCCGCTGTGAAGAACCCGGGCACCGGCGGACGCCGGAGCATCGGCAGGACGAGCGTCCGACCCCCAGCCGTTTCGTACAGCCTGCTCACGTCCCGCAGCCGGTGGGCTACGCACATTGCATCTGCCCATTCCGGTGATTGGCTCTCCAAAGCGTACGGATCACTACGCATGATCGCCACCCATTCCGCGCGGGGGGCCGGGCTGATCATTCTCACTAAACTGTCCTCGGCCGGTCCGTCAACCCGCCCGCCCGACAGATTTTTCACACGTTGCCAATACATGACACGGCCCCCTTCGCTCCTCACCCACAGCCTTTGAGACGGATGACGCACCTGGTAATTCGTCCGATTCGAGGCAAGGGTTACACAAGATCGTTGAATTTTTCGCCCACAAATTTACCCGAAATCGATACTTCCGCTGTAACAGCCGGAACCGGATGAGCGAATTCCGGGTGATGAGGGATTCTGTGAATACACGTGGCGAACACCAACCTGGGGGCGCTTCGATGAGGCATTCGCACGACGGGAAACCGATCTTCGACGGTGATCTGCTCGTCGTGGCCGACCTGCTCTCCGACTTGACCGAGATCTCGCACCGGCTGATCGATCGCGTGGCCGCACAGGACATCCTCGACACCTACCTGCTCGCGGCCGCCGCGGTGCAGATCGTGGAGGACCACCTCCAGCGGGACACCTTCGCCCTGCATCGCGCAGCCGCGTACCTTCGCGACCGGGATGCGACTACGGTTCTTCCCGATCTGCTGGGAAGAGTCGCTGCGGCCGGCGAGATCGCGAGATCATCACGGGCCGGTGAGCGGCAGACCATCCGCTGGCGCGACGCCGCGGCGACGTTGCGCGACGCGGCCGCTCTGCAGGTGGTCGCCGACGCACCGGAGGGCGAATTCGATTCGTGGGCTACCGCAGCTGTCCGCCTGCGCGCCTCACTCGGCTCGCTAGACCGCCACCTCACCAGCGCGATCCTCCGGATCCCGTCGTGTTTCCGGAGTTTCGATCAGGAGCCGGCCGATATGGTCACGCTCGCGACGCGATTGCGACTGCGGTACCCAGACCGCGAACGGCCTGTCGTGGTCCTGGGGGTGCGCACTTCAGGCAATTACCTCGCACCGCTGGTCGCCGCCGCATTGCGCGACGCCGGCTACGGTGAGGTACACGCCGAATCGGCGCGGCCGGGCCACCGGCTACCGCCGCGGTTGCGCGCCCTGGTGCAGTCGGTCGCCGAACGCGGAGGCAGGATCGCCGTGGTCGACGATCCGCCCGAGACCGGACAGTCCATCGCCGACGTGACGTCTGCCGTCCGTCGGGCCGGAGTCGCCGAAAGCGCTCTCACGGTGCTGCTCCCGCTGTTCGCTGACACCCCACCGGCCACTTTGGCCGGCTATGACTCCGTCACGTTGCCCTATCGCGACTGGGCGATCCACGACCGGCTCGAGACCGAAGCCGTGGTGCGGTCGCTGTCCGCGCTCCTGGGCCGGCCGGTTCGTTCGGTCAGCCGAGTGCCGCACATCGGCGTGTCCTTTGGGCGGGAGCATGCCCGCGCGGTGTTCGACGTCGGCTTGCCTGACGGCGAATACCGGCGCATTGTGGCCGCCGGGGCCGGGCTGGGTTTCTTCGGGAGGCATTCGCTCGCCGTCGCACACGCGGTGTCCCAGCACCTGCCGCACACGTACGGCTTCTTCGACGGCATCGTGTTCCGTGACTGGTTGCCGACCGAGCACAGGCTGCGAAACGCGGACGCCGCCGACGCGGAACGGCTGGCCGGCTATGTCCGCGACCGAGCGGCCGCCATGCCCGCCGGAGCCGATCACGCCGCCGGGCTGGCCGGCCGGCAACCGGTGTGGGAGGCGGCGAGCCGGGTGGTCGAGCGCAACTACGGCCGCGCCGGCGTGGTGCTTCGGCCCGTCCTGATCGATCCTCTGATCCGCCGCCTGTGCGAGGTGGCCGAGCCCTCCGTGGTGGACGGCGCGACAGGTCTCGGCCACTGGTTCCGCGGCCCCGCGGGGCTGTACAAAGTGGACGCGGATGTCCGCGACTTCGCCAACACCGACCTGGCCTGCTATGACCCGGTGTATGACCTGGCCGGAATTGACCCGGGCAGCGCGGACCCTGCGTTCGCGAAGTCCCTCCGCCTGGCAATGCCGTGCGACCCCGAACGGTTCCTCCTTTATGAACTCGTGCACCTGTGGGACCGTGAGCGCCAGGGCCGCCCCGTTCACCGCGCCGGCGCGAGAGCCGTACAGCACTACCTGCGGGAGGTGCTGCTCAACGGAGTGCAGGCCGCTTCGGACGGCGCGGTGTGCGCTCTCGACGTGGACGGGGTGCTCGAATCGGACGCACTCGGGTTTCCCATGGCCACTCCGACCGCCGCGCTCAGCCTGCGCGCGTTGCTCGCCCACGGCTTCCGGCCGGTCCTGGTCACCGGCCGCTGTTTGGACGAGGTCCGCGAGCGGTGCACATCCTACGGACTGGCGGGTGGTGTCGCCGAGTACGGATCCGTCGTCTTCCACGACGGCGCGGCGTACGACCTCGTTCCCTCACAGGGAGCTGACGCACTCGACCGGGTACGGGATGCCCTGGCGACCCGGAGTGACGTGGTCGTGGACCAGGACTACCAGCGCATCGTCCGCGCCTACCGGCGTGACTCCGGCACGGTTCGGCGTGCCCTGCCCGCCGAGGTGGTTGACCGCGTGCTGGAGCAGGTGGGAGACGCCACCACACAACTCCGCACGATCGTGGGCGACGGCCAGACCGATTTCGTCGCCGCCGCGGTGGACAAAGGCACTGGCCTGGGCGCTCTCACGGCCCGGCTCGGGGTCGACGCGGCGTCGTGGGCGATCGGGGACACCGCGGCGGACCTGCCGATGTTGCGGACGGCGAGAGTCGCCTACGCACCCGGCAACGCAGACGCGCGAGTGCACGGGTCCCAGGTACCGGTGTTGCGCCGTCGGTACGCCGCAGGTGTCGCGCAGGCCGTGACGCTGTTGATCGGCCATCGCCCGGGCACCTGCGGGGCGTGCCGGCCGCCGGCCCACACCGCGCGCACGCGCACGTTGCTGACTCTGCTCGACGCGTCCAACGCGGGCGCGCGAGGCCTGCCCGCGGCGGTTGCCCGGTGCCTGTCAAGGGCGGCGGTGAGTACGCGATGACGACTGCCGTGCGAGGACAGCCCGAGCGAGCGATACCCCCAGGCGGGGCGTTTCCCCGGCGCTCCTTGTACGGCCACGGCTACGCACTGGTCCTGAGTTCTGCCCTGACGTCCGGAATCGGCCTGGTGTTCTGGATCGTGGCCGCGCACGGCTACGACCAGGCTGTACTCGGCCGCAATTCCGCGCTGGTGTTCGCGATCATGTTCCTTGCCGGGGTCGCGCAGCTGAACCTGATGAACGTGCTCATCCGGTTCGTCCCGGTGGCCGGGCCTCAGGCGCGCCGGTTGGTGGCGGTGGCGTACCTGGTCGGCGGCGGGCTGGCGGGTCTGGCCGGTCTGGTGTTCGCGCTCGGCGTCCGCTGGTGGTCGCCGGATCTTGCCGGCCTCCTACACAGTCCCGTCGCGATCGCCGGGTGCGCGGGTGCCTGCGCGATATGGGCGCTCTTCGTGATGCAGGACGGCGTGCTGACCGCCGTCGGCCGGGCGAGGGTGGTCCCTGTCGAGAACCTGGTTTTCTCCGTGGTGAAGCTCGGATTGCTGGCCGCTCTCGCGGCAGCCTTGCCCCTCGGCGGAATCACCGTTTCATGGATGGCCGCCGCCGCGGTGGCAGTACTCGCAACCACCGGATACCTGTTCCTGCACGCGCTGCCCGCGCACGAGGCCATGGCAACCGCCGGAGAACGGATTTCGCTCCGGGCGCTTGCCGGATACCTGGGCGGTGACTTCTTCGGTGCGACGTGCTGGCTCGCCTGCACCCAACTGTTGCCGGTGCTGGTGCTCGGCGTGCTCGGCGCCCGGCCGACCGCGACCTTCGCCGTGGCGTGGACGATCGCCTACACGCTCTACCTGGTCCCCGCGGCGATGGGGCAGTCGCTGGTAGCGCACATGGCACTCGACCCCGAGCACGCGGCCGCCGCCCGGGCGGGAGTCGAGCGACGGTCGCTGATCGTGCTCCTGCCGTCGGTCGTCGCGCTCGTCCTGGCCGCGCCCTGGGTGCTGCGGCTGCTGGGCCCCGGCTATGCCGATGCCGGCCGTTGGGTGCTGCCGCTGATGGCAGCATCGGCGTTGCCCAACGTCATCGTCGCCGCCGCGGTGAGCCACGCCCGAACTCTCCGGCGAACTGGCGTGGTGGCCACGCTCCTCGGGAGCCTTTCGGTTCTCGTGGTGAGCCTGGCACTGGTCCTGATGCCGGTCTTCGACATCGCCGGGGTCGGGCTGGCCCTGCTGGCCGGGCAAACCGTCCTCGCGTGCGTGATCCTGTGGCTGCGGGCCGACTGGGCGCCGCGCCCCATCGTCGGCCCGCTTGCGGGCGTGCGCAGCTGGGGCCTCCTGCGCCGGATCGCCCCGACCGCGCTCAGGTCCCGGTCTTGGCGGCTCCAGCACCGGTTGCGCGGGCGGTCGGACTCCGCGATCGCGACGGTGGGTCCCGGTGACCGCTACGCCGGTCTGCTGAAGGTTGCCGACACCGAGGAGGGACGAGAAGCGCTCCTGCACGAGGTGGGCGCACTCCTCCACCTGCGAGAAGATCCCCGGCTGGACGGCTGGCGGCACCTGGTGCCGGCCGTATACGACGTGGGGAACGCCCTGGGCGCCTCCTACAGCCTGCAAGAACTGCTCCCCGGTGCGGACGCGCGCGCCCGCATGGCCGATCCGGTAGGACAGGCCCGGTTCACCACCGCGGCGCTCACCGCCATCGGCGGACTGCACCGGCGCACGGCGGGACTGACCCGAGTCGACGGCTGCCTGCTCCGACGGCACGTCACCGATCCGGCGGCGCTGGTGCGGGCGGAGGTTCCGCCACGGGCCGGAACCGTGGTCGATCGGCTCGTGGAGGAGCTCTCAGCGGGATTGCAGGACCGGCGACTGCCCGTGGGATGGGTCCACGGAGATTTCAGCGCCGACAACGTGCTCGTCGATGCCGATGACCGGGTCACCGGCATCGTCGACTGGGGGCAGGCGACCAGCGGCGGGCTCGTCGCCGTCGACGTGGCCAGCCTCGTGCTGGCCACCGACATGGCGGTGACCGGGCACGAACTCGGCGCCGTGGTCACCACGTGGCTCGCGCCCGGCTCAGCGCCCGCGCTCGCAGACGTGCTGAGCGACCGGAGCACGCTGGGCGGCGATCCGGTACCCCTTCGCACGCTCGTACTGTTGGGGTGGCTGCACATGGTCTCGGCCAATCTCGCGAAGTCCTCCCGCTACGGCGCGAACCCAATCTGGTTGCGCCGCAACCTCGTCGCGGTTCTGCGCACGCTTTCCCGGGAAATCCCGTGAGCGGCGATTCCGCGTTCGGCACCTCGGCGAGCCGGCGAGCCGGCCGCAATTCCGAGCAGACCATGGTCCGCGACGGCACGTCGCTGGTCGTGGGCGCCGTGCTGACCTCACTCGTCGGTGTCGCGGCCTGGGTCGTGGCCGCCCGCCTGCTGCCCCAGGAGCAGGTCGGGCACGCCTCCGCGTTCGTCTCCGGGTTCCTTCTGGTGGCCGGACTCGGCGACCTGGGGCTGGGTGCTGCCCTGATGCGCTGGGTTCCCCGCGCAGGCGTCCGCCGCACCGGGCTCATCGTCCGCTGCTACGGCCTGGTGCTTGCCGGTTCCGTGCTTGCGGCGTGCACCGTGCTCCTGCTGCCCACCGGCGACGAGATCACCGAGAGCCTTCCCCGGTTCAGCACTGCCGCGTTCCTGTTCGCCGCCGTGGCCTGGGCGCTGTTCCAGTTCCAGGACGCCGTCCTGGTCTCGCTGGGCCGGGCCCGCTGGGTGCCCTACGAGAACGCGACAATCGGACTCGCCCGCGTCGGCATCCTGGCGCTCGCCGGGCCCGCGTTCGGCGCGACCGGCATCCTGCTGTCGTGGATCGCTCCGGCCGTCGCGGGGGTGGCGGTGATCTCCGTCGTGCTCTACCGGGTGCTCACCCGTGACCCGGAACCCACACTGGCGCAGCGCACGCCGGTCCTCCCGGACCGGCGCGAGGTGGTGCGGCTGCTCGCGCCGACGTACCCGGCGAAGGTGACCGGGGGCTTTCTGACCGACCTCGTGCCGTTGTTAGTGATCGGGCGGTTCGGCCCCGAGACGGGAGCGGTCTTCTTCCTGGTGTGGATGGCCGGGAACACAGTGGACTACGCCGCGATCAGCTTTTCCCAGTCGATCATCGTGCGGATTGCGCACGAACCCCACCGCACCCGGGAACTTTTCGGAATCGGATGCCGCAAGCTCGCGATCGTCTTCGTCCCGGCGCTGCTGCTAGCGGTCGCAATCGCGCACCCACTGCTGTCTGTGTTCGGGCAGGACTACGCCGATGAGGGCGCCTGGTTGCTGCGCTTGGTCATGCTCGGCTGCCTGCCACGGCTCGTCATCACGCTGGTGGTCGCGGCGGGTATCGCCCACGGGCGCGGGCCGATGGTCGCCGCGTTGGAAGCCGGCAGCGCGCTCGGGGTGATCGGCGTGGTGGCGGTGGTTCCCGTGACACACCTGAATCTGGTCGGCGCGGGCTTTCTCATCGTGCAATGCCTGGTCGCTGTCGCCGCCCTCGGCGTGCTGTGGCGATGGCGGAATCAAGCCGCCCGATCGAAAGAGGCACTCGGGTGAAGGCCTGGAGCCGAGTGCTGGCGGTGGGACTGTTCCTCGCAGCGACGTTCGGGGCCGCCGCGTGTGCGCCGTCCACACCGGACGGTCCGCCAATGCTGACACCGACCGACGCACCCGACGCCAGCACCAGGGTGAACACTGCCGTGCCGCGGCCCAGCCACGTGGTCGTGGTGATCTTGGAGAACCACGGGACCGAACAGGTGTCGGGCAACAGCCAAGCCCCGTACCTCAACGAGCTCGCCGCCGCCGGCGCCCGCTTCACCAACGCCACCGCCATCACCCATCCGAGTCAGCCGAACTACCTGGCGCTGTTCTCCGGCGACCTGCAGGGCGTCACCGACGACTCCTGCCCGCACACGTTCAGTGGTCCGAACTTGGCCCGGCAGCTGATCGACGCCGGTTATGACTTCGGGGCGTTCTCCGAAGATCTTCCCGGTCCCGGCTACCCCGGCTGCCGGTTCGGCGGCTACGTGCGCTGGCACGCGCCCTGGGTGGACTTCATCACGGTCCCCGCCGTGGTGAACCGGCCTTTCACCGCGTTCGGCCCGAACTACACCCTGCTGCCGACCTTGTCCTTCGTGATCCCCAACATGTGCCACAACATGCACGACTGCGACACCGCCACCGGTGATTCCTGGCTGCGGGCCCACCTGAGCGGCTACGCAAGTTGGGCCGCCACACACAACAGCCTGCTCGTGGTGACATTCGACGAAGCTGAAGACGCCTCGACCACGAACGGAATACCGCTGAGCCTGACCGGCCCCATGATCCGGCCAGGCGTCTACACAGAGCGGGTGAACCATTACCGATTGCTGCGAACACTCGAAGCCATGTACGGCCTGCCGGCACTGGGACACGCCGCGGACGCGAAACCGATCACCGATGTCTGGCATGCCTGATCAGGGGAACGGGCGCGGCGACCCCCGCGACCGTCCTCGGAGGAACCGGAAACCGGCGGTCCCCGAAGGCGGTGGCACTCTCGCCGCGGCACGCAGGCGCGCCCTTGCTCTCGCCGGGCCACTGACCCGTCCCATCGGGTCGCTCATCGCCGTCCGCACGCGGGCACCGGAAGTCGTCCTGACTTTCGACGACGGGCCTGAGCCCGGGGGTACAGACCGCGTGCTCTCGGCATTGTCGGACCACGCCGCCACGGCCACGTTCTTCGTGCTCGTCGACCGGGCCCGACGGAATCGCACGCTAGTGCAGGAAATTCTTGCGGGCGGGCACGAGATCGGCTTGCACGGAATGGACCACCGAAGGCTCTCGCAGCTACCGCCCGCCGCCGTACGCACACTGCTCGCCTCCGGCACGGCACAGCTGGAGGACCTCCTGGGCGCGCCGGTCCGTTGGTTCCGACCTCCCTACGGTGCGCAGACCCCGGCGGTGTGGCGCGCAGCGCGCCGTCAGGGACTCACGTCCGTCTTCTGGGGCCCCTGCGCCTGGGACTGGCTCGACCGGCCGCCCGAACTACTTGCTGCGCAGGCCCTGCGCGGACTCGGACGCGGTGCGGTATTGCTGGCCCACGACGGCCACGCGGGGCCGGAAGACGGTGCGGACGACGGTCCGCGGCCCGGGTTCGACCGCGGCGACCTCGTGCGGCGCGTGCTGGCCGGCCTCGACGAACGAGGGCTGCGAGGACGATCGCTGTCCGACGCCCTGACCACGGGCGAAGCCCGGACCGTACCGTGGTTCCTCCGGTGAACCGCGGCCGAATCGCCGACGCGGTCGCGGTTGTGCTCGCCGCGGCGCTGGCCGGCTGTTCTCCCGCTTCGAGCAACGCAGTCCCAGCGCCGGTGCCCGTTGTGGGCGTCACCCACACCCAGGACAGCGCGGACGACTACCCAGCGGCGCAAGTGGTCGCCGCGACCACGACCCTCGCCCGGCACCCGATGTTGCAGAACCAGTACCTAATGGGGTGGGGTGTGGACAACCCGGAACCCGCGCCGGGCGTGTTCGACTGGTCCTCCTTGGACCAGCGAATGGACCTGATCGGACAAACCCGCGGCGTACCTGTACTCACCCTCGCCGGCGCCCCGGATTGGATGAAGGGCGGTTCGGTCGGCACCACAGACTGGAGCCGCCTGAACACCGCACCCACCCGTGCGCACTACCGGGACTTCGCAGCACTTGCCGCGGCTACGGCGGCGCGCTACCCGCAGGTGCGGTACTTCCAGGTGTGGAGCGAGCTGAAAGGCCTGTACAACGAAGCCGCGAACCGATGGGACTACGAGGGGTACACAGAGCTGTACAACGCGGTGTACGACGCCGTGAAAAGGGTACGCCCGGATGCTCTGGTCGGCGGCCCGTACGTGGTTCTCGACACCTGGTCAGCAGCGGGAACTCCGGCGCCCTCGGCTCTGTCCGGCCCGTGGGGCGTGGTCGACCAACGTGCGCTCGACGTGATCGACTACTGGAACACGCACAAGCACGGCGCCGATTTCCTCGTCGTGGACGGGTCAAGCGGCACCCGGGACGCAGGCCTGACCACCGACGCGTTCCGCGCGACCGCAATGTTCGGCGCAGTCAGCAGCTGGCTTCGAGCCCGCGTCGGACTTCCAGTGTGGTGGTCGGAGTTCTATCCCACACAACCCGGCGGACAAGCCTGGTCGGCGGAAAGCCCGGCTCCGGCCGCATTGACCGTGGCCGCGGTGGCCCAGGCGCTGCGCGGCGGGGCCGCCCGGCTGCTGCTGTGGCAGCCACAGGCCTCTACCGACGTGCCCAGCGCTGCATTGTGGACGACGCCCACCGCAAGCACCGACGCCGAGCCGCTGCCCCTTGCCGTGCCCTGGGCCTGGCTCGCGGCCAATATCAACGCCCGGACCACGATCTCGTATTCACCGACCGGCACGATTCTGGAGATCACTGCGGAACGGGAAGTGCTCACGATCAACCTCACCCCCGCCGAATTGATCCCACCGAACCAAAGCGCACCCCTACCGGCTTATGGAATTCGAATCACTCCCCGCCACTGATCACCCACAGCCAGCACATGAAGCTGAAAAACCGCCGCACATCCGGGTTACGAACTGATAAACTTGAACCCTTGCCAATTCGGTCATTCACACCCAGTTCCCCCACGCACTCCGTCGTCTCGACAACGTTGAGCGAGTGCACGCCCGGTTGAAATCCAGAATTATTCACCAAAATTGTCGACCTGACCAGTACCACCCTACCTGATCGCCGCCGGATCGTGATCCTTGCACGAGCCGTGCCAAGCTTCCAGTAAATCGCCACCCGACGCCGGCCGACTTTCTTTTTCAACGTAACAGTCACCTATCAGCGCACGACGACCTTGATATCAACTTAAATCTGGGTGACTTGCAGAAGAACTCAATGGATCAGCGCCGCATGAATCAGGGAGAGGGTGCGCTCGATGAGACGGTGCGCGAATCCGAAGATCAGTATTGTGATTCCCGCGCGCAACGAGGCACGCAACCTCGAGGTGATCCTTCCGGAACTGCCCGAAGTCGACGAGGTCGTGCTGGTGGACGGGCATTCGGTGGACCAGACCGTCGAGGTTGCGCACAAAGTGCTGCCGTCGATTGTGACTCTGACACAGACCCGGCGCGGCAAGGGAAACGCACTGGCGTGTGGTTTCGAGGCCGCCGGTGGGGACATCGTCGTGATGTTCGACGCCGACGGATCAGCCGACCCAGCAGAGATCCCTGCCTTCGTGGAGACCCTGGTGCGAGGAGCCGACTTCGCGAAAGGATCCCGGTTCCGCCGGCACGGCGGCAGCGACGACATCACCGCGTTGCGCCGGGCCGGCAACGCCACGCTGAACAAGTTGGCCAACGTCCTGTACCGCACTAGCTTCACCGATCTTTGCTACGGCTACAACGCGTTCTGGCGAGACATCGTGCCTCAGCTCAGGTTGCCACCCACCCTCGCGACGGCTCCTGCCGCGGGAGGCTTTTGGGGCGACGGGTTCGAGATCGAGACCGTGCTGAGCTGCCGGGTGGTCGCCGCGGGGCTGGAGGTCGCCGAGGTACCGAGCTTCGAACGACCCCGCATCTACGGCGAGACGAATCTGCGCACGTTCGCCGACGGCGCCCGGATCCTGCGCACCATCGTCGCGGAACGTCGGCGCTACCGGGCTCGCATGAAACCAGACCCGTCCGAGACCGGCGACATCGCCGCACAGGAGATCGCGTGATGGTGCTTGAGGCGGAAGACTGCGAGCGAGCGCCGGCGACCTCGGTCGTCGTGTGTGCGTACACGACCGCACGGTGGCACACGATCCGCGCGGCGCTCGCGTCCGCCGCCGAACAGGCCCCGGCTCCGCTGGAGGTGCTTCTGGTTGTAGACCACAACCCGGAGCTGGCATGTCGCGCCCGCGCCGAACTGCCCGGGATCGCGATCCTCGACAACGAAGGGCCTCGCGGCCTATCCGGCGCCCGGAACACCGGGATCTCACACAGCATCGGTGACGTCATCGCCTTCCTCGACGACGACGCCGCGGCCCTGCCCGGCTGGCTGGCGCATCTACTCGCGCCCTACGCGGATCCCGACGTTGTCGCCGTGGGCGGTGCGGCTCGGCCACACTGGCCGTCAGGGTCCGGCCGTCCCGGCTGGCTTCCCTCCGGCGGGGTGCTGGACTGGGTGGTCGGATGCACCTACGCGGGCTTGCCCACCGCACTCGCCGAGGTGCGCAACGTCATGGGTTGCAACATGTCCTTTCGCCGCACGGTGTTCGACGAGGTCGGCGGTTTCTCCACTCGGGTGGGCCGCGTCGGAGAGCTCCCTCTCGGGTGTGAGGAGACCGAGTTGTGCATCCGGGCCCGACGACGGCTGCCCCGGGCGCGCATCCTGTTCGAGCCGCGTGCGGTCGTGGCCCACCAGGTCAGCGCGGACCGGCTGAGCTGGTCTTACCTGCGTCGCCGCAGCTGGTCTGAAGGGGTGTCCAAAGCGGTCGTGAGCCGGTTGGCCGGTACCGGCAGCGCGGTCGCCACGGAACGCCGCTACGTCGCCAGCGTGCTCCCGGCCGCTGTGGGACGCGAGCTGGTCCAGGCCGCACGGGAAAGACCGGCAAACTCGGGCAAAGCGATCATCGGGATCGCCACGGCGGTGCTGGCCGCGGCCGGGGGCTTCCTGCGCGAGTCGGCGCCGCGACGAAGCGGGCCGGGGACTGCCGCCGTAGAGCCCGCGCCCGCGACGGCGGTCACCGAACTCGACGTCCGCCGCGGGGCGACGGCACTGCCTGTTCCGGCCAACCCCGAGGTTGTCTATCGCGACGCGCAGGTGCTCGTGCGTGACGGGCGCTGGACATTGGACCTGCTCCGGTTGCCCGTCACCGGGCCGCGTGTGGACTTCAGCGGCCTTCGCCTCGCCACTCCCCCGGCACGGCCCGAACCGGACTCGTGGACCCCGCGGGTGAGCGTCGTGGTACCGACGGCCGACCGTGCCGACGCGGTCCGGCGGTGCGTTAAATCGTTGCTGGCGACCGACTATCCGGACCTGGAACTGCTCATGGTGGACAACCGGCCGCAAGCGGCCGAAGCTGCCGCGCTGGTCGAACTCGCGTCCGAGGACCCACGGACTCGCTACCTCGCCGAACCCGAGCCCGGCGTCAGCCGGGCCCGCAACGCCGGCCTGGCCGCGGCGAGTGGGCAGCTGGTCGCCTTCGTCGACGACGACATCGAAGTCGACCGGTGGTGGCTCGCCAACCTCGTGGCCGAACTCGCCGACGAGGCCGTCGACTGCGCGACCAGCCTGGTACTGCCTACCTCCCTGGACACTCCGGCTCAGCGGACGTTCGAGCAGCTGAAGGGGTTCGGGCAAGGCATGCGCCGCCAGGTGTTCAGTCCCGAACTCGCCGGCGACGATTCGCTGTACCCGTTCGCCCCAGGCCGGTTCGGTCCGGGCGGCTGCGCGCTGTGGCGCCGTTCCACCCTGACCGGCCTCGGCGGGTTCGACCCACTGCTCGGCCCGGGAACCCCCACCCGCGCGGGCGAGGATCTCGAACTGTTCCTGCGGCTTGCTCGCGCCGGTGGCTCCATTGTGTACACACCGCACGCGGTGGCCTGGCACGAGCACAGCGCAGAATGGGCGCAGCTGCGCGAGCGCCTGCACGCCTACAGCGTCGGGTTGTCGGCGATGTTCGTCCGGCACCTGCTGCAACGGCCGAAGGACCTCCTGATGGTCGCCGCGGTGGTACCGAACCGCGCGGGCCGGATCCTCCGGACCCGATCGTCGCCGCAGGACAGCGGCTCGACCGGACCGGGCGCCCGGCTGCTGCTGGACCAGCTCACCGGCCTGGTCTCGGGTCCGGTAGCGCTCGCACGCAGCACCTGGCGCGTGAGGTCCAGGTGGTCGCGATGCGGCTGAACGAGCGGCGAGCCGTGGCCGCCCTCCTGCTTGGCCTGACCGTCACCGTGCTGCTGCTGGCTGCCTGGGAGGTGACCAGCGCAGTGCGGCTCTACCTGGACACCGCGTTCGTGCTCCTCGCACCAGGGTGGGCAGTGGTCGTCCACCTGCGACTGGCCACCCGTGCCCTGGAATGGATGACCGCGATCGCGATCGGCATCTCGGGGACGTTGCTGCTCGCGCAGGTCATGGTCTCGGCCCACTGGTGGCATCCGACGGCGGGGTTCGTGGCGGTCGCCGTAGTCACGTTGTTCGCGCTGCTCTGGCAGCTCATCGCACCCCGTACCGCCGGGACGGTGCCGTGACGAGAATCGCCGCCGCACTTCCCCGGTTCCGGCTGTCCAGAAGCGAACTCGAAGCACCGCCGCAGGTCTCCAACGCGGGCCTCCCCGATTGGCAGTGGCGCGACGCACTGAGTCCTCTGCTCGCCCTTCTCGCTGCGCTGCTGTGGTTGCTGGGACTGCACCCGGTGCCGCCCGCACAGCTCGGTGGTCTTGGCCTGATCACCGCGCTGTCGCCGGTGTTGCTGGCGTCCTACCCTGTGCTCCTCTCCGCGGTGGTGCTCGAACTGGTCCGGCGCCGTTCGCGTCCGCGCCTGCTGGCATGTTTCACCACGCTGGGCGTGGTGCTGGTCTACGGCCTGCAGCCGGCGAGCGAGCAGACGGCCCGCCTGACGGTGTCCTGGCTGCACACCGGGTTCGCGCGCTACATCGCCGAGAACGGGCACGCACTGCAGGGCTATGACGCGCGGTTCTCGTGGCCGGGCTTCTTCTCGTTGATCGCGTTCCTCACCAAGGCCAGCGGCCAGCCGGACGCGTCCCCTCTCCTGCAGTGGGCTCCGACGGTCCTCGCGGGGGCCGCGGTACTGGGGATGCGCGCGCTCGCGGCCGCGGTCTTCGGCAACGGGCGCGCGGGGTGGCTCGCGACCTGGGTCTTCCTACTGGCCCAGTGGACCGAGCAGGACTACTTGTCGCCCCAGGCCAGCAGCTACCTCATCATGCTCGCCGCACTCGCGCTGACCGTCCGATACCTGGTGCGCCCCGGCCTGGCCCACCCCGCGAGGTCCAGGCGGGGTGAGCGCCTGCCACCGGCGAACTTGCCGCGCGAGCGCATGGTCGCGCACGGACTGATCCTGATCTTCGCCCTGGCACTCGCACCCACTCATCAGCTGACCCCTTTCGTGCTGGCGGGGCTGCTCCTCGTGATGGTGCTGACCCGGCGATTGTGGCCGGGCTGGCTACCGTGGCTGGTGCTGGTACCCGCGCTGGTGTGGTTCTCCCTCGGCGCCAAGGACTTCTGGCAGGGCCAACTGCACATGGTGATCGGCGACTTCGGACAGGTGGGCACCTCCGTGGACCAGGGCATCACCGGCCGGTTCACCGGCGATGCCGAACGCACGGCCATCCTGCTCGTGCGTGTCGGGCTGACCGGTGCGGTCGGCGCATTGGCACTGGGCGGCTGGTGGGCGCGGCGCTGCCGGGGTCTGGGCTCGCTCCCGCTGGTCTTGCTCGCTGCCGCTCCGCTCGCGATGGTTGTACTCCAGTCCTACGGGGGCGAGGTTTTCGTCCGCTGCTACCTGTTCGCGCTGCCGTTTGCCGCGTTACTCGCCGCGGCTGGTCTCGAGGCAGTGCTCGGCGCGCGAGCCGCCCCGGGAGCACTGGCCGCGACGACAAGGGTGGAACGCCGGTTCCCCCCAGCGCGGCCAGTCGTCGTCGGGCTCGTCTTGACGTTGCTGGGCCTGGCGACGATCACCGCCCGAGGGGGCGGCGACGCCTACCTCAGCTACAGCCGCAGCGACGTCGCCGCGGTGGCGGACGCCTACCGGCTGGCCAAGCCCGGTCAAACGATCAGTGGTCTCAGCGCCGACGCCACACCGCTGGGCTTCGACAAGATCGGAGTGGTGTCGCAGACCTCGATCGAGGACACCTGCCCACAGTACTTCCGGGTCGCCACCTGCGTTCAG
Organism: Amycolatopsis sp. NPDC005232; assembly: GCF_040607795.1. NCBI lineage: Bacteria > Bacillati > Actinomycetota > Actinomycetes > Pseudonocardiales > Pseudonocardiaceae > Amycolatopsis > Amycolatopsis sp. NPDC005232. Next base: position 13,191 of record NZ_JBEXHL010000043.1, on the reverse strand, counting down.
GAAGCGGCGCCGGACTACCTCGTGGTGACCCCCTCGCAGGACAACTACGGGCAGATCAATTACGGGCTCCCGGCCGGCTGGACCGACCGGCTCGTCGCGGACCTCGTTCGCCCTGGGATGTACCACGTGGTGTTCAACGAAGGCGGGAGCCGTCTCCTGGTCCGAGCAGGAGAAGCGGCGCGATGAACGACAAAATTCTGGTGATCCTCACCCTTGCGTTAGCAGTCGCGTTCGGTGCCATCGTCTTCGCACGCATGGTGCTGGCGGAGCGCGCCGCGGGAGAGCGCGGCGAACCACACGAACGAACACCGATCGTGCGCTGGCTCGACCGGGCCGCCGTGACGGTCGCCATGCTCGTCATTGCCGCGGTCCTGTTCCGCGTCGTGAACACAGTGCTCTGAACGTGTGAGCTATGCTTGCGATCAACCCGGGCTACCTGGAGGGTCGCCATCAGTTTTCCCGCACCTGGGCGCGACCAGTGCCGCTGCGGCCACGATCGCGAAGCGCACACCCACCATCGTGGCGGGACCGAATGTGCGCTGTGCCCGCCTGGCGAGTGCAACCGTTTCCGCGCGCCGGGGATCCTGGCCCAAATCCTTAACCGACTCCGCTCCCGCGACTGACTTCTCCAGAACTGCGCGCTCGTTACGCATACCCGCTTCTCGTGGTTCTTCGCCAGGCGTGTCGGTTCCGTTCTTCCACGCTAAACATGAGGCGCGGAGTCGCCTGGCTTCACGGCGTCTCAGACGTCGATCCGGGCCGCGCACCACCAGCCGCGTTCGGTGCGCTCGCACCGGACCTCCCGTCGGGACACGGCCTTCGGAATCGCCCCGGTCGGGATGACGGCGCCGAGGTCGGTCATCTGGCAGCGCAGCCGCACCGTCGAGCCGTCCACCACGATCCCCTCCGCGGTGACCGGGATCAGGCTCCGAGTCCGCATCATGAGGATGACCTTGTCGAGCAACGCGACCAGCACCGAACCGTCCGTGGGGCCGCAGACCTCGAACGACCAGGCCGCGGACCCGCGGTGCAGACGTGTCCGGGCGAAACTCTCCACCAGCGCTCGGACGGCTTCCGTCAGACACGCTTCCCGCGTCGGTCCCCACGCTTCGATACGCAGGTCAGCGGCGTGCACGACGCGTGACGTGCCGCGCGCGTCCTGCTTCGGCAACGGTTTCCGCTCGAACCTCCCCACCACTGCAGCATCCGGGTGAGTGCCCGTGTCCGGCTTCACGCGGCGCGTTTGGCGTAGCGGGTGGCCAGGTCGCGCTTCGCCGTGCTCGCCGTTGGGCGCCGGCGACCGTGTTGAGGTGCCGCTACGCGACAACCCAGCCCTGTACAACCTTCCCCATCAGCCGACGGAACAAATCTGACCCGACGCGGCGTCGATGTTCGCGCGAGGCAGGCGCGACGTTCACGGTCCGGACGCGAAGGCCCGCTGAGCCCAGGTGGCGAAGGAAGTCCACCCGATCTCCGGGTGGGTGGCGTGCAGCGCGGTGATGTCCACCTGGTAACCCGGTCCGTTGAGAAACTCCCACATCGCGTGCATGTCCGGGTTGTGGATGGACTCGAGGTGGTATTCGGTGGACAAATTCATGATGCTGTTGTGGAGGTCATCGCCGCCGAGGCTCGCGGTCGTAGTACACGGTCATGGTGAGGTTGTCCTCGCCGCCGGTGACCTCCGAGGTGAAGGTGATGTCGTGGACCTGGACGTTGCCGAGGCCTTCGACTGTGTCGGCGACTCGTCGCAGCAGCGATGCGACGTCGCCCTGCCCTGGGCCGTCCGGGTTGCTCTGGGAGAAGTGGAACGCACGCCACTGGTCACGCGGGTCGGTCATGGCGCGCAGCTTGCCAGGCGGTGGTGACGGTGTCCCGCGCGGCCGGCCGGTCCCGGCGAGTGGCTTTGAAAGCGCGGTCGAAAGGGCAAAGCGAAGGTAATGACAGCAGGACAATGCTCTTTCAACTCTCGAATCAAGGCCACTTGAATGGCTGATGGGCTCGCCCGCTCCGCGCACTAGATTTCTCCTGCGGCCTCGTCGGAAGGCTGTTTCTGGGGGAGGGTCCTGCGGTGTCCCGCCGTGCTCGAAGAATGGCCCGGTACCTGACGCTTCTGCTGAGCGTTTCGGCTCTTCTCGCGGGCACCGTGTCGGTGACCCAAGCCGCTCCCCGAACACCGGTCGCACCGCAGTCCGCTGGCGCACCTCAGCCGGCTGATTTCGGGCCCGGCGCGGCGGAATCCGTGGACGTAGCCATCGGCGGCTGGGGTGACGCTCTGGGCTACCACGTCGAACTGGGCCGTGAGGCCGCCGGGTTCGCCTGGCAGGAGATCGCGCTGATCCACCCGGCGGGCTTCGACGACTCGTCGTGGACCGGCTACCAGTGCCTATCCGGAGACGGGAAGTTCGCCGCCCTGGCGATCCTGCCCGCATCGGCCGTGAACACCCAGGCCGCGCGCGACCACGGCGCTTTCGCCTACTCCGTCGACCTGACCTCCGGCGCGGTGCGGGCGCTGGCCGGCGGCGTCGGCTTGTCGGTGACCGGCGCATGGCACACGGTGTTCACCAGGGTGGATCTTTTCGGCCGGAAGTACTACCCAAAAAATTACGTACGGCCGCGCCCGTGTGGGATCACGCCGATCCGGCGGCTGGGCCGAGAACGTCGCTGTCGCCAAGATCAGCTGGGCGGAATCGGTACTGCCCAGCGAGTCGACTGCGCTCGACGCTGCCCGCTGAGTGAATAACTCGCCCATCGATCCGCCGCTACCTCACCGGCGCCGCCGTCCCCACCCTCGTCCCGCCCGCGAAGACGTCAATTTCCGACAGCAACCCGCTCGGTACGGCGCGGACTTCGGAGCCGCGGGGCCAGGGACGTTCGTCGAACACTGCGGTGAGCTCGCCGCCCGCGGTCGCGCGACGTGGTCGTAGCCGCGTGCCGTCACCGGCGCGCAGGTCGCCGACGGCACGGGCGGACAGGCGGCGCGCCCGTGTCGAGCACGACGTACTCGCCGTCTACCCGCGCGACCGTGGCCGCCAGACCGGCGGCGAGCCCGGTGAACCGAGCGACGAAACCGTTCGCCTGGGCGCAGGTACACAGTCTCTGGGCGGGCGTAATGCACGAGCTTGCCGTGGTCGAGGACGCCGATCTGGTCGTCGAGGGCGAACGCCTCGGACTGGTCGCGCGTGATGTACACGACGGTCGCGCCGCTTTCCCTGGGCAGAGTGGCGATCTCGACTCGCATCCGCTTCCCTAGATCGGCGTCCAGATTGGACAGTGGTTCGTCGAACAGCAGCAGCAATGGGCGGCCGACCAGCGCCCGGCCGAGCGCGACGCGCTGCCGCTCCCCGCCGGACAGCTCACTGGGAAACCGCATCGCGTAGTCGCTCAGGCCGACACGCTCCAGCACGGCGGTGGCCTGCTTCTCCGCCTCGCGGCGATCGATCTTCTTACGCCGCAGCGGGTAGGCGACGTTGTCCGCGACGGTCAGGTGCGGCCACAACGCGTAGTCCTGGAACACCATCGCCAGATCGCGCCGTTCCGGGGGCACGTGCAGCGTCTCGTCGGCGACCAAGCGGTCGCCGAGCAAGATCCGGCCGCCGTGGACGCGCTCGATGCCCCTCACCGACCGCGGCAACGTGGATTTGCCGAGCCCGACGGGCCGAGCACGACCACGAACTGTCCGGCTTCGGCGACGAGCGACACCTCGTCCAGCGCGGTCCGCGCCGTAGCGCTTGACCAGGTCCCGGACCTCCAGCCTGGTGGCCGTTCCGGTGTTCACCGGTGCTCCCAACGTCGCCATCCGGCCGGAGTCAGCAGCCGGAACAGGCCTAGCGCCACCCCGATCACCAGGAGGATCCCAGGCAGGCCGCCACGGGCGTCGATGCTTCGCCGGATTCTCGAGACGCTGGGCCAAGTCGCCGGAACCGGTGACGGCGCGAACATGCCCGACGGAGTCACCGCCGCGCTGGTGGCGAAACCGGACGCCCCGGTGGCAGTGCTGGAAGTCGACGAGAACTACGTCCCCCTGTCGCGGCGCAAGTGCGACCGGAGTGCCTGATCCTGCTCAACCTCAGCCGCGATCAGCTCGACCGCGTGGGCGAGGTGCGTACAGTCGAACCTGCGCTGCGGGCGCTGACGGCGGCGTTGCCGACCACTACGGTGATCGCCAACTGCGACGACCCGATCGTCGCCTCGGCCGGGCCGTGCTCCACACTGCTGCCGGTTGGTGCTGCGCTGCGGGCTCACCCGGCCGGATCCCTTCGGCGGGCCACCATCCACGCTCCCCCTGCCCGAAATCAGCGCCCTGCGGCAAGAACGGCTCCGGGCCGCCAAACGTCGACCGCGAAGGTAAACGGGCGGGAAACCATTTTGCCGAACGTTATCCCCGGCGGTGCGACACTGCCGCGGCGACGTGATCCCCGTGCGACGCCGGAGAACAACCCATTTCTGGTGGATCCGGTCGCGCCGCGCGGAGGGAGTCGGATCGCCGTGGGCGGCGTCGCGACAGCCTGGCCACGTTGCGGGTGGCATCATTCCCAGGCATAGACAGGAAAATCTAAGATCCAATTGGATCGACTGGCGCGCAAAAGCTGCCCCGTAATTATCGCCCCTGAAGGCTTGACAGCCGAGCGTCGCCCACCACTAATCTGGATGGCGCATACTAAAATAGGTGTTCCCGTGGGGCGGATCTGATCATTCCGTATCGCGTTGCGGCGTGCCAAGAACATCTTCGTGGGGATTTTTGGATTGGCGGGAGTTCAGTCGCATGAGACACGGGTCGACACCGCGAACGCTCAGGCGACGCCAGCGCTGCCCGAGGGCGCGCGGTACCTTTCTTAGCGGCACGGCCCAACATATTGCGTCAGCCGTCGAGCCTGAGCGCGCTGGCCGATGCCGGGTGGCGTCCGCGTCTCGACTTGCAGCCATCCCTTCCACGATCTCGGCGCCAGCTCCCCGCCGCGGGCCAGGTTCCGGATCTTGCGGGCGAACACAGGCCCGCCGCCGGCGTTGGCCGATGCATACCAGCATCCGGCGATCACACCGCTGTACTCATGACGCGAGGTCCGCAGTCGGAGACTGCATCTCTCCTTCCCGCTGCGGACCGCGCCGGAACACGGCTAGCCGTGTTCCGGCGCCAGACCCGAAAGCAGTCCAGGCAAGCGTGAATCTCGTTCATGAGTCAGGCTCGCTTGTCGCGCCGACTGCTCCAATTTCTGATTCAAGAGGTTCATCGAATGGGCAACTCGCACGGCGTCCTGACCACTGAGGCGGCTGACAATCTGACCGCGCTCGCCGAATGCGAGCGACTTTTTGCCGAGGTGCTCACCGATATCGTGGGCATCGACCACGTGGAGGTCGACAGCCACTTCTTCGACGACCTCGGCGCCGACTCCATGGTCATGGCCCGCTTCTGCGCACGCGTACGGAAACGGCCCGACCTGCCATCGGTATCCATGCCCGACATCTACAAACACCCGACGATCCGGAGTCTTGCAGCAGCCCTCGCCGCCGCCACAACCACGCCCGCCCCACGGCCGGCAACCATGCCCGCCGAATGCGAGCGACGCTTCGCCGAGGTGCTCACCGACATCACCGGCACCGACCACGTGGAGGTCGACAGCCACTTCTTCGACGACCTCGGCGCCGACTCCATGGTCATGGCCCGCTTCTGCGCACGCGTACGGAAACGGCCCGACCTGCCATCGGTATCCATGCCCGACATCTACAAACACCCGACGATCCGGAGTCTTGCAGCAGCCCTCACCACCACAACCGGTTCCGAACCCGCATCTGCCTCGCAGCCGGCAACTCCAGCGGCTCCCCTTGAGCGGCCGAGGCACGCCCGCAAGGGGAAGTACGTCCTCTGCGGGGCGTTGCAGCTCCTGGTCCTCCTCGGCTACCCCGCCCTCACCGCGGCCGTCTGGGTGGCGGGCTTCAACTGGATTTCGACGAGCTCGAACCTGGTCGACGTCTACCTTCGGTCGGTCGCGTTCGGCGCCGCGATGTTCCTCGGCCTGTGCACACTTCCAATCCTGGTCAAGTGGGCGCTCGTCGGCCGGTGGAAGCCCCAGCAGATCCGCGTGTGGAGCATGGCGTACGTCCGGTTCTGGCTCGTCAAAACCTTGATCCAGCGGAACCCGATGGTGCTGTTCGTCGGTTCACCGCTGTACTCGCTCTACCTGAGGGCTCTGGGCGCGAAGATCGGGCGCGGCGCAGTCATCTTCTCCAGGAACCTGCCCGTGTGCACCGACCTGCTCAGCATCGGTGACGGCGCGGTGATCCGGAAGGACTCGTTCTTCAACGGCTACCGGGCCGACGATGGGATCATCCAGACGGGTGCGGTGAACATCGGCAGGGACGCGCTCGTCGGCGAGGCGACGGTGCTCGACATCGGGGCCTCGCTGGGTGACGGGGCGCAGCTCGGCCACTCGTCCGCCCTGCACGCGGGTCAGGCAATACCTGCTGGGGAGCGCTGGGGCGGCGCACCTGCCCAGCGGTCGGAGAAGACGAACCAGATGGCGGTCTCAGCACGCGACGTGGGCACAGGGCGACGGGTGGTCTTCTCGGCCGTGCAGTTGGGGAACCTGCTGCTGCTGGGTCTGCCGCTGACCTTCGGCGTCGCGGACTTCGCGCTCCCGCGGCTGCCAGAGTTCGGCCCCCTGCTGGACGCGGCACCGGTATCGCTCACGACCTGGACGTTCTTCCTTGACGCGCTGGTCGTCTCCGCCGTGGTCTTCTTCGGCGCCTTGCTCGTCGGCCTCGTGCTCGTGGGAACCGTTCCGCGCGTGCTGAACCTCTTCATCAAGCCGGACAAGGTCTATCCGCTGTACGGATTCCGATACTGGGTCCACCGCGCGATCGCCCGCACGACCAACATCAGGTTCTTCACGACCCTCTTCGGTGGCACTTCCTACATCATCTACTACCTGCGCTGGTTGGGCTACAGCCTGCGCGGGGTGCGGCAGACCGGTTCGAACTTCGGCGAAATGGTCAAGCACGACACCCCGTTCCTGAGCGCGGCCGGCAGCGGAACGATGGTGGCGGACGGGCTGTCCATCATCAACGCCGATTTCTCGAGCACTTCCTTCCGCCTGTCCCAGGCGTCGATCGGGCCGGACAACTTCCTGGGAAACATGATCGCCTACCCTCCGCAGAGCAAGGCGGGCGACAACTGCCTCCTCGCGACGAAGGTCATGGTTCCCCTCGACGGACGGGTGCGGGAAGGCGTGGGCTTGCTCGGCGCGCCCAGCTTCGAGATCCCGCGATCGGTCAGGCGCGACAGGGATCTCGACGTGAGCAGCGCGGACGAGCTGCGCCGTGGCCTCCGTGCCAAGACCGTCTACAACACCATCAGCATGGCGCTGTTCCTGCTGGTGCGCTGGACCTTCTTCTTGTCCGTCATCGTGGTCTACCTGGCTGCGATCAACCTGTTGCACTTCCTGGGCGCGCTCGCACTCGCGGTCGCACTGGCCACCGCACTGGTCATCGTTTTCACGGTCGCCTACAACGTCGTGGTCGACCGGCTGTTCCGGCCACTGCAGGCCTTGGTGCCGCAGGGGTGCTCGATCTACGACCGCGCTTTCTGGCGACACGAACGGTTCTGGAAAGTCACTTCCCTGACCTTTGTCCTCGCCTTCAACGGCACCCCGCTGAAGAATGTGATCTGGCGGCTGCTGGGTATGCGGGTCGGCCGCCGGGTCTTCGACGACGGCCTCCGCGTGCCTGAGCGGAGTTTCACCACGATCGGCGAGAACTGCACCCTCAATGCGGACACCGTCGTCCAGTGCCACTCGCAGGAGGACGGCGGGTTCAAGTCCGACCGCATCGCGATCGGCGCCGGCTGCACCCTCGGTGTCGGCGCGTTCGTCCACTATGGCGTGACGACGGGGGACGGCGCGGTGCTCGCCACCAGTTCCTTCCTGATGAAGGGCGAGGAAATGCCACCGAACGCGCTGTGGGGCGGAAACCCCGCCACAGAGATGCGCGAGCACCCGGGCAATCGGCAGGTTCGGAAGACCGGCGGTGACAACGGTGCCACCGTGCTCGTCCGCGGCGGCTGACGCCGGGCAAACGTGGAATGCGGGGATTATTCGATGGACAGACAAGCGGGGTGAGACCGGCCGGGCGTTCTTGCGTGCTGTCGTGCTCGCGGGCGGCGCGACCGCGATCCCGCGGTGGACGCTCGACCCGGCACCGGGCGTCGCCGAGCAGACGGCGACCCTCGACGACGACCTCGCAGCAGCGTTGTGCCCGGTCTGGCCGCGTACGCGAAGGTGCGGTCGCGCGGTGTCCTTAAAGGACATCGCCGAGCTGCCGCACCGCGAGCACGCCCCGAACTGCTGACGTCCTCCTCTGGTTGGACCTGAAGGGAGATCAAGATGTCGTCCTCATCATCATCGCTGGTGGACGTGGATCTGCAGCTCGGCAGGGTGCCGATGCTGCGAGCCGATGCCTCCGGCGACAGACCGGCCTGGGCGGCCGCGCACCGCGCGGCCTTGCGTGCCGTCGTCGCCGAGCACGGTGCGGTCCTGGTCCGCGGTCTCGGGCTGCGCGATGCGGCCGAAGTCACCGCGGTGTTCCGTGGGCTGGCCACCGCAGGCATGATGACCGAGTGGGAGGCGTTCGCGGAGCGGCAGACCTACGCCGAGGGCGTCTACTCGTCGTCGAAGTGGCCACCGAACCAGCCGATGTGCATGCACCACGAACTGAGCTACCGGCTCGAATTTCCCGGCGTGATGCTGTTCGCCTGCCTGTCCGCGCCTGCCGAGGGCGGGGCGACCGGCGTGGCGGACTCGACGGCCGTGCTCCGCGCGTTGCCCGGTGACCTCGTCGAACGACTGGAGCGGGAGGGCTGGACGCTCGTCCGCAACTACAACGAGGAGATCGGCGCGTCGCTCGCCCAGGCGTTCGGCACCGAGGACCGTGGCGCGGTCGAGAGCTACTGCCGCGCCAACGCCATCGAGTTCGAGTGGCAACCCGATGGGGGGCTGCGCACCTGGCAGCGCCGCAGCGCGGTGCTGCGGCACCCGGTCACCGGCCTGCGCTGCTGGTTCAACCAGATCGCCTTCCTCAACGAGTGGACGCTCGACCCCGAGGTGCGCGAGTTCCTGGTCGACACCTACGGCGCCGAGGGGCTGCCGTTCACCACCCGCTTCGGCGGTGGCGACCCGATCGGCGAGGACGTCGTGCAGCTGCTCAACGAGGTCTACGAGGCCAGAACCATGCGAGAGCCCTGGCAGGCAGGCGATCTGATGCTCGTCGACAACATCCGCAGCGCGCACAGCAGGGAGCCCTTCACCGGACCGCGCGAAGTCCTGGTCGGGATGGCTGACCCGGTTCGCCTGGCCGACTGCTCGCCGACCGTCGAGCTCGACGTCGGATGACCACCGACCCGCGCATGCCACCGGCTGGTCGGGCACGGTTCCTGGTCGGCGGATCCACCGGCATGGTTGTCAGCGGCGCGACGAGCCGGCTCACCAGCAATGGCGCCTGCGGCGAACGCCCCGGACCTCAGCGAGCGCTGCTGCATCGACACCGTCTACCAGTCCAACGGACGTGCTCAACTCCGTTGGCCTGAGCACTGCGCACTGATGCGCCAGGTGAGAGGACCAGAAAGGAATCTTCCGAGATGATCATGCGGTTGCCGGACCTCGTTGCCAGGTGTGCCCAACGCGCCCCGCGCGCGCCCGCCTTGACCTCGCGAACGACCACGATCTCCTACGCGGACCTGCACGAGCGGACGGAGCGAGCGGCCGCCGGCCTGCGCGATCTTGGGCTCGATGATGGTGAGCGCGTCGCGGTCTTCCTGGACAAGAGGATCGACACCGTCGTGGCGCTGCTGGCCTGCTCGCAGGCCGGTGGCGTGTTCATCCCGGTGAATCCCGTGCTGCGGGCCAGGCAGGTGAGGCACGTTCTCGATGACTGCGCCGCGCGGGTGGTGGTGACGTCCACGGATCGGCTGAGGGCCCTGCGTGCCGAACTCTCCGCCTGCAAGTCCCTCTCCCACGTCCTCGTGCTGGGCGGCTCGCCTGGTGAGGACAAGGAAGCCCCTTACCGCATGCATGTCTGGCCAGAGGTCGCCGAGCGCGCAACGCAGGCTGTGTGTCCAACGGGTGGCGTCGACACGGATGTGGCCGCGATCCTCTACACGTCGGGGAGCACCGGGGCCCCGAAGGGCGTCGTGCTGTCGCACCGGAATCTGGTCGTCGGCGCGGAAAGTGTCAGCACTTATCTGAACAACACGGCAGAAGACCGAATCCTGGCGGTTCTCCCGCTCAGCTTCGACGCCGGGCTGAGCCAATTGACGACTGGCTTCTACGTCGGTGCCCACGTGGTGCTCGCCGACTACCTGCTGCCCGGAGATGTCGTCCGGCTGTGCGCGGAGCACCGCATCAGCGGAATGGTTGGTGTACCGCCTTTGTGGATCCAGCTCGCGGCCCAGACGTGGCCATCCGAGGCCGTAGCCGGGATGCGCTACTTCGCGAACACTGGAGGGCGCCTCCCGCGCGTCACCCTGCAACGACTGCGAGCGATCTTCCCGACTGCGGAGCCGTACCTGATGTACGGCCTCACCGAGGCGTTCCGCTCCACCTACCTCGATCCGCGGGAGGTCGACCGGCGGCCGGATTCGATCGGCCAGGCCATCCCGAACGCCGAGATCCTCGTGGTGCGGGAGGACGGCGGCCTGTGTGGGCCGGGTGAGCCGGGTGAGCTGGTACACCGAGGTCCCCTCGTCGCCTTGGGCTATTGGAATGACGCGCAGCGCACGGCCGAGCGGTTCCGGCCGCCGCCGAACCGTCCGGTCGAGCTGTGTACGCCCGAGCTCGCGGTCTGGTCCGGCGACGTCGTCGTCCGCGACGAGGAGGGCTTCCTGTACTTCGTCGGGCGGCGTGACGACATGATCAAGACATCGGGGTATCGGGTCAGTCCCCAAGAGATCGAGGAAGTGGCCTACGAGACTGGACTGGTCCACGATGCCGTAGCGCTCGGCCTGGAGGACGAGGCGCTCGGCCACCGGGTCGTCCTCGTCGTGGCCCCCCGCGATCCCGCCGGCTTCGATCCGGCCGCGGTGACCGCGCGCTTGCGGCAGGAACTGCCCGGCTACATGGTGCCCGCCGAGGTGATGGTCCGCAGCGCCCTGCCCCGATCACCGAACGGCAAGTTCGACCGGGCGGCCCTTCGCCACGAGCTCGCCGCCTCCCGCCCTCAGGAGCCCGCATGACCGCAGTCGCCCACACTCCCACGATCTGCCCGTTCGCAACCTCCGACGGCATGGTCCACTTCGGCGGCCACCCGGCCGTGTTGCTCGCTGACCGCGCCGGTGCCACCGACGGCCCGGAGTCGCGCGGCCACGCCTTCCTCGTCGATGGCGGCCTCCCCCACCGGTTCGCTGCCTTGGACGGGTCATCCACACGACGAACTACCCGGTCGCCATCGCGAACCGAATGGGCGTCCAGGGTCCTGAGACCGTCGGCGTCGCCGGGTGCTTGCGCACCCCGCTGGACCTGCTCGCGCTTGATGTCTTCCTCCCGCGTGCCAGGGTCGGCGACCTTGTGGCGGTCCGCCGGGGCCGGCGCCTACCGGAAGAGGTCCTCGGCCATCCGACACCGAGGGAGCTGTTGGTGCAGATCGCAGGCCACCGGCTTCTACGACTGATGAGGAGAATCCCCATGACTCGCTCGCCAGAGATCTCACGGGCGATCTTCGAGGACGTCAAGTCCGTCGTGGTAGTCACGCTGGACATCGAGGACCAGGCCGATGACTTCGGGCCGGAGACGAGGCTCTACGGCAATCTTCCCGAGCTTGATTCGCTCACCGTCGTCAAGCTCATCGTCGCCTTGCGCAAACGATTCGACATCGAGATCGAGATCGACGAGATCGTCGGCGACATCTTCGACACACTCGGACGGCTCGCGGCCTTCGTGGAGTCCAAGGTTCCTTGACACTGCAGCCCCTCCCGCGGCGAGTGGTGATCGAGAAGAAGATCTCGCATTCCGATCCAACGCCTGGACCTGTTGTGTCGGGAACGGGAGAGCTGACGAGTTCGGAGAACTGTTCGACGAAGGCAACATTGTCGTGACCGGTGCGCCGGAAGCACGCTCCGGTCGGGTCAACCACGTGAGCATTGAACGGCGTCGCGATCTTGGTTCCGCGGTAGCGGTAGCGTTCGACACGCATCTTGGCCTGGTTGTAGAGGACGCTCCGGCGCGAGACAGTCGGTCGATATACGGGCGGTCGACCGCTGAGCCGGCGCGAAAAAGGTCCAGGCTGCTTTGGGCACGGCCTTCGTGGCGGGTCGTCGCCCCAGTGACCACGAGGGGATCACCGTTGCGCACGGTCTTATCGCCGCGCGTCCGCTCCGGCATCACGGTTGAGCACTTCTGTTGCCCCGGCCAGGCACTCCAGCTCCGGCGCCGTGCTCTCCACCACTACGCGAGCAGACGCGCGTTGCAACGGCAACTGTGGGCACCCGCACCCGGTGATGCCGGACGAGAGACATTAATGCGCTTCCCTGAGTTGGATCTCGGAAATCGATCGTTACCGCGACGACACACTGGCAATGCACCCAAGGTGCTAGCGGCCTGACGAGGCAGTGCTGCGCCGACACCGGGACGCTGGCGTCCCGAAACTGACCAGTGGAGAATGCGCTCAGATTCATGCCATTTCGCGTTCCGCGACTACGCGGAAGCTGTGTGACGACCGCCGGTGAGGCGCTGGATGGTGTCGGTGGTGTGGTCCTCGGCTCCCTCCGCGATGGCACGGTCCATGCCTGCCAGCATCGCGGCAAACTCCGGCGGCACCTGCGCCGTGAGGCGATCGCGCATTTGCTCGTGCGTCAGGTGGTGGTGGACCACAGGTCGGCCGGTGATCTCGGTGATGATCGTGGCGACGTCGTCGTAGCTGAGCGCCTCTGGTCCGGTGAGGACGAGATCGGTGTTGGGGGCACGGTCGCCGGCCAGGGCGTGCACGGCAGCGGCGGCGATGTCGTCGGCGTCCCCTGCGCCAGCTGCCTGCCGCAGTTCCCCAACTCGCGAGGCCGCGGCCCGAACCGGCCGGGCGGCGCTGCCGGGAGTGGTGAACGCTCAGGCGTACGCGTACGGAGGGTAGAGGCGCTGCCACGCGACGTCGGCAACCCAGTGAACCACTCGTCCAATTAGGTGTCCACCCGGTGAATTCGCCGCGAACTGGTTCAGA
>NZ_JBEXHL010000042.1:0-78400 GCF_040607795.1 Amycolatopsis sp. NPDC005232 | reverse complement strand
GTCGGATCGGCCGGGGGCCGATCCGACCGCACAATCCGGAAGCCGGCTTAAAGGCGATCTCGCACGCCCCGGCGGAGCCGGGGCCAACAACACAGTGGGTTTTTTTCTTCCCATTCTGAGACCTTGACACTTCCTAATGGTCTAGTCCATTGTGACGGAGCACATCCCACCGCGTGCTCCTTCGAGTTGATACCGCCGAATCAAGCATCGGAGGTGCTCCACACAAGCGCGCTCACGCGTGCGTCCCACGTTGGAGGACCAATGAAACCCCTGCGCCGTCTGGCCACCGTCGCGCTCGCCGCGGGCGCCGCGCTGGCCACCACCCTCGGCCTCGCCCCGTCGGCGCTCGCCGCGCCGGACCCTGTGCTCGCTTCGCCGTACCTGTACCAATGGGGCGGGCAGACCGACCCCGCCGCGGCCATGTCGGCCACCGGAGTGAAGGCGTTCACGCTGGCCTTCATGCTGTCCGACGGCGGCTGCAACCCGAAGTGGGACGGCAACCGCGACCTGAACGGTTCGGATGCCGCCCTGATCCAGAAGATCCGCTCGGCCGGCGGCGACGTGATCCCGTCGTTCGGCGGCTGGTCGGGCACCAAGCTCGGCTCGCAGTGCGGGTCGCCGGAAGACCTGGCCGGCGCGTACCAGAAGGTGATCGACGCCTACCAGCTCAAAGCGATCGACCTCGACATCGAGAACACCGACGAGTTCGAGAACGCGACGGTGCAGGACCGGATCCTGAACGCCGTGAAGATCACCAAGCAGAAGAACCCGGGTGTGCGCGTCGTCATCACGATGGGCACGAGCCCGCAGGGCCCGACCGAGTGGGGCAGCCGCCTCATCACGCAGGCCAAGGCGATCGGCGCGAACGTCGACGTCTGGTCGGTCATGCCCTTCGACTTCTCCGACGGCGGCGACATGGCCGCGATGACGAAGTCGGCCGTCGACGGCTTGAAGGACCAGCTGAAGTCCGCGTTCGGCTGGAGCGACGACGAGGCCTACCGGCACAGCGGCCTGTCGTCGATGAACGGCAAGACCGACAACGCCGGCGAGAACGTGTCCGTCGCGAACTTCACCTCGATCCGCGACTACGCCTCGAGCCACCACCTCGGCCGCTTCACGTTCTGGGCCACGAACCGCGATTGCAGCGGCGGCGGCGAGTGCAGCGGCATCGACCAGGAGAAGTACGCGTTCACGAAGATCGTGGCCGGGTACCAGGGCTGAGCTGCCTGAAGACGGGGATCCCTTGGTTTCGGGGATCCCCGCTTCTTCCGGTCGATAGTAGCCATGGACATAGTATCCATGTACATTATCTTTTATGCGCCTCGAGAACCCGACCACCGGTCACCTCGTGTGGCGGCTGTCCATGAAGTGGCGGGCGGCCGTAGACCGGACCGTGAAGCCGCTCGGCCTGACGCACGCCCAGTACTCGCTGCTGGCGACGCTCACCGGCCTCGTGGTGCGCGGGGTCCGGCCGAGCCAGCGCGAGCTGGCCGACCACACGGGACTCGAGGCGCTGCACGTGTCGAAGCTGGCGCGGGCGCTCGAACAGGCCGGCCTCGTCACCCGTCCCCCGGACCCGGACGACCCGCGCGCGGTGCGGCTCGACCTCACCGCCCGGGGCCACGAGGTGATCACCGAGGCGATCGCCCTCGTGCGCGACCTGCACGAGGAGCTCACGGCGGACCTCGGCGGCTCCCGCAGCTCGCGGACCCGCCGGTTCCGCCACACCCTGCAGACGCTGCTGGGTGAAGACCCCACCGGAAGCGAGAAGACCATGACCACAGCCCGTGCCGTCGGCGGCCGCGACCTCAACCTGGCCGCCGCCGCGTCTCGTTCCCTGCTCACCGCACTGCTGGACCGCGAAGGTCTGGACTTCACCGAATACGTGGTCCTGCGGACGGTGGCCAATGGCGCCCAGCCCGCCGACACCTTGGTGGAGACCATCGCGGCGACGGCGGTCGCGCCCGCCGAGGTGGTGCGCTCCGTGGCGGACCGGCTCGTGTCGGCGGGTCGGCTGACCAGTGGGGACGTCGTCGACGTCACCCCGGCAACGCGCGACCTGGTCGAACGCCTGACGACGGACTCGACCGCCGCCGGCGATCGGCTGTTCGCGGGCATCGCCCCCGAGGACCTGGAGGCGGCGAAACGCGTCCTCGACACCGTGACGGCACGAGCGGGCGAGATCCGCTCACAGCTCTGACGGCGGAGTCCTACCGCGGGCGGGGTGGTCCGACCTCATCGGCCGCACGCCAGTCTGACCCCAATGCGGCGTTGGTTGCGCTCAACGCACCCAATGCGGCGTTGGTTGCGCTCAACGCACCGAACGCCACATTGGGGTGCTTTGGCACCTACCCAAGCGCCGCCGGCAACGCAACCAAGCCCTGCACCCAGACTCGCCCCTGCAAACCAGTGTGCGGAATGGTCGAACCGCGCGGGGTCACGACCGGACCGCTCGCGCTCAAACCCGAACCCTGGCCGGAGGCACCTACACCCCAGCCAAGGGACTACCCGAACGGGTGAGCGAAACCTTCACCCGTTCGCGAGACCGCGTGGTCACCTCAGGCGGCGACGGTGATCTCCAGCGCGGCGTGCCCGGCCTCGGTCAGCTCGGCGGGCACGCGGCCCGCGGCGTCCTGCACGGCGGGGCGGATGTAGCCGCCGTGTGCGAGGTTGTGGGCGGTCATCTGGTCGCAGCAAGCGAAACCGTCGATGAAGAGGTCGGGCTCGCTGCTCGTGGTCATCTCCGCGCGGTGGGCGGCGACCGCCCTGAGCATCGCCATCGCGCGGTGCGTCAGCTCGACTGCCGCGTCTTCTGAACCGGACACCGGTACCGACCTTCTTCCTGGTGGAGCCACTTACTCGGAGTCATCGTCCGTTGGGCCGAATGTGTTAACAACCACATCGTATTAGGCCGAAGTTGTGACGTTCACTAGGCCTCGCCGGTTCCGGACAGTCGCGTCTCCAGAGTGTGGGCCCACTCCCGCACGATCTGGCGCCGGCGGCGGGTGTCGTCGGTCAGCAGGTTGGCGAGGCCGAGGCCGCGGGCCAGGTCCAGGGTGGCCTGGACCAGCTCGCGGACCCCGGGCTTCGCCTCGTCGACGCCCAGCAGCTCCACCGTCACGCGGTGCGCCTCGCGGCCGACGCGCGCCTCGAGCGGCACCAGCGTCGACCTCAGCTGTTCGTCGCTGGAGGCCACGGCCCACAGCTGCAGCGCGGCGCGAAACAAGGGTCCGGTGTAGAGGTTGAGCACCATCTCCACCACCCCGAAGATCCGCGACGCGCCCGTCGGCAGGCTGTCGGCCTTCGTCCGCAGCTCGGTGATCTGCGACTCGCCTAGCAGCTCCACGGCCGCCGCGACCAGATCCTCGCGCGTCGGGAAGTGGTGCTGCGCGGCGCCGCGTGACACGCCGGCGCGTTCGGCGATCACGGCCACCGTGACGCCGTGCCAGCCCCGCTCGCCGATGCAGTCCATCGCGGCCTCGATCAGCCGCCGGCGAGTGGTGCGGCTGCGCTCCTGCTGCGGTTCGCGGAGCATCAGGCCGGATCGACCCAGAAGTCGAGCTGCAAGTCCGCTTCCGACGACCCGATCCGGTACTTCGACAGATCGGTGACGCCCTCGGCCGCGAGCACCTCGTCGTCGAGGAAGAAGTTGCCGGTCGTCGAGCGGCTGGGCCGGGTGAGGATCGCGTACGCGGCGTCGGCCATGATCTCCGGCGTGCGGCTGCGGTCGGCCAGCTCCGCGCCCACGATGTTGCGGATCGCCGCGGTGTCGATCGTGGTGCGCGGCCACAGCGAGTTCGCCGCGATGCCGTCGTTCTTCAGCTCCGCCGCGAGCCCGACGGTCACGAGGCTCATCGAGTACTTCGCGATGCTGTAGGCGAGGTGCCCGGCCGTGAACCACTTCTCGTCGAGGCTGATCGGCGGCGACAGCGTGAGCACGTGCGGGTTGGCCGACTTGCGCAGGTGCGGGATGGCCAGCTTGGACAGCAGGAAAGTGCCGCGCGCGTTGATGTCCTGCATCAGGTCGTAGCGCTTCATGCTCACCTGCTCGGTGGGCGTGAGGTCGATCGCGCTCGCGTTGTTCACCACGATGTCGATGCCGCCGAACTGCTCGACGGTCTTCGCCACCGCGGCGGCCACGCCCTCGTCGTCGCGGACATCGCCGAGGATGGGCAGCGCCTTGCCGCCGGCCTTCTCGATGGCCTCGGCCGCGGTGTAGATCGTGCCGGGCAGCTTCGGGTGCGGTTCGGCGGTCTTGGCCAGCAGAGCCACGTTCGCGCCGTCGGCGGCCGCGCGCAGGGCGATCGCCTCGCCGATGCCGCGGCTGCCGCCGGACATGATGATCGTGCGGCCCGCCAGAGACCTCTCAGTCTTCTCAGACACACTCACTCCTAATAGGACTTCGGCAGCCCGAGGGTGTGCTGCCCGACGAAGTTGAGCACCATCTCGCGGCTCACCGGCGCGATCCGCCCGAGTCGCACCGCGGTCACGAGCGTGCCGAGGCCGTACTCGGTCGCGAGCCCGTTGCCGCCGTGGGTCTGCACGGCCTGGTCCACGGCGTGGATCGCGGCCTCCGCGGCGGCGTACTTGGCCATGTTGGCCGACTCGCCCGACGCGAAGTCGTCCCCGGAGTCGTAGAGGGAAGCTGCCTTCTGCGTCATCAGCTTCGCCAGCTCCAGCTCGATCTTGATCTGGGCAAGCGGGTGCGCCAGCCCCTGGTGAGAGCCGATCGGCGCGCCCCACACCTGGCGCTCGTTGGCGTACGCCACCGCTTTGTCGAGCGCGTAGCGCGCGGTACCGAGCGAGAACGACGCGCCCATGATGCGTTCGGGGTTCAGGCCCGCGAACAGCTGCGCGATCGCCGCGTCCTCCTCCCCTACCAGCGCTTCGGCCGGCAGGTGGACGTCGTCGAGGAACAGGCCGAACTGCTTCTCCGGCGAGACCAGGTCCATCTCGATCTGCTTGAACTCGAAGCCCGGGGTGTCGGTGGGCACGATGTAGAGCGCGGGCTTGAGGCGGCCCGACTTCGCGTCCTCCGTGCGCCCGACCACGAGCACCGCGTCGGCCTCGTCGACGCCGGAGATGAACACCTTCCGTCCACTCAGGACCCAGTCACTGCCGTCGCGGCGCGCGGTGGTGGTGATCTTGTGCGAGTTGGACCCGGCGTCGGGCTCGGTGATGGCGAAGACCATCTTCTTGCTGCCGTCGGAAATTCCCGGCAGCCACTGCTTCTTCTGCTCGTCCGTGCCGAAGCGCGAGATCACCGTGCCGCAGATCGCCGGAGAGACGACCATCAGCAGCAACGGCGAACCGGCGGCCGCGAACTCCTCCAGCACCGCGGCGAGGTCGGCGATGCCCGCACCGCCGCCGCCGTATTCCTCGGGCAGGTTCACGCCGAGGTAGCCGAGCCGGCCGGCCTCGTCCCACAGCTCGACGGTCTTCTCGCCCGAGCGGGCTTTCTTCGAGTAGTACTCGTGCCCGTACTTGCGCGCCAGTTCCGAAGCCGCCTTGCGCAGCGCCACGCGCTCCTCGGGCTCGACGAAGTTCATCGCGTTCATGCTCGTTCTCCCACCACAGCTTCTCCCACGACAGCCAGAATCGTGCCGACCTCGACCTGCAACCCGACCTTCACCGGCAGCTCGGTGACCACGCCGTCGGCGGGGGCCGCGATCCGGTGTTCCATCTTCATCGCCTCCAGCCACAGCAGCGGATCCCCCGCCGCCACGGCGTCGCCCACGCCCACCGCCAGCCGCACGATCGTGCCCGGCATCGGCGCGACGAGGGAGCCCGCGGCCAGCGCCGCCGACGGGTCCGCGAACCGCGGCTCCGCCGTGAACGCCACCGAGCCGAGCGCGGAGTCGACAAAGGACTTTTCGCCGTGCCGCGCGACGGTGAACGTGCGTCGCACACCCGCCACGTCGAGCACCACCCGGCCCGGCTCCGCCGAGACCAGACGCACGTCGTCGTGCCCCTCGGCCCGCAGGCCGTCCCGGGTGACCGAGTACAGGACCTCATGGGTCGTGTCCCCGCGCGTGAAAACCTTGCGCTGCCCCACCGAACGCACGTTGCGCCAGCCGCTGGGCAGGCGACCCAGGGTGGTCGCGGCCGCGCGGTTGCCCGCGGCGCCGGCCAGTGCGGCGGCGAGCGCGGAGAGCTTTTCCCCGTCACCGCTGACCAGCGGCTTCGCGAGCGTGCCGAGGCCGTGGCGGTCGAAGAACGCCGTGTCGGTCTCGCCCGCGAGGAAAGCCTCGTGGCGCAGGATGTTCACGAGCAGGTCGCGGTTGGTGACCACGCCGTGGATCTTCGCCCCGGCCAGCGCGGTGGCGAGCCGGCGGGCGGCCTCGTCGCGCGTCGGCGCCCACGTGATGACCTTGGCGAGCATCGGGTCGTAGTGCACGCCGACGACGGACCCGCTCTCCACGCCGGAGTCGAGCCGCAGCCCCGCGCCGTGCGTGAACTCGCGGTCGACGCCGGGCACCTCGAAGGTGTGCAGCGTGCCGCTCTGCGGCTGCCAGCCCGCAGCCGGGTCTTCGGCGTAGAGGCGGACCTCGATCGAATGTCCTTGCGGCGCGGGCGGTTCCGGCGGCAGCTTCGCGCCCTGGGCCACGGAAAGCTGCAGCGCCACGAGGTCGAGGCCGGTGACGTTCTCGGTCACCGGGTGTTCCACCTGCAGGCGGGTGTTCATCTCCAGGAAGTAGAACCGACCGTCCGGCCCGGCGAGGAACTCCACCGTGCCCGCGCCGACGTAGTCGATGGCCAGCGCGGCCTTGCGCGCCGCGTCGAACAGCTCCGCGCGCATGGCGTCGTCGACGAACGGCGACGGCGCTTCCTCCACCACCTTCTGGTGCCGACGCTGGATGGAGCACTCGCGCTCCCCCACCGCCCACACCGTGCCGTGGCTGTCGGCGAGCACCTGCACCTCGATGTGGCGGCCCGTCTCGAGGTAACGCTCGCAGAACACCGTCGGGTCCCCGAACGCGGAACCGGCCTCGGCCCGGGCGCTCTCGACGGCCTCGGCGAGCTCACCCACCTCCCGGACCACCCGCATCCCGCGACCGCCGCCGCCGGCGGAAGCCTTGACCAGCAACGGCAGATCGGCTTCCGTCACCGTGGCCGGGTCCAGTTCGGACAGGACCGGCACACCGGCAGCGGCCATGATCCGCTTCGACTCCACTTTGGAGCCCATCGTCTCGATCGCGGCGGGCGGCGGGCCGACCCACGTGAGCCCGGCGTCGAGCACGGCCCGCGCGAACGCGGCGTTCTCCGACAGGAACCCGTAGCCCGGGTGCACGGCGTCGGCGCCCGCGTCGGCCGCGGCCTTCACGATCAGCTCCGCGCGCAGGTACGTCTCTCCCGGCGCGTCTCCCGGCAGACGGACCGCGACGTCGGCCTCGCGCGTGTGCGGGGCCGCGGCGTCGGCGTCGGAGAACACGGCCGTCGTGCCGATGCCGGCGTCGCGGCAGCTTCGGAACACGCGGCGGGCGATCTCGCCGCGGTTGGCGACCAGCAGGTTGTGGATCACGACTGCACCCCTACATCCGGAAGACGCCGAAGCCACCCTCGGCGCCCTTCACTGGTCCGTTGTGGATCGCCGACAGGCTCAGGCCGAGCACCGTGCGGGTGTCGCGCGGGTCGATGATGCCGTCGTCGTAGAGCATGCCCGAGAGGAACATCGGCATCGACTCGGCCTCGATCTGGTTCTCGACCATGGCGCGCATCGCCGCATCGTTCTCCTCGCTGTAGTCCTGCCCCCGGCTCGAGGCCGCCGCACGCGCCACAATGGACAGCACGCCGGCCAGCTGCGCCGGACCCATCACGGCCGACTTCGCACTCGGCCATGCGAACAGGAACCGCGGGTCGTAGGCGCGCCCGCACATGCCGTAGTGCCCGGCGCCGTAGGACGATCCCATGAGGACGGACAGGTGCGGCACCTTGGAGTTCGACACGGCGTTGATCATCATCGCGCCGTGCTTGATGATGCCGCCCTGCTCGTACTCCTTGCCGACCATGTAGCCGGTGGTGTTGTGCAGGAAGACCAGCGGGGTGTCGATCTGGTTGGCCAGCTGGATGAACTGCGCGGCCTTCTGCGACTCCTCGCTGAAGAGCACGCCCTGCGCGTTGGCGAGGATGCCGACGGGGTAGCCGTGGATGTTCGCCCACCCGGTGGTCAGGCTCGACCCGTAGAGCGGCTTGAACTCGTCGAAGTCCGACCCGTCGACCACGCGGGCGATCACCTCGCGCGGGTCGAACGGCACCTTGAGATCACTCGGCACGATGCCGAGCAGGTCCTCGGGATCGAACAGCGGCTCGGCGTACCCGGTCCGAGGCGCCGGCCCCTTTTTGTGCCAGTTGAGCCGCTTGATGATACTGCGGCCCAGCCGGATCGCGTCCTGCTCGTCGGCTGCGAGGTAGTCGGCCAGGCCCGAGGTGCGGGCGTGCATCTCGGCGCCGCCCAGCGACTCGTCGTCGGACTCCTCGCCGGTCGCCATCTTCACCAGCGGCGGCCCGCCGAGGAACACCTTCGCGCGTTCCTTGACCATCACGACGTAGTCGGACATGCCCGGCAGGTACGCGCCGCCGGCAGTCGAGTTGCCGAAGACCAGCGCCACGGTGGGTACCTTCGCGGCCGAAGACCGCGTGAGGTCGCGGAAGATCCGCCCGCCGGGGATGAAGATCTCCTTCTGCGTCGGCAGGTCCGCGCCGCCGGACTCGACGAGGTTGATCACCGGCAGGCGGTTCTGCGCCGCGATGTCGGCCGCGCGGAAGCTCTTCTTGGTGGTCCACGGGTTGCTCGCGCCGCCCTTGACCGTCGGGTCGTTCGCGGAGATCAGGCACTCCACGCCCTCGACCACGCCGATGCCGGTGATCACGCTCGCGCCCACGCGGTAGTCCGAGCCCCACGCGGCCAGCGGCGAGAGCTCCAGGAACGGCGAGTCCTCGTCGATCAGCAGCTCGATCCGTTCGCGGGCCAGGAGCTTGCCGCGCTTGCGGTGGCGCTCCACGTACTTCTCGCCGCCACCGGCGACGGCCTTGGCGTGCTCGGCGTCGATCTCGGCGAGCTTCTCGAGCATGGACTCGCGGTTCGCGGCGAACTCGCCGGCCCGTGTGTCCACGACAGACCTCAGTGCGGTCATGCGGTGTATCCCAATCGCTTCGCGGCCAGGCCGGTGAGGATCTCGGTGGAACCGCCGCCGATGCCGAGGATGCGGACGTCGCGGTAGTGCCGCTCCACTTCGGACTCGCGCATGTACCCGAGCCCGCCGTGCAGCTGCACGGCCTCGTTCACCACCCATTCGGCGGCTTCGACGGCGGTGTTCTTGGCGAAACAGGCTTCGGCGATCACTTCTTCGCCGGAGACGTGGCGCACGGCGGTCTGGCGCGCATAGGTGCGCGCGACGTCGGTCTTGCGCGCCATCTCGGTGAGCTTGTGCTGCACGACCTGGCGCGAGATGAGCGGCCTGCCGAACGTCTCGCGCAGCCGGCACCAGTCGAGCGTGAGGTCGAGCGCGCGCTGCGCGTGGGCGTAGGCCTGCACGGCGAGCGAAAGCCGCTCGGTCACGAACTGGGTGGCCACCTGGGCGAAGCCACTGTTCTCGGCGCCCACGAGGTTCTCCACCGGCACCCGGACGTCCACGTAGGACAGTTCGGCGGTGTCGGACGCGGCCCAGCCCATCTTCTCCAGCTTGCGCGACACCGTGAACCCGGGCGTGCCCCGTTCGACCACCAGCAGGGAAATACCGTGCGCGCCCTCGCCGCCCGTGCGGACGACCGTGGTCACGAAGTCGGCGCGGCAGCCGGAGGTGATGAACGTCTTGGCGCCGTTGACCACGTACTCGTCACCTTCGCGCACGGCGGTGGTGCGGATGCCGGCGACATCGGACCCGCCGTCGGGCTCCGTGACGGCCAGCGAACCGATCTTCGTGCCCGCGAGCGTCGGGCGCACCCAGCGTTCGACCTGCACCGGGTCCCCGGCCTCGGCGATGTGCGGCACGGCGATGCCGCACGTGAACAGCGACGCGAACAGGCCGCCGGAGCCGCCCGCGTAGTGCATCTCCTCGGCGACCACGAGTGCGTCGAGGTAGTTGCCGTCGCCACCGCCCACGGCCTCGGGGAACGCGACGCCGAGCAGCCCGAGGTCCCCGGCCTTGCGGTGCAGCTCGCGCGGCAGCTCGCCCGCGCGTTCCCAGTCGTCGAGGTGCGGCAGCACGTCCTTCTCGACGAACCGCCGCACGGTCGCGCGCAGCTCCTTGCGTTCCGGCGTGGCGAACGGGTCCACGATCACAGCAACGCCTCCGGCACGTCGATCTCGCGCGCCCGCAGCCATTCGCCGAACGCCTTGGCCTGCGGGTCGAACCGCGCCTGCGAGGCCACGCCCTCGCCGAGGATGTCCTCGACCACGAAGTTCATCGCCCACAGGTTCGGCAGCAGGTGCCGGGTCACGGGCAGCTGCGCCGTCTCCGGCAGCAGCAGGCGGAACTCGGTGACGGTGAGCCGGTGCACGAGCCAGCGCCACGCTTCTTCCGAGCGCACCCAGACGCCGAGATTGGCACTGCCGCCCTTGTCACCGCTGCGCGCGCCGACCACGCGGCCGAGCGGGACGCGGCGGACCGGCCGGTCCGGCAACGGCTCGGGCAGCGCGGGTTCGTCCACTTCGGTCAGTGCTCGGGTCTTGGCGGACGGTGCTATGTCGACACGTCGACCATCGGTGAGCACCGCGATGTGCGGTACCTCGCCGGCGTCCACAAAGGCCGCCGAGTAGACGCCGTACGGCGACGCGTCCGAAGGCGGGGCGGTCACGTGGAAGCCGGGGTAGCTCGCGAGCGCCAGCTCTACCGCGGCGCCGCTGAACGCGCGGCCGGCGATCTTCGGGTCCGCGTCCTTCACCGCGACGTGCAGCAGCGCGCTGGCTTGTTCCTCGGTGTCGGCGTCGCGGTGGTCCGTGCGCGCGAGCGTCCAGCGGACCTCGGCGGGGGGCTTCCGTTCGAGCGCCGTCTCCAGCTGCTCGCGCACGAGCGCGGCCTTCTCCTCGATGTCGAGGCCGGTGAGCACGAACGTGGTCTCGTTGCGGAACCCGCCGAGCCGGTTCAGCGCGACCTTGAGCGTGGGCGGCGGGGCCTCGCCGGTCACGCCGCTGATGCGCACGCGGTCGGGGCCGTCCTCGGCCAGCCTCAGCGTGTCCAAGCGCGTGGTGACGTCGGGGTTCGCATAGCGGGCGCCGGTGATTTCGTACAGCAGCTGCGCGGTGACCGTGCCCGTGCTCACGACCCCGCCGGTGCCGGGGTGTTTCGTGATGACGCTGGACCCGTCGGCGTGGATCTCGGCGATCGGGAACCCGGGCACGCCGATCGGCTGCTCGCGGAAGAACGCGTAGTTGCCGCCGGTCGCCTGCGCGCCGCACTCGATCACGTGCCCCGCGGCGACGGCGCCGGCCAGCGCGTCGTAGTCCTCGCGCGTCCAGCCGAAGTGGGCGGCGGCGGGCCCGACGATCACCGACGCGTCGGTGACACGGCCGGTCACGACCACGTCGGCGCCGGCGTTCAGGCACTCGACGATGCCCCACGCGCCGAGATAGGCGTTGGCGGTCAACGGTTCCTTGAAGCCCAGCTCGTCGGCGCGCCCGATCAGGTCGTCGCCCTCGACGTGCGCGATCCGCACGTCGAGGGCGAGCTTCGCAGCCAGCTCACGCAACGCCGTCGCCAGGCCCGCGGGGTTGAGGCCGCCCGCGTTGGCGACGATCTTCACGCCCTTTTCGTTGGCCAGCGCCAGGTTCTCCTCCATCTGGCGCAGGAAGGTCTTGGCGTAGCCGCGTTCCGGGTCCTTCATCCGGTCGCGCCCGAGGATGAGCATGGTCAGCTCGGCGAGGTAGTCGCCGGTGAGCACGTCGAGCGGCCCGCCGGTCAGCATCTCGCGCACGGCCGAGAACCGGTCGCCGTAGAAGCCCGACGCGTTCCCGATCCGGATCGGCGCCCGGTTCACGCGGCTCATGCGAACTGCCCCGGCTTCCGGCCTTCACCGGGAGGACCGGCGAACGCCTGCGCGATGGTGAGCCACTCTTCGACGTCGGCGCCGGTCGCGACCAGGTCCGTGTCCGCGGGGTGGCGCCGCTGCGTGATGACCAGGCAGAAGTCCACGGCGCTGCCGGTGAGCCGCTGCTCGGCGTCCTCGGGCCCGAACGCCCACGTCGTGCCGTCCGGCGAGGCCAGCTCCACGCGGAACTCCACGGGCGGCGGCGCCAGGGAGTTGAGCTTGAAGGCGAAGTCCCGCGTGCGCGTGCCGAAGCGCGCGATGTGCCACAGCCGGCCGGTCGGCTCGCGGGCCAGCCCCAGCGCGTCGAACACGTCCTGGCCGTGGGCCCAGGTCTCCATCATCCGCGCGGTGGCCATGGACGCGGCGCTCATCGGCGGCCCGTACCAAGGCAGCTTCTGCCCGGCGGGCACGGCGGCGAGCGCTTCGGACAGCGCCGCCCGCCCGGCGCGCCACTGCGCGAGCAGCTCCTGCGGCGGCGTCGCGGCGGCTTCCTCCGCGGCGAGGTCGACGTAGTTCTCCCCCACCCTCAGCAGGTGCTCGACCTCGGCCTGCCACTCCTCGGGCCGCGCCGCGGCGATCAGCGCCTTCGAGTCCGTCCAGGCCAGGTGCGCGATCTGGTGCGCGACCGTCCACCCTTCCGCCGGTGTCGGCCTGGCCCACCCCTCGGGCGGCAGCCCGGCCACCACGTCGTCGATCGCCTGTGATTCGGCAGCCAGATCCCCGAGGATCACGCCGAGATCAGCCATCCTGCGCCTCCATGCGTCCTCTTGTAAGCACTACGCGCTCAGGCCCACCCTCGCACCCCGACCGAGGAAAAATCAAGCGCGCCTGATTGTTTTATCCTCCGATCGAGCGCCGAGCCGCTATTGACACGTTGCCAGTAGTACCCGCGTTGTCCTACCGTTCCAGCCATGAGCACCTACGCGGACATCACCTACGAGGTCGCCGAGCGGATCGCGACGGTCAAGCTGAACCGGCCCCAGGCACGCAACGGCTACACCGTGCGGATGGCCGACGAGCTGGGTGACGCCATGGACCGCGCCGACCGCGACGAGGACGTGCGCGTGGTCGTGCTCACCAGCACCGGCAAGGACTTCTCCGTGGGGGCCGACCTGTCGTCCGGCGGGTTCGACTTCGAGCTCGGCGAGGGTCCGCCCGACGGCTGGCAGGAGCCGGCGGGCCGCTGCTCCAAGCGGATCTTCACGATGAACAAGCCCGTGATCGCCGCGTTGCGCGGCGCGGCGGTGGGCGGCGGCATCACGATCACGCTGTCGTGCGACTACCGGTTGGCGGCCGACGACTCGAAGTTCGGCTTCGTCTTCACTCGCCGCGGGATCTACCCCGAAGGCGGGTCCGCGTGGTTCCTCCCCCGGCTCGTCGGCATGGGCACGGCCGTGGACTGGATGGTGAGCGGACGCGTCTTCGGCGCCGAAGAGGCGTTGCAGAAGGGGCTGGTGCACAGCGTCCACCCGCCGGAAGCCGTGCTGGACAAGGCTTACGAGCTCGCGCGCGACCTCGTGGCCAACACCGCGCCCGTGTCGGTCGCCGTCACGCGCCAGCTGCTGTACCGGATGGCGTCGGCCCCGTCGCCGTTCGAGGTGCACGAGCTGGACTCGAAGCTGATCGGCGGGCTGCCGACCAATCCGGACGCGGTCGAAGGCGTGTTGTCGTTCCTGCAGAAACGCCCACCGGAGTTCAAGCTCCGCGTCGACCACGACCAGCCGGACTACCTGCCCTGGATCGAGGAATGACCGCCTACCCGCCCGAACCGTGGCACCTCGCGGGCCAGGCGCAGCTGTCCGCGTGGCTGCTCCCGGCCGGCAAACTGCCGGAACTGCCCGAAGGCGCCGAACCCGTCATCACCGGCGGCCACGCCGCGGTGTTCACCGCGTGGATCGACTACCGCGCGCCCGGGCGGCTCGGCTACCACGAGCTGCTCGCCGCCGTCGCCGTGCGCGGCGGCCTCACCGCGTCGATCACCGACATCTGGGTCGACAGCGAGGTCTCGCTCGCGGGCGGGCGCGAGCTGTGGGGCATCCCGAAGGACCTCGCGACGCTCGAGTTCAGCGGCGACCGCGAGTTCACCGCGGCCACCGGCGACCGCTGGATCGCCACCGCCGCGTTCTCCCGCCGCGCCGGGCTGCCGGCCGCGCTGCCCGCGCGATTCGAGATCGCGCAGACGCTCGGCGGGCGGCTCAAGCGCAGCCCCGTCACGTCGCGTGCGAAGCCGCACGTGGCCGCCGCCGACTGGTCCGTGAACCCCGCCGGACCGCTCGGCTTCCTGGCCGGACGTCGCCCGATCGTGAGCGCGAGCCTGCGCGACTTCACCCTCGTCTTCGGCGGCTGAACCGCCCCCGACCAGCCGCTCTGAGTGATCGACTAACCCGCGAGGGTGAGCCCGCGACACGCCACCCCTTGGGGCACGTGCAAGCCCGAACCCCTAGATGTAGTCTCTGTGGACCGGCAGCCCCCAGCGACGGGGAGACCGCTCAGGAAGGGCAGCCGGGCCGATTTGAGAAACAGCAGCGCACGGCCTTGTGAGGCCGTGCGCCGATGAAGCGCGCCCATTTTCGACTTCGTTGGAGACCCGCATGTCAGTGGAAACCGATCAGCGTCCGCCCTCGTCGGCGGACTCGGCTCCGAGCGCGGTCCGCGTGATCCGGCGTGACGGCAGCGTGTCGCCGTTCGACGCCGGCAAGATCAGCGTGGCCCTCACCAAGGCCTTCCTCGCCGTGGAGGGCGGCGACGCGGCCGCTTCCTCGCGCGTGCACCACGTCGTCGCCGAGCTGACCGAACAGGTCGAGGCTTCCCTGCTGCGCCACGCCGGCCCCGAGCCCGCCTTGCACATCGAGCAGATCCAGGACCTGGTCGAGCTCGCCCTGATGCGCGGTGAGCACCACAAGGTCGCCCGCGCGTACGTGCTCTACCGCGACGAGCGCTCGAAGGCCCGCGAGGCTGCCACGCCGGCGCCCGCCGAGGCCGCGATCAGCGTCAAGGGCACCGACGGCTCGCTGCGCCCGCTCGACTGGGCCCGGGTGTCCCACGTGGTGGGCGAGGCCGTGGCCGGGCTCGAGGACGTGTCCGCCGAGCCGGTGCTGGCCGAGGCCAAGCGCAACCTCTACGACGGCATCAGCGCCGACGAGCTCGCGCTCGCGCAGATCATGGCCGCCCGCGTGCTCGTCGAGCAGGAGCCGAACTACTCGTACGTGAGTGCGCGGCTCCTGCTGGACAAGCTGCGCGGAGAGGCCCTGAGCTACCTCGCCGGCCGCGCTCGCCTGGCCAGCCAGGACGAGATGACCGCCGAGTACCCCGCGTACTTCCGCACCTACCTGCGCCGCGCGGTCGAGCTGGAGCTCGTCGACGGCGAGCTGCTCACGTTCGACCTCGACAAGATCACCGCGGCCATCCACGCCGAGCGTGACCTGGACTTCGGGTTCCTGGGCTTGCAGACGCTGTACGACCGGTACTTCCAGCACCACAACGGCACGCGCTTCGAGCTGCCGCAGGCGTTCTTCATGCGCGTGGCCATGGGCCTGGCCATCCGCGAGGACAACCGCGAAGCCCGCGCGATCGAGTTCTACGAGCTGCTCTCCACCTTCCACTTCATGGCCTCGACGCCGACGCTGTTCAACTCGGGCACCACGCGCGCCCAGCTCTCGTCGTGCTTCCTGACCACTGTGGACGACGACCTGGACTCGATCTTCCAGGCGTACAAGAACAACGCGCTGCTGGCCAAGTACTCCGGCGGCCTCGGCAACGACTGGACCCCGGTGCGCGGCCTCGGCGCGCACATCAAGGGCACCAACGGCCAGTCGCAGGGTGTCGTACCGTTCCTCAAGATCGCCAACGACACCGCCGTCGCCGTGAACCAGGGCGGCAAGCGCAAGGGCGCGGCGTGCGCGTACCTCGAGACGTGGCACGTGGACATCGAGGAGTTCCTCGACCTGCGCAAGAACACCGGTGACGACCGCCGCCGCACGCACGACATGAACACGGCCAACTGGGTGCCGGACGAGTTCCTGCGCCGCGTCGAGGCCGACGCACAGTGGACCCTGTTCTCCCCCAACGAGACGCCGGACCTGCACGACCTCTACGGCAACGCGTTCGCCGAGCGCTACCGCGAGTACGAGGCCGCCGCCGACCGCGGCGAGATCAAGGTCTTCCGCCGCCTGCGCGCCGTCGACCTGTGGCGCCGCATGCTGACGATGCTGTTCGAGACCGGCCACCCGTGGATCACGTTCAAGGACCCGTGCAACCTGCGCTCGCCGCAGCAGCACGTCGGCGTGGTGCACTCCTCGAACCTGTGCACCGAGATCACGCTGAACACCAACATCGACGAGGTCGCGGTCTGCAACCTCGGCTCGGTGAACCTGCTCAAGCACGTCACGCCCGAAGGCCTCGACACCAAGCGCCTCGAGAAGACCGTGCGCACCGCGGTCCGCATGCTCGACAACGTGATCGACATCAACTTCTACACGATCCCGGAGGCGCGCCGCTCCAACCTGCGCCACCGCCCGGTGGGCCTGGGCATCATGGGCTACCAGGACGCGCTGTTCGAGATCGGCGTTCCGTTCGCTTCGCAGGAGGCCGTGAAGTTCGCCGACCTCAGCATGGAGCACGTGTCCTACTACGCGATCTCCGCGTCGACCGACCTCGCCGAGGAGCGCGGCCAGTACCAGACGTTCGAGGGTTCGCTGTGGAGCCGCGGCATCCTGCCGATCGACTCGATGCAGCTGCTGATCGACGCGCGCCAGGGCGACGCCCTCGCCGTCGACACCTCCACGACGCTGGACTGGGCGCCGCTGCGCGAGCGCGTGAAGACCGTCGGCATGCGCAACTCCAACGTGATGGCGATCGCGCCGACCGCGACGATCTCCAACATCTCCGGCGTCGGCCAGTCGATCGAGCCGCTGTTCCAGAACCTGTACGTGAAGTCGAACATGTCGGGCGACTTCACCGTGGTGAACCCGCACCTGGTCAAGAGCCTCAAGGCCCGCGGCCTGTGGGACGAGGTCATGGTCAGCGACCTGAAGTACTTCGACGGCAGCCTCGGCCAGATCGACCGCGTGCCGGACGACCTCAAGGCGCTCTACGCCACCGCGTTCGAGATCGAGTCGAAGTGGATCGTGGACGCGGGCTCGGTCCGGCAGAAGTGGATCGACCAGGCGCAGTCGCTGAACCTCTACATCGCGGCGCCGAGCGGGCGCAAGCTCGACGAGCTGTACCGCTACGCGTGGCACAAGGGCCTCAAGACCACGTACTACCTGCGCGCGCAGTCGGCGACGCACGTGGAGAAGAGCACCCTGCGCGGCACCGACGGCAAGCTGAACGCGGTCTCGGCCGCCCCGGCCGCCGCCGCTGCTCAGGCTGCTCCGGCCGCGACGCCGGCCCCGGCGCCTTCGCCCACGCCGTCGCCTTCGCCCTCGGCCGCTGTCCCGGCGAGCCCCGCCGCGGCCGTGCCCGCCGCGGTCCCGGCCGCCAAGCCCGCCGAGCCGAAGGAAATGCCGAAGGTCGACGACATCGACTTCGTCGCCACCGAAGGCGCCGCCTGCCGCATCGACGACCCCGACTGCGAAGCCTGCCAGTGACCTCCTCGTGAGGGGTGCGGCGGGCGAGAACCCGCCGCACCCCTCACGAGCCTTTTTCTTGGAGCCTCTTGATGACCAACGTGGAGACCACGGACGCCACCGGCCTCGGCGAGATCGAGGTCGGCGCCGCCCGGATCAACGTCGACGACAAGCGCATGATCAACGCGCGCGCCGACGTGAACCAGCTGCTGCCCATGAAGTACCGCTGGGCGTGGGACAAGTACCTCGCCGCGTGCAACAACCACTGGATGCCGACCGAGGTCGCCATGCAGGCCGACATCGCGCTGTGGAAGTCGCCCGACGGCCTGACCGAGGACGAGCGCCAGATGCTCAAGCGCAACCTCGGCTTCTTCGCCACCGCGGAGTCGTTGGTGGCCAACAACATCGTGCTCGCGGTGTACCGCCAGATCACCAATCCCGAGTGCCGCCAGTACCTGCTGCGCCAGGCGTTCGAGGAAGCCGTGCACACGCACACCTTCCAGTACATCTGCGAAAGCCTCGGCCTGGTCGAGGGCGAGCTGTTCAACATGTACCGCGAAGTGCCGTCCATCTCCGAGAAGGACGCGTGGGCGCTGAAGTACACGCAGAACCTCGAGAACCCGGACTTCGAGACCGGCACGCAGGAGGCCGACCAGGCGTTCCTGCGCGACCTCGTGGCTTTCTACGTGATCTTCGAGGGCATGTGGTTCTACACCGGCTTCGCGCAGATCCTCTCGCTCGGCCGCCGCAACAAGATGGTCGGCATCGCCGAGCAGTACCAGTACATCCTGCGCGACGAGTCGATCCACCTGAACTTCGGCATCGACTGCATCAACCAGATCAAGATCGAGAACCCGCACCTGTGGACCGAGCAGTTCCAGGCGGAGATCCGGCAGATGCTGACCGACGCGTGCGAGCTGGAAGTCCGCTACGCGCGCGACACCATGCCGCGCGGCATGCTGGGCCTCTCGGCGCAGCTGTGCGAGCAGTACATGCACTTCATCACCGACCGGCGCGCCCAGCAGATCGGCCTCGCGCCGATCTTCGGGGAGACGGAGAACCCGTTCCCGTGGATGTCGGAGGCGATGGACCTGAAGAAGGAGAAGAACTTCTTCGAGACCCGCGTGATCGAGTACCAGTCCGGCGGCGCGCTGGACTGGGATTGATCAAAGCGGACTGATCCCGGACTCTGGGACCGGGGTGCGGCTTGTGCCGCCGGCAACCCCGACCCGCTAGGCTCGGCCACGCCACTGGTTCGCCAGGGCGTGGCCGAGCTTCTTTCGGTCGTGCCCCGGTGAGGCAACAGGGAACCCGGTGTGAATCCGGGACTGCCCCGCAGCGGTGAGTGGGAACGAAAGCCGTCACCACGATTTCGTGGTCAAGCACTGGGCGCGAGCCCGGGAAGCGACGGCGAGTAGGCGCGAGCGGTTCGCCCACGAGTCCGAAGACCTGCCCGTGGTACGTGCGCCGACGGCGTGCGTGAGTCCGGGCCCCGTGGGAGCAGGCCTGAGGCGAAACGCGGTTCTCGCGTGCCCGGGCTCGTTGGCGAGCTCGCGAGGAGAGAGCCCTGTGACCACCATCGGCACCACCATCCTGGGATACCCGCGCATCGGCCCGGCCCGGGAGCTCAAGCGCGCCCTGGAGCGCTACTGGGCCGGCACCACCGGCGAAGCGGAGTTGCTCGCCACCGGCCGCGAACTGCGCGCACAGACCTGGTCGCGGCTGCGCGACGCCGGGCTGGAGTCGATCCCGTCCGGCACGTTCTCCCACTACGACCACGTGCTCGACACCGCCGAGCTGTTCGGTGCGCTGCCGGAGCGCTTCACGCGCCTCGGCCTCTCACCGCTGGACACGTACTTCGCCGCCGCGCGCGGCGTGCAGGACGAGCCGGCGCTCGAGATGACCAAGTGGTTCGACACCAACTACCACTACCTCGTGCCCGAGCTGGGTCCCGGCTCGCGCTTCACGCTGTCGGGCACGAAGCCGCTCGACGAGGTGCGCGAAGCCCGGGAGCTGGGGATCGAGACGCGGCCGGTACTCGTCGGGCCGGTCACGTTTTTGCTGCTCAGCAAGGCGACGCAGCCCGGCTTCGAGCCACTGGAGCTGCTCGACGAGCTGCTGCCCGCCTACGCGGAGCTGCTGGCCGCGCTGAAGGCCGAGGGCGTCGAGTGGGTGCAGCTCGATGAACCGGCGTTCGCCGGTGACCGCACCACGAAGGAGCTCAACGCGCTGACCCGCGCGTACCACGTGCTGGCCAAGGCCGAGGACCGCCCGAAGCTGCTCGTCGCCGGGTACTTCGGCGGACTCAGCCGCGGGCTCGGTGTGCTGGCCCGCTCCCCCATCGAGGCGCTGGCCGTGGACCTCGTCACCGACGAGTCCTTTGTGGACGCAGTGGCCACGGAAGGCGCGTTGCGCGACAAGGAGGTGCTCGCCGGCGTCGTCGACGGGCGCAACGTGTGGCGCACCGACCCGGACCGAGCGTTGGAACGCGCCGCGCGGCTGGCCGGCACCGCGCAGCACGTGAGCGTCACGACGTCGTGCTCGCTGCTGCACGTTCCCTACGACGTCGAGGCCGAGAACCTCGATTCACGACTCGGGAGCTGGCTCGCGTTCGCCGACCAGAAGGTCGCCGAGGTCGTGCTGCTCGGGCGGGCGCTGCGCGGCGAAGACGTCGACCTGTCGGCGGCGCGGGCGGCCGTCGCGGACCGCGCGACGAACCCGGCAGACGCGGCCGTGCGGGAGCGGCCGGCGGCGCTGACACCGCAGGACGCCGTGCGTGAGCCGTACGAGCAACGGGCGGCCGCGCACCGGGAATCCCTCGGCCTGCCGCCGCTGCCGACCACCACGATCGGCTCGTTCCCGCAGACCACCGACGTCCGCAAGGCCCGCGCCGCGTACCGCGCGGGCACGCTCGACGAACCCGCGTACGTGGCCCAGATGCATGCCGAGATCGACCGCGTGGTGCGGCTGCAGGAGGAGCTGGGCCTCGACGTGCTGGTGCACGGCGAGCCCGAGCGCAACGACATGGTGCAGTACTTCGCCGAGCAGCTCGCCGGGTTCGCCTCGACCGAGCACGGCTGGGTGCAGTCCTACGGCTCGCGCTGCGTCCGCCCGCCGATCCTCTACGGCGACGTCTCGCG
This sequence comes from Amycolatopsis sp. NPDC005232, assembly GCF_040607795.1. Taxonomy (NCBI): domain Bacteria; kingdom Bacillati; phylum Actinomycetota; class Actinomycetes; order Pseudonocardiales; family Pseudonocardiaceae; genus Amycolatopsis; species Amycolatopsis sp. NPDC005232. Next base: position 57,666 of record NZ_JBEXHL010000042.1, on the reverse strand, counting down.
CCCGCGGCCGATGACCGTGCCGTGGGCGCGGTACGCGCAAAGCCGCACCACCAAGCCGATCAAGGGCATGCTCACCGGCCCGGTCACGATCCTCGCGTGGTCGTTCGTGCGCGACGACCAGCCGCTCGCGGACACCGCGCTGCAGGTCGCGTTCGCGATCCGCGACGAGGTGACCGACCTCGAAACCGCGGGCGTGCGCGTGGTCCAGGTCGACGAGCCGGCCCTGCGGGAGCTGCTGCCGCTGCGCGCGGCCGGGCACGAGGCCTACTTCGACTGGGCGGTGCGGGCGTTCCGCGTCGCGACGGCCGGAGCCGCCGAGGGCACCCAGATCCACACGCACATGTGCTATTCGGAGTTCGGCGAGGTGCTCTCGGCGATCGACGGCCTCGACGCCGACGTGACCAGCATCGAAGCCGCGCGCTCGAAGATGGAGGTGCTCGCCGACCTGTCGGCCGGTGGGTTCGCGCGCGGCGTCGGCCCCGGCGTCTACGACATCCACTCGCCCCGCGTGCCGGGCGTCGACGAAATCGCGGACCTGCTGCGCACGGCGGCCGCCGCCGTGCCGGCGCACCGGCTGTGGGTGAACCCCGACTGCGGCCTCAAGACGCGCCGCTACGCCGAGGTGGAGCCCGCTTTGCGCCACCTCGTCGCGGCAGCCCGCCAGGTCCGCGCCGAGCAGGGCTGAGCAACCCCGGGCAACGGTGCCGGGCGGCGCGAACCACCGCCCGGCACCGGATCTTCGTCAAGGATCACCCGGATGGAGCCGGCCAAAGGTATTGTCATTCGGTCAACAGCGCGGCACGGTGGACGTCGGACCGGGGTTCCGCCAGTGAAGGCAGGTCGCCATGACGAGCGCAGTCGGCAGGGTCGGCAAGGTCGCCGAGAGCCTGCGTGAGCGCGTGCCCACGCTCACGTCGATGCCGCTGCCCCGCACCGTCGACCAGCGCTGGCAGGCGGCCACCTACCCCGTGCGCGAGCTCGCGGCGCCGCCCGCGGGCAGTGGCCTGAAGCCGGTGCTCGGCGACGACGGCCCGCCGGTCGTGGGCCACGCGCTGGAGATGATGCGCTTCGGCCTGGACTTCAGCTTCAGCCGCTACGAAAAGTACGGCCCCGTCTCGTGGATGGGCGGCTTCGGCCGCCGGATCGTCTCGCTGTCCGGCCCCGAGGCCACACAGATCGCCCTGGTGAACAAGGACAAGGCGTTCTCACAGGAGGGCTGGAAGTTCTTCATCGAGAAGTTCTTCGACCGCGGCCTCATGCTGCTCGACTTCGGCGAGCACCACCTGCACCGGCGGATCATGCAGAGCGCGTTCACGCGCGAGCGGCTCGTCGGCTACGTCGGGCAGATGGGCCCGGCCCTGCGCGCCGGCGTCGAGGCGTGGCCCGGCGGCACGCGGCCGCGGCTGTACTGGGCGCTCAAGCAGCTCACCCTCGACGTGGCGACGCGCGTGTTCATGGACATGCGCTCGCCCGACGACGCGATGCGGATCAGTCGCGCGTTCGTGAACACCGTGCGCGCGGGCACGGCACTGGTGCGCTACCCCGTGCCCGGCGGCCGCTGGTCCGCGGGCCTGCGCGGCCGGCGGCTGCTGGAGCGCTACTTCGGCGAGACCCTGCCGGAAAAGCGCCGCGCGGGCGGCGACGACCTGTTCGCCGCGCTCTGCACCGCCACCACCGAGGACGGCGACCGGTTCACCGACGCGGACATCGTGAACCACATGATCTTCCTGATGATGGCGGCGCACGACACCACGACCATCACCAGCAGCGCCATGGCCTACTACCTGGCAAAGCACCCGGAGTGGCAGGAACGCGCCCGCGCGGAGTCGCTCGCGCTCGGCGACGAGGTGCCGGACATCGAGGCGCTGGAAAGCCTGGAAACGCTCGACCTCGTGATGAAGGAATCACTGCGACTGCGGGCCCCGGTGCCGTCTATGGCCCGCAAGACCACCAAGGACACCGACGTGCTCGGTCACTTCATCCCCGAAGGCACACTCGTCGGCGTCTCGCCGACGCTGAACCACTTCACCTCCGACTGCTGGACCGACCCGATGCGCTTCGACCCCGAGCGCTTCGCCGAGCCGCGGCGCGAGGACAAGTCGCACCGGTTCGCGTGGATGCCCTTCGGCGGCGGCGCGCACAAGTGCATCGGGCTGCACTTCGGCAGCCTCGAGGTCAAGGCACTGATGCACGAGATGCTGCGGACTTTCCGCTGGTCAGTACCCCAGGACTACACCGCACGCTGGGACTACGTGTCGTTGCCGGTCCCCGCCGACGGACTACCGGTGCGCCTCGAATATCGTTGACGGACGCTGCGGGAGGCGGGGAGCCGACAGTGCCGGAGAAACGGAAATCGGACGAACCGGAAAAACACGTTCGAGCACTCAAGGTGACATCATGTCACCATTTGTGTACGGGTCATCACTCGTTCAGCCGGTAGACACCCCGTTTCGCGCATGATGCCGTGGCATCACTCACGGCCAACTCATACCTAGTGTGGGTCCATGAACCTTCACACCGGGTCTGAGCTGGCTTTAGTCCGCGCATGAAGAGGTGGAGTGTGCCTGAGCCTGGTGCCGCGCCAGGGTTGGTCGACGTCGCGCGCAAGTTCGCGACGACGCTGACCGACACGAAAGGAGTAACGCTTCCGCCCGCGGAATTGGAGCGTCTCCTGCTCTCCTTCGCCCAGGAGGTGACGGAGTTCGCGACCCCCGCGTACGAAGCCGCCGTCCTGCGCTTCACCACGCTCTTCTCCACCGCCCCGATCGGGATCGCGCTCGCCGATCCCTCCGGCGTGATCATGGAGGTCAACCTCGCGCTGGCCAAGCTGCTCGGCTCGACCCAGGACCGGCTCAGGGGCAAACATCTCGCCGACCTGGCCGCCACCGAGCACGGCGCCACGCGGATCCGCGCCGGCCTCGAACGCCTCACCACCACCGACATCGGCAAGGTCATCGAGCGCGGCATCCGCCTCGACCACAGCGAGGACGGCGGCCTCACCACCAACGTCACGCTCGCGTGGCTGCCCGGCGACCGGCCCGACACCCACTTCCCGGTGCTGATGGCGGCCGACGCCGACGACCTGCACCTGCTCGGCGAACGCCTGATGCACCAGAACGTGCACGACCCGCTCACGGGTCTGCCGAACTCGCAGGCGTTCACCACCCGCGTCGAAGCCGCGCTCGCCGCGCCGCGCACCGAGCAGATCGCGCTGGTGTACCTCGACCTCGACGGCTTCAAGGTGATCAACGACGGCCTCGGCGCGGGTGTCGGCGACGAGGTGCTGAAAGAGGTCGCGAGCAAGCTGTCGGCGGTCTTCACCGGGCACCACGACGGGTACGTCGCCCGCCTGTCCGGCGACGGGTTCGCCGTGTTGCTGCGCGGCGAGGACCTCACGCGGCAGCACGTGGTGAACCTCGTGGACCGCGCGCTGGAGGATCTCAACGAGCCGGTCTACCTGGGTGGCCACGGGATCGGGGTGAGCGCGAGCGTCGGCATCGTCGTGGGCGCGTGCCGCGACGGCGGGCACATCGAGCTGCGCCGGGCCGCAGAGCTCGCGCTGCACCGGGCGAAGGAACACGGCAAGGCGAAGTGGATGCTGTTCGACCCGGACGAGGACGCACGCGACCGCAGCCGCTACCAGCTCGGCGCCGTGATCGCGGGCGCGCTGGAGAACGGTGAGTTCTCCCTGATCTACCAGCCCACCGTGAAGCTCGCGAAGCCCGACGAGATCGCGGCCGTGAACGCCGGCCTGCGCTGGAACCACCCGGAGAAGGGCGAGCTCGACTCCGAGGACTTCTACCCGCTGGCGCAGACCACCGGCATGACGGTGCCGCTCGGCAAGTGGCTGCTCGCCGAGTCGCTGGCGGCCACGGCGCGCTGGCGCGAGCGGTTCGGCAACGCCGCGCCCGACGTCTGCATCCGGCTGCCGAAGCGCCTCGCCGGTGACGAGGAGCTCGTGAAGCTGGTCAAGGAGCAGCTCGACCGCCACGACCTGCCGGCCCGCGCGCTGCGCCTGTGCACCGACCGCGAGTCGATGTTCGACGACAACGGCGAAGTGCACGACTCCTTCACCGTGCTCGCCGACCTCGGCGCGCAGCTCGTGCTCACGATCTCCAGCTCGGCCGACCTCGAGCTGATCCCCCGCCACAGCCTGCCCATTCGGCACGTCATCCTCAGCGGCCCGGTCGTCGACGCGCTCGCCGACGGCGCCGCGGAGGCCGACGTGCGCCACCTTCGTCAGCTGGTCGAGCGCGGCAAGGAGCTCAACCTGCGCATCGGCGCCGAAGGGGTACGAAACGCAGAGCACGCGGCGCGGTTGCGCGAGCTCGGCGTGCTCGCCGCGCGCGGTTCGTTCGTCGCCGATTCGGCCACGGGCGACGAAGTGGACGAGATGATCGAACGCCACGCCGGCTGACCCGTCCACCTGCGGTGCGGCTCCGAACACCGGGGAGGATCATCTCCCTCGGACCCGACCGAAAGGACCCCGATGGACACCGGCGACCTCGCGCCCGACTTCACCCTCTCCGACGACCAAGGCAAGGACCGCGCACTGTCGGACTTTCTGACGTCCGGCCCCGTCGTGCTGTTCTTCTACCCCGCCGCCATGACGAGCGGCTGCACCGCGGAAAGCTGCCACTTCCGCGACCTGGCCGCAGAGTTCGCCGAGGTGGGCGCCCAGCGTGTGGGCATCAGCCCGGACGCCGTGGCCAAGCAGCGGGAGTTCTCCGCCGCCAACGGGTTCGACTACCCGCTGTTGTCCGATGTGGACGGTGTGGTGGCGAAGCAGTTCGGCGCGTGGCGCAAGTTCATCCCGCTGCACACCAAGCGCACCACGTTCGTCATCGACACCGACCGGCGCGTGCTCGACGTGATCAAGAGCGAGCTGAACTTCACCGCGCACGCGGACCGCGCGCTGAAGGTGCTGCGCGAGCGCAAGAACGTCGCCTGACGCTTTCCTTGCCCGGCAAGGGATTCTCGGGTCAGCCCGGCCGCTGGATGCGCCACACGAAGTCGTTGCCCGAGCACGCCGGGGCCAGCGCGTCGGAGGCGGCTTCCTTGTGGTGCAAGGTGAAACCCAGCCGGGCCGGGATCGCGCCGCTCTTCGTGTTCAGCTCGTCGTGGAGGATGTCGACGTGGGGCGCGCCCAGGCGCCAGGCCTCGGCGACGAGCAGGGCGGTCGCGCGCGTGGCGAAGCCGCGGCCGGTGCACGGCTTTGCCAGCCAGTAGCCGATCTCGCGGCCGTCGCCGCGGCGCATCAGGCCGCAGCCGCCGGCCAGCGTGCCGTCTGCGGTGTAGATGCCGTACTCCTGCGCTTCACCCGACTCCCAGCGTTCGGCCGTGCCGGTGAGGAACTCCGTGCCCTCGGCCGGGCCGTAGCCGTCGGTGGCCCAGACGAGCCACGCGCCGATGTGCTCGCGGGACGCCGAGACCGTGTCCACGAGCACGTCGAGGTCTTCGGGGCGCCAGCGGTTGAGGGTGACCACGCCGTCGGTGAGGGTGTCCATGTCCTCATGGTGGCACCGCAACAGCACTGTGACATCGAAATAACGCTGGGGCCCGCCGTTTTCCGGCGGGCCCCAGTGGTCGGTGCTGCTGAGCTAGTTGACGACGGCGGTGGGCGGCACCGGGGTGTCGTTCTTCAGCGCGTCGAACAGCTGCGCCGACTTCGTCTTGTCCCAGTGCTCGGCCGAGCCGTCGGTGACCGGCACCGTGCCGGTGAGCACGCCGTCGTCCGAGATGCCGCGCATCGCGATCGCCAGGCCGGCCAGGTTGTGCACGTGGTCACCCGAGTCCATCGTCAGCGCGTCGGGCGCCGAGGACAGCAGCGGGAAGAAGTCGAACGGGTTCAGCAAGGTCCCCGGGCTCGCGATCTGGCTCACGAGAGCGCCGATGAACTTGCGCTGGTTGGCCACGCGGTCGAGGTCCGAACGCGGGGTCGCGCTGCTGTGGCGCATACGGACGAACCCGAGCGACTCGCGCCCGTCCAGCGTCTGGCAGCCGGCCTTGATGTCGATGTTGGTGAACGTGTCGTGCATTTCCTTGTCCACGCACATGTCGACCCCGCCGATCGCGTCGACGATGTTCGCGAACCCGCCGAAGCCGATCTCGGCGTAGTGGTCCATGCGCAGGCCGGTGACGCCTTCCACGGTCTTGACCAGCAGGGCCGGGCCGCCGAGCGAGAACGCGGCGTTGATCTTGTTCGTGCCGTGGCCCGGGATCTTCACCTGGGAGTCGCGCGGCAGGCTCAGCAGCGTCGGCTTGGTGTCGTTGTCCGGGATGTGCGCGATCATGATCGTGTCGGTGCGCTGCCCGCCGCCGGCCGCCGCGACGTCACCGGTCGCCAAGCGTTCCTCGTCCGCGGCCGAGAGCCCGTCGCGGCTGTCGGAACCGACGATCAGCCAGTTGGTGCCCGACGCGGCCGCGGGACGGCCGTCGTAGTCGGCCAGCGCGTCGACGCGCTTGATCGAGAACTCGAGGTAGGCCCAGATCCCGCCCAGGAACACGACGAAAAGCAGCACCAAGGTCATCAGGACTTTGCCGAAGCTCCACCGGCGGCGCCGGCGCGGAGCCGGTCCGGGCGGCGGGGCCTGGCGCGGCGGAGCGTGGCGAGGCGGTGCGGGCGGCGGGGGCACGGGAGCCTCGCCGCGCGAGCCCATGGGTCTGGTGCGCTCGTCGTACGGGCTGCTGCTCGTGCCCGGCAGCGGCATCATCTGGGCCCGCTGATGCTGCCGCGGGCGTGCGGCGGGCTGCGGTGGCCGGGGCGGCACCCGCCGCCTGCCGTCGTCGCCTCCGTACGTCATTGGCTTTCACCCAATCCCCGAATCCGGCAAAACTCGTGCGGCCCAGTGAACCGCACGTCCTCCACCAAAGGACGTGCGGCACCTGGTGCAGGTTCATCCGGCGAGGAACGGCCTGCTCAGCGGGGGTCTGCGAACCCGAACTGGTGCACCTTGATGTGCCCCGAACGGAACCCGGCCTCCGAATAGGCGAGGTAGAACTCCCACATCCGGTGGAACACGTCGTCGAAGCCGAAGCCGCGGATGTCGTCCCAGCGCTGGTGGAACCGCTCGCCCCACAGCTTGAGCGTGCGCGCGTAGTCCTGGCCGAACTCGCGCATCCCGGCCAGCTTGAGGCGGGTGTTGTCGAGCATGCCGTCCTCGATCGCCTGCACCGACGGGATGATGCCGCCCGGGAAGATGTACTTGTGGATCCAGCTGTACGACCTGGCCGCGGCCAGCATCCGGTCGTGGTCCATCGTGATGGCCTGCAGGCCGAAGCGCCCGCCCGGGCGCAGCCGCTTGCCGATCGTGGCGAAGAACGTGGGCCAGTAGGACTGCCCGACGGCCTCGATCATCTCCACGCTCACCACGGCGTCGTACTGGCCCGTGGCGTTGCGGTAGTCGCACAGCTGCACGTCGATGCGGTCGGACAGGCCCGCCTCGGCGATCCGCGCGTCGGCCAGCACCTTCTGCTCCTGCGAGATGGTCAGCGACGTCACCTTCGCGCCGCGCGAGGCCGCGCGGATCGACAGCTCGCCCCAGCCTGTGCCGATCTCCAGCACCTCGCTGCCCTCGCGCACGCCCGCGTAGTCCAGCACGCTGTCGAGCTTGCGGTGCTGGGCCTGCGTCAGGCTGTCAGCCGGGCCGAACAGCGCCGAGGAATACATCATCGACTCGTCGAGGAACGCGCTGAACAGGTCGTTGGACAGGTCGTAGTGCCGGTGGATGTTCGACCGCGACCCCTCGATCGTGTTCTCCTCGTGCGCCGGCTGCACGCGCTCGGCGAAGCGCCGGAACCGCTGCAGGAACGGCGGCACGACCGTGGCCAGCTTCTCGGCGAACGGCGTCAGCACTCCCGCGAGGTCCTCGGCGGTCCAGTCCCCCACCATGTAGGACTCGCCGAAGCCGATCTTCGCGTCGGCGCCGAGGCGGTGGAAGAACGCCGAGGGCCGCAGGATCCGCATCTCCGGCGCCTCCGGGCCACCGGCACCCAGGACGGTGCCGTCGGGGAACGTGATCCGCAGGTCGAGGTTCTTCACGGCGCGGCGGAAGAGCGCCTCCGCGGCCCGCGCGCGCAGCGGCGAATGCGGCGGCGTGGCCAGTCCCGGCCACCGGGTTTCGTCGGGCACCGGCTGCGAGGCGGGCCCCGTCGCTCGGTCAACACTTGAGGTGGACAAGACACTCCCTCCGGAATGGGCCCATCGGCCCACATCTGATGGTATTCCCGGCACACGCGACCTGCGCTGCGCGGTTGTCGCCGGATCCGGTCACACGGGGATGCGCAGCCGCTCGTCCGCGGGCCGGGTCCATGCCTGCCGGAGAGTTTCGTCGGTCTCCCCCGCGTCGATCGCTTCCAGTGTGAAAGCACACATCAGCCTGGTCCAGACCGCCGGGCGCTTGATCATCGCGTGCCCCTCGCCGGTGACTTCGAAGCGCGCGAGGCGCTTGGCCAGCTCCCGCGCACGCTCGGCGAAGGCGTGGGAATCACGCGGTGAGGTGATCCGGTCGCGCGTGCCGTGCAGCATGACCACGGAGCGGCCCGTGACGGCGTCCACGGGCTCGCCGGGCGGCGTCCACGGTGCGAGGGCGCACACGCCCACCACGGCGGGGTCGTCGGCCACGCGCAGCGCCACGCGTCCGCCCATCGAGTGCCCGACGAGCACGACGGGCAGGCCCGGGTGTTCGGCGCGGACGCGCTCCAGCGCCCAGCGGGCGTCGTCCACCGGGTCTTCCTCGGGCGCGTTCCAGCCGTAGCGGCGGTTGCGCACCAGGCGCACCTCCAGGCCCGCCGCGCGGCCCGCGCGGTGCAGGGCGCGGGCCAGCGGCACCATGCGCAGGTACGCCAGCCGCCACGGCCCCACGGCCGCGATGCCGTGCTCGGCGCCGCCGTGCAGTACCAGGGCCACCGCCCTCGTCCGCCCGTGCGCGCGCCGCACCGAAACGACGGGTACTCCGTCCACGTGCCGCCTCCCAGTCACCGGTACGCCCGGATGATCAGCTCTCACGCTAATCCACCACGAAGCGTGTCCAAGCGATACATTCGGCGCCCGAACCCGCGACGAAGGGCAGGTGTGGTGAGCGCCACGGAAATCTGGAAGAGCTCCTCGGAAAAGCTCGCGGCCGCGCGGGAGGCCAACGCCGAAGCGCTGACGGCGGCGGCAGACCTCGTGCTCGGGGTCATCCGGTCCGACGCCCTCGTGTTCACGGCCGGTGCCGGGCACTCGCTCGCCGCGGTCGCCGAGACGTTCTACCGCGCGGGTGGCCTCGCCTGCGTCTACCCGCTGTACCACCCGGAGCTGCTGCCCCTGCACGGCGCGCAGCACAGCACGAAGACCGAGCGCCGCAGCGGGCTGGCCGAAGAGGTGCTGGCCGAGCGCGCGCCGGGTCCCGACGACGTGCTCGTGGTGTTCTCTACGTCCGGCGTGAACCCGTACCCGGTGGAGCTGGCCGCCGGTGCCCGCCGCCGGGGCGCGTCGGTGATCGCCGTGACGTCGCGCGCGTGCGTGGCCGCGGCGCCGCGCCGCTCGGCGACGACGCTGGTCGAGGAGGGCACGGTCGTGCTCGACTCGCTCGTGATCCCCGGCGACGCGAGCCACCCGGCCGCCGCGCCGCGCACCGCGCCACTGTCCACTGTGGTCAACGCGTTCCTGTGGAACCTGATCCTGGCGGAGGTCTACGACCGCGGGACGGCCGAGGGCATCGACGTCCCGCTGTGGCGAAGCTCCAATGTGGAGGGTGGCGACGAGGCCAACACGGCCCTGCTCGCCAAGTACGGCCCCCGCGTGCCCGCGCTGCGGTAGCCCCTCGCGAACCGGGGTCGCACCCGGCGAAAAAGGACCCGGCCCGGCAGGTCTTGACGGGCCTGGTCCGCCCTTCTAACTTCGGCGTACCGACCAGTCGGTGTCGAGTGGAGGCGGGCCAGCATGGACGATGAGACGGCCGTGCCCCTGCACGGCACCTGCGCGCCCGGGTTCGAGGCGGTGCAGGACGCGTTCGTCGAGAACATCTCCGAGCGCGACGAGCTGGGCGCGGCCTTCGCCGTGACCCATCGCGGCGAGGTCGTGGTCGATCTCTGGGCCGGCTGGGCGGATCCGGGCCGCACCACGCCGTGGCGGCCGGACACGCTGACCAATGTCTGGTCCACCACCAAGGGCATGGCGGCGATCTGCGCGCACCAGCTCGCCGACGCCGGCGAGCTGGACCTCGACGCCCCCGTGGCGCGGTACTGGCCCGAGTTCACCGCGGCGGGCAAGCAGGACATCCCGGTGCGGTGGCTGCTCTCGCACCGCTCCGGCGTCGTCGGCATCGGCCTGGCGCGCCCGGTGAAGGTCGAGGAGCTCTACGACTGGGACCAGATCACCGGGCTGCTGGCCGCGCAGGAACCGCTGTTCCCGCCCGGGTCGGCCAGCGGGTACCACGCGCTGTCCTACGGATTCCTCGTCGGCGAGGTCGTGCGCCGCGTGGCCGGGCAGGGCATCGACGCGTTCTTCGCCGAGCACGTCGCCGGTCCCCTCGATGCGGATTTCTCCATCGGAGTCGGGGAAGCCGACCTCGGGCGCTGCTCGACGCTCGTGGAGCCGGTGCTCACGCCGGAGATGACCACGGCGCTCACCGAGGCGTTCGCGAACGCCGGCCCGGTCGCGCTCGCCGCCATGGCGAACCCGCGCGTGGAAGGCCACCACGCCAACGATCCCGCGTGGCGGCGCGCCGTGATGCCCGCGCTCAACGGCCACGGCACGGCCAAGGCGCTCGCGATCATCTACGGTGCGCTGGCCGACGGCTCCGAACGCCTGATCTCGGCCGGCGCGCTCGACCGGGCCCGCGAAGGCCAGGGCGCCTCGGTCGACGTGGTCGCCGGGGTGCCCAACGAGTGGACGCTGGGTTTCTATCTCGGCAGCGACGCACGCGGCTTCGGTCCCAACCCTGCCGCGTTCGGCCACGACGGTCTCGGCGGCTCGTCCGGTGGCGCCGACCCGGAGGCCGGCGTGGGCTTCGGTTACGTGATGAACCGCATGGGCCCGTTGCTGCGTGACGATCCGCGCAAGATGGCGCTCGTCAACGCGACCTTCGCCTGCCTCGAACACTGAGCCGGTACGCCAAGGGCGCCTCGAGTCTTCTCGAGGCGCCCTTCGCGGAGCGTCACGCGGCGGCGGTCGGCTCCTCGTCGAACTGCGTGCGGTGCAGCTCGGCGTAGCGGCCGCCGTGGGCGAGCAACTCTTCGTGCGTGCCGCGTTCGACGATCCGGCCGTCCTCGACGACCAGGATCAGGTCGGCGGCGCGGACGGTCGAGAGCCGGTGCGCGATCACGAGGGCCGTGCGGCCTTCGAGCGCACCCGTGAGGGCCTCGCCGACCGCGGCCTCCGATTCGGAGTCCAGGTGGGCAGTGGCCTCATCCAGCACCACGACCTTCGGCTGCGCCAGCAGGAGCCGCGCGATGGTGAGACGCTGGCGTTCGCCGCCGGAGAGGCGGTAGCCGCGTTCGCCGACTGTCGTGTCGAGGCCGTCGGGCAGCGACTGCACCAGGTGGGCCAGGCGGGCCTGCTCCAGCGCGGCCCAGATCTCGTCGTCGGTCACGGCCGGGCGGGCGTAGGCCAGGTTGGCGCGGATGGTGTCGTGGAACAGGTGCCCGTCCTGCGTCACCACGCCCACGGTGGCGCGCAGCGCCGCGAAGTCCAGGTCGCGGACGTCCACATCGGACAACCGGACCGCACCACCGTCCACATCGTAGAGGCGCGGCAGCAGCGAGGCGATGGTCGACTTGCCGGCACCCGAGGAGCCGACCAAAGCCACCATCTGTCCCGGTTCGGCGCGGAAGCTGATGCCGTGCAGCACCTCTTCGCCCCCGCGGCTGTCCAAAGTGGCCACGTCTTCCAGTGACGCCAGCGAGAACCGGTCGGCCGCCGGGTACCCGAAGCGCACGTCCTCGAACTCCACGGCCACGCCGCCCGCGGGCAGCGCCTTCGGCTTCGCCGGTTCCTTGATCATCGGGTCGAGGTCGAGCACCTCGAAGACCCGCTCGAACGACACCAGCGCGGTCATCACGTCCACGCGGACGTTGGCCAGCGCCGTGAGCGGCGCGTAGAGGCGGGTCAGCAACAGCGCCAGTGCCACCACGGTGCCGGGCGCGATCTGGCCGGTGAAGGCGAGGTAGCCGCCGAGGCCGTAGACCAGCGCCTGCGCGAGCGCCGACACGAGCGTGAGGCTGGTCATGAACCAGCGGGTGAGCATCGCGGTGCGCACGCCGATGTCGCGTACGCGGCCGGCGCGGTCGCTGAACTCGCCGACTTCCTGGCGCGGCCGGCCGAACAGCTTCACGAGCGTGGCGCCCGGCGCCGAGAACCGCTCGGTCATCTGCGTGGTCATGCCGGCGTTGAGCTGCGCCGACTCGCGCTGCAGCCCGGCCATCCGGCGGCCCAGCCGGCGCGCCGGGAGCACGAAGATCGGCAGCAGCACCAGCGCGAAGACCGTGACCTGCCACGACAGCGTCACCATCACCGCGAGCGAGAGCACGAGCTGGATCACGTTGGTGACCAGGCCCGAGAGCGTCGCGGTGAACGTGCGCTGCGCGCCGATCACGTCGTTGTTGAGCCGGCTCACCAGCGCGCCGGTACGGGTGCGCGTGAAGAACGCGATAGGCAGTTTCTGCACGTGCGCGAACACGGCGACGCGCAGGTCGAGGATGATCCCCTCGCCGATGCGCGCCGACTGCCACCGCTCCGCCAGCCCCAGCCCGGCATCGAGGATGGCGAGCACCGCGATCACCACGGCGAGCCAGATGATCAGCGGCAGGTCCTGGTGACCGACGATCGCGTCGACGACCTTGCCCGCCAGCACGGGCGTGGTCACCGCCAGCACGGCGGACACCACCGTCAGAACCAGGAAGACGAGCAGCCGCACCCAGTGCGGACGAGCGAAGCGCGCGACCCGTTTCACGGTGCCGCGAGTGAGCGCCCTCGGCGTGTCGGCCCCGCGCATCGCGGAGCCGAGCAACGCCCACGTGTTGTCCATGTGGAGCCTTTCCCCCGGTCGACAAAACTTCTATATTACTTGAGCTTTTTTCCAGAGATGCCCAGCACAACGCCGGTTCGTCCCGAGTTCTTCCCTGTGGCGTCCGCCCGGGGCGTTCACCGGTGGTGAACAACCGCCCGCAGCGCCTCGCGCAGCGCGTCGGCGTCGCGCCCGTCGAGCGGGCCCAGCAGCCGCCGTTCGGCCTCCTCCGACGCCTCGGTGGCCGCCTTCAGCACGCGCAGCCCCTCCTCCGTCGGCGTCACGATCCGGCGGCGGCGATCGGCGGGATCGACGTGGCGCCGCACGAGCGCCTTGTCCTCCAGTTCGTCGACGAGCTGCACCATGGTCGTCCGGTCCACGCCGAGCCGCGCGGCCGCCTCCTGCTGCGCCTGCGGCTCGCCGTCGGCCAGCAGCGCGAGCACGGCGACCTGCCGCCCGGTCACCCCGTGGGGTGCGAGCAGCGGCTCCTGCAGCTCGGCCAGCCGCAGTTGCGCGTGCTTGAGCAGATAACCGAGCCGGCGGGTCACGACGGCCGGGGTTTCGGGAGCACTCGACATGAACCGCATCCTAGCCCTATCCTGATCATCAGTAGTGCTGATGATTTCTCCATCTGACGATCAGGAGTCCCCCATGGTGACCTTCGGCCTGAAACCGGCCCAGCAGTTCACGGACGTCGCGACGCTGCGCGAGATCTGGGCGATCGCCGACGACGCGCGGTTCGACGGCCTCTGGACCTTCGACCACTTCGCCCCCATGGGCCCCGTCCGCACCGGCGCCGTCTTCGAGGCCTGGACGCTGCTCGCCGCCATGGCCGAAGCCACGCACCACGTCCGGATCGGCTGCCTGGTGTCGGGCAACACCAACCGGCACCCCGCCGTGCTGGCCAAGATGGCCGCGACGATCGACCACCTCTGCGGCGGCCGGCTCGACGTGGGCCTCGGAGCGGGTGGCGACGAGCTCGCCGACACGATGCTCGGCATGCCGACCCCGCCGGCCCGCGAACGCGTCGAGCGGCTCGCCGAGGCGTGCACCGTCCTCGACCTGCTGTGGACGCGCCCGGTCGCCGACTTCAGCGGTGCCCACTACCGGCTGACGGCAGCGGCGAGCGACCCGAAACCCGTGCAGACGCCGAAGCCGCCGCTGTGGCTCGGCAGCAACGGCGAACGCCGCGGCCTGCGGATCGTCGCCGAGCACGCCGACGTGTGGCTCAACGCGAGCCTGCCGGGGACGCCTGTCGAGGAGCTCACGCGGCTGTCGGGCGTGCTCGACCGGCACTGCGCGGCCGTCGGCCGTGACCCGGCGACGGTGCGCCGAGCCGTGCAGTTCCGGCTCTCGGCCGAGGACGACGACACCCTGCGAGAGGCGCGGACCTACCTCGACGCCGGGTTCACCGACCTCATCCTCATGCTCCCGTCCGCCGGCGACACCGTGGGCCGGGCCAAGCAGGCGGCCGCACTGCTCCCGCGGCTGCGCGAACTGGGCCGAACGGGCGAGCACGGGTGATCCGGACGCCCTCGGTAGCCTGACGCGACGGGGACGTCCAGGTTCATGAGGGGGAAGCGGTGCATCTGCTGATGGCGCCGGCCCGGGCCGCCGCGGACCGGGCCCGGCGCGTCTTCACCTGGGATCTCGTGTTCTACCTGGGCTGCTTCGCCTTCGCGTTGATCAGCGCGCTCAAGTCCGAGTTCTACGGCTACCGCATCTGGGCCAACTTCGCGACGGCCGCGTACGGCTTCGCCGCGGTCCACAGCGGCTGGCTGCTCGTGTCGGCCCGGCTCGGGCGCACGCCCCGCGGCCCGCTCGGCTCGCGGTGGTGCTCGATCGCGGTGATCGGGTTGTTGGCGATGATCATCCCGCTCGTGGTGCTCGTTATTCGCCGACTGACCGGGGTCGACTGGCTCGTCACGCCATTCTCGTGGGCCGCACAGCCCGAAGTGTGGGTGATCGAGCGCAGTGCCAGCCTGCTGCTTCAGCACGGCACGCCGTATGTCGACGTGACCGCTCTCGGGCGCGCGCCCGAGGTGAACGACTACACGCCCTACGGGCCCGTGATGACAGTGTTCGGCCTTCCGCGCGCGTTGTTCGGGGGAACACCGTTCACCAATGCGCTCACCGATGCCCGGTGGATGTTCGCACTTTGTGCGTCTCTCTGTGTGATCGCCTCACTACGAATGCTGAAATGGCCGCGAATTCCGGTTTTTTCGGCACAATTGGCAATCGCTTGCCCACTCACCGCATTGACTTGGGCCGTCGCCGGTCCCGATCTCGCCATTGTGGGACTGCTCGTGCTCGCGTGCGCACTCGCTGCGACCGGGCGCGCGGGCTGGTCGGGTTTCGTGCTGGCACTCGTGATCAGCGCGAAGCTCATCGTCGCGCCGGCCGCGGCCGTGCTCGCGGTCTTCGTGTTCTGCCGTACGCACAACGGAAATTCACGCGACCGCAGAGCGCTCGCGTGGTTCGTGACCACTTTGGTCAGTGCGACCGTGGTGCTGCACCTGCCGGTGTACCTGGTCGCCCCGGACGCATTCGTGGAGCACGTGATCCGGTTTCCGCTCGGGATGGGCGTGGTGCGCTCCCCCGCGGCGAGCCCGCTTCCGGGCCACCTGATCGCGGAAACCGGCTCAGCGGGCCGCGTGATCTCACTCGTCCTGGTGGCGGCCGCAGCAGTGGCGATGCTGGTGTGGCTGGTGCGCCGTCCCCCCGCGACGGGATCCGCCGCGCTCTTGCGGATCGCCGTCGGGCTCGGCGCGTTGGTCCTGCTCACCCCGGCAACCCGCTACGGCTACCTGGTTTATCCGTTGGTGCTGCTCGGAGGAGTGCTGACGTTCCGAGCGGCCGAACAGGGACTGCGCCCCCCGCGCAGTCAGCCTGGTACTGCTACTTCTTCTTGACCCGCGTGGCCCCGCCGCGCCCCCGCAGCTGGACCCCGGACTCAGAGAGAACACGGTGCACGAACCCGTAGGAACGCCCCGTGGACTCAGCAAGGGCCCGGATGCTCGAGCCCTTCTCGTATTTCTTCTTCAGGTCAGCGGCCAGCTTGTCGCGCGTGTTGCCGGTGATCCGCGCGCCTTTCTTGAGATCAGCCACGTCGATCGCCTTCCCGCCGAGTGGAGTTCTGGGCCATTTGACGGCCCCTGCCGGGGCAATGATCGAACACGAAGCCCAGGAATGCCAGACGACAGACGTAAAACGAGCGAAATTGCGATCACATTGGGCCATTCAAGTGCTTCACGAGGCGTGACAAGCACCCAAATGGCCGTATCTGATCACGCTAGCTGGACAAGTTCCAGATAATCCGGGGACCAATGATCCTCGGTCCCGTCGGGCAGCAGGATCACGCGCTCGGGCTCCAGCGCTTCGACCGCGCCCGGGTCGTGCGTCACCAGCACCACGGCGCCCGCGAAGCTGCGCAGGGCGTCCAGAACCTGCGCACGGCTGGCCGGATCGAGGTTGTTGGTCGGTTCGTCCAGGAGCAGCACGTTCGCCGCACTGGAGACGAGCCCGGCCAGCGCCAGGCGGGTCTTCTCGCCGCCGGAAAGCGTGCCGGCGGGCTGGTCGAGTTGTTCACCCGTGAACAGGAACGAACCCAGCAGGTTCCGCAACTCCTGCGCCCCCGTGTCCGGCGCGAGGTGTCGGATGTTTTCCCACACGCTCGCATCGTGGTCGAGAGTTTCGTGTTCCTGTGCGTAATAGCCCAAACGCAATCCGTGACCCGGCTCGACGGAACCCGTATCCGGAGTTTCCATTCCGCCGAGCAGCCGGAGCAATGTCGTCTTTCCGGCACCGTTCAAACCGAGTACGACGACTTTCGAGCCGCGGTCGATCGCCAGATCGACTCCGGTGAAGATCTCGAGCGAACCGTAGGACTTCGACAGCCCGTCGGCCGTGAGCGGCGTGCGCCCGCACGGGGCGGGCTCCGGGAACTTGATCCGCGCGACCTTGTCGGCCTGACGCGTGTCGTCGAGCTGCGAGAGCATCTGCTCCGCGCGGCGCGCCATGTTCTTGGCCGCCACGGCCTTCGTCGCCTTGGCCCCGAGCTTCGCGGCCTGCTGCTGCAACGCCGACGCCTTCTTCTCGGCGTTCGCGCGCTCGCGGCGACGGCGCTTCTCGTCGGTGGCGCGCGCGTCGAGGTAGCGCTGCCAGCTCATGTTGTAGAGGTCGATCTCGCCGCGCGTGGCGTCGAGGAACCAGACCTTGTTCACGACGTCGGCGAGCAGCTCCACGTCGTGGCTGATCACGACGAGACCGCCGTCGTGCTGCTTGAGGAAGCCGCGCAGCCACGTGATCGAGTCGGCGTCGAGGTGGTTGGTCGGCTCGTCGAGCAGCAGAATCGTCTCGGACTTGCCGCCCGCGCCGGCCTCGGCGGCCGCGAACAGGATGCGCGCCAGCTCCACCCGCCGGCGCTGACCACCGGAGAGCGTGTTGAGCGTCTGCGCGAGCACGCGGTCGGCGAGACCGAGGTTCGAGCAGATGCGCGCGGCCTCGCTCTCGGCGGCGTACCCGCCCAGAGAGGCGAACCGCTCTTCGAGGCGGCTGTAGCGGCTGATGGCCTTGTCGCGCTGGTTGTCGTCGACGAGCTCGGACATCGCGGTCTGCGCCTTTTCCATGTCGCGCAGCAGCGTGTCGAGGCCGCGCGCGGACAGCACGCGGTCCTTCGCCGTGACGGACAGGTCGCCCTCGCGCGGATCCTGTGGCAGGTAGCCGAGCTCGCCGCTGCGGCGGACTTCGCCCGCGTGCGCTTCGCCCTCACCCGCGAGGACCTTCAGCGACGTGGTCTTGCCGGCGCCGTTGCGGCCGACGAGGCCGATGCGGTCGCCGGGCTGGATGCGGAGGGTGGCGCCGTTCAGCAGGATGCGCGAGCCGGCACGCAGCTCGAGGCCAGTGGCCGTGATCAAGAGAACTCCCGGATTCGGGGGTGAACGTGGACAGCGACAGGCACCGGCATCGCTCGCCGTCTCCGCTCTTGCGAAGGTCGGTCACGAGCGCCCGATGCGGCAGCTACTCCGTGAGGATTTCCCGTTCCACGCGACCCAGTGTACGGGGCGACGCCGAACGGTTTTCCGCCGCGTGGCGGGTCTCACGCTTCCCCCGGAACCGCGTCCGTGAAGATCGCCTGTTCGGCCGCGTCCGTCCAGCGCCACCGCGTCCACTTCGGACAGCCACGGCACGAGGGCCTGCTCATCGACTCTCGTCTTGATGAGCAGGCCACGCGACGATCAGTTCCCCGACCGGATCAGAGCGAGACCACCGGCCAGTCGTTCTCGACGCCCGCGAGCACGTTGAAGTAGTTCGTCAGGACATTCAGGGAGATGTTCAGGACCAGTTCGCCGATTTCCTCGTCGGTCACGCCGGCCGCGCGCGCCTTCGAGAGGGCGTCTTCGCCGACGTTGCCGGTGTTGGAGGCGATCTCGTTGGACAGCTCGAGCAGGGCCTGGACGTGCGCCTCGTCGGACTCGGCCTTGCGCGCCGCCGCCAGCTCGCCGGCCGGGACGTGGGCGATGTTCTCACCGATGAAGGTGTGGGCCGACAGGCAGTACTCGCAGCCGTTGAGCTGAGCGGTGGCGATCGCCAGCCGCTCGCGGATCCCGGCGTTCAGCGCGCCGCCGGCCGCCGCCCCGCTCAGCGCCAGGTAGGCCTTCAGCAGAGCCGGGCTGTTCGCCATCACCTTCGTCATGTTGGGCACCAGCCCGAGCGCCTTGTTCACCTCGGTGAGGAGCTCCTTCGCGACGCCCGTCGCGGCCTCGGGCTCCACAGGAGTGATGGTCGTGGTCATGCGAACTCTCTTTCTCACGGGTAGATCTGGAACTTTCCGTGAGAAGTAGTAGCAGGTCGTTCTAACGCATGCAACCTCATCCACCCGTGATAAGGTGTCCACATGGGAGCAGCCGAGCGGACCTGGGTACTGCCCGACGAGCCCGTACCCGTTCGCCTCATGGCCACCATCTGGGCCGACACTCACGGCGTCCACGACGACCTGACCTCGGCCGGCGACGTGGACGAATGGCTGCACGCGGTCGGCTTCGGGAGCGCGGGCCCCGACGCGACCTCCGCGGACCTCGCCTCGGCGCGAGGGCTCCGCGCGGCCGTCCGCCACCTGGCGGCGATGGTGACGAAGGACGAGCGTCCGCTGGCGCAGTACGGAAGCCCGGACGTGGATTCCGCGCTGCGGGACCTGAACGAGGTCGTCACCCGCCGGCCCACTCCCCGCCTCGAACTGACCGGCGGCACTCTGAGGGAAGGCCTGTCCTACGCGAGCTCGCCGATCGCGGCCGGACTGGCGGACATCGCGCAGCAGTCGATCGCCCTGCTGGGCGGCCCCGGGGCAGCGAACTTGCGAGCGTGTCAGGCACCGGGCTGCGTGCTCTTCTTCGTGAAGACCCACCCGCGCCGCGAATGGTGCTCCATCGCGTGCGGCAACCGCGCCCGGGCCGCGCGGCACTACGAGAAGGTGCGGTCGCCGCGGTAGTCCGCCCCCGCCTCGGCCTTTGACGGACAACAGAACGGGGCCGCCGCGAGAATCGCGACGGCCCCGTACTCACCTGAGGATCAAGCGATCGCGGGGTGGACCGGGCCGATGTTCACCGTCTTGTGCACGACCGCGGCCGCGCCGGGCGACGAAGCCTGGGCGTAGCCGTTGACGTGCAGCGAGACGCTGCGGATCGAGCCCGAGTCACCGCCGGCGACGTCGACCGCCTTGAACGTCCACGTGCCGTCGGCCGAGGTTCCGGCGAGCGGGGTCTGCGGGTCGATCGGCAGGTACGTGCCCGTGAACGGCGCGAACTGCGACCCGACCGTGCTCAGCAGCGCCGAGGCGCTGTCGTCGAACACGACCTGGCACAGGTTGTTGCCGCCGCTGCCGGCCCGCTGGAACAGCGTGGCCGACGCGCCCGAAGGCGAGGTCAGCGTGCCGACCAGGTCCGCGACGTAGGTGTGGTCCAGGCCGACCGTGGTCGAGCCCTCGTCGGCGGTGCAGCTGGAACCGTCGATCGAAACCGAGACCTTCGACGCGGCCCCGACACCGCTCACCACCAGCGGCACCGAGGCGCCGAGCTGCGAGTTGTCCGGGATCGCGACCGGCGCACCGGTGTAGGAGAAGGTCTGCACCACCGGCGACGGCGTGCCCACCGGCAGGGCGAACGTGCTGGTCACCGGCGAGAACGAACCCGCGAACGTCACCTTGGCGCTCAGCACCACCGGCACGCCGAGGCCCTGGGTGGCCGGGACCGTGACGGTGAAGTCGTTGACGCCGGTCTGGCCCGGGCTGATCGTGCCGTACGACTTGGCGCGCGGCGCGATCGTGACGCCGGGCGTCGTCGTGGTGAGCACCACGCTCGTGGACGACGCGACCCCGTCGCCGGTGTTGGTCACCGGCAGCGTCACCTTCGCGGTGTCACCGGGGTCGAGGGTGCTGCCGCCATCGGGCCCGGTGACGGTGGGCTGCTTGGCCTGCGCGTAGGGCTGCGGGCTGGCGCCGGTGTAGGCGAGCACCTTGTCGGCGAGGACCACGCCCGCGCCGGTGAGGTTGTCGCTGCCGGGTGCCTCGATGTCCACGGCCGTCGCGAGGAACGCGTCGCGAACGTCCGAACCGGACAGACCGGGGTTGCCCGAGAGCACGAGGCTCGCGATGGCGGCGGCGTGCGGCGCGGCGGCCGAGGTGCCGAAGAACGGGTCGAACCCGCCGACCGAGGTGCGGACGCCGTCCGCCGCGGTGATCTCCGGCTTGTCGCGGACCTCGCCGCCGGTCGAGGAGACGTTGCCCGGCGTGATGGGCGTGCCGTCGGCCTCGTAGAACATCCGGCGCGGGCCGTCGGAGCTGAACCGCTCGGCCTTGCTGGCCGAGGAGAACGCGCCGGGGAACGGACCGGTCGGGTTGGCCGGGTCACCCGGCTCGAGCGCCCGGCCGAACGCGGCGGCCGCGGGTGCCGCGGCGACGGAGAACGCGTCGCGCGCCGAGGAGTGCCCGACCGTGACGCCCGGGGTGCTGAAGGCCTTGAGGCCGTCGGCCGAGTCGCGGAAGCGGCTGCCGAACGCCGTCAGCGAGAGGTAGCGGCCCTCGCCGGAGAACTTGACCACCGCGAGCCGCAGGCCGGTGCCGCCGAAGAGCGGGGTGGCGAGCTGCTCGTACGGGTCCTGGGTGCCGTCCTGCACGTCCTGGCTGAACGCGACGACGTTGCCCGCCGCGTCGAGCAGGTAGAGGTCGTAGTCGTCGCCCGAAGCGCCGAGCGGGTCGGACCAGTGCAGCGTCACGGGGATGTTCCCCGACGACGCGTCGGAGATCGGCTCGAAGATCTGGTTGCCCGCCGCGCCCGCGAAGTTGTGCGCGGTGCCGGCGAACTTTCCGACCGACTTGCCGGAGTCGGCGAAGTCGCCCTCCCAGTGGGCGGCGGTGCCGTCGGCGACGTTGCCCTCGTTGCCCGCGGAGGAGAAGTAGAGCGCGCCGTCGGCGGTCACGTCGTTCACGGCCTGGGCGATGATCCAGTCCTGGAACGGGGATTCCTTGAAGTAGATGACGTCGTCGACGATCACGTCGCAGTGCGACTCGAAGCGCAGCTTGCGGATGTTGTCGGCGAAGCTCGCGTCGGAGGCGAACGCGGAGGCGAACCCGAGAGCCGCGTTGGGCGCGAGGTCGTGGATGATCTCCAGCATCGCGGTGCCCTCGTCGCCGTCGCCGGCCTGTCCGGGAACGACGTCGACGGCCGGCAGCTCACCCTTGGCCTGCGAGACCTTGAGCGAGTCGACACCGTCGGACAGCGCGCACGCCTTCACGCCGGTGCCCGTGACGCCGTACTGCTGGCGGGCGAGGTCGGCGTTGTGCGCTCGGTCGCCCTCACTGGTGATGGTGGCCGCGGCGGCACGCCGGTTCTTGGCTGCGAGGGCCTGGTTCAGCGCGGCGTCGAGCCGAGCGGCCTTCTGCTGCTTGGTTTCGACGGGCGCCGTTTTCCCTTGGCCCGCCTTGGTTTCCAGCTCACGGGCGGTGATCGCCTGGTCGGCGGTCTCGACCCGCTTCACGTCGGCGCGCGCGGCGATCGCCGGCAACGCGGCGAGCGGCACTTCGGCGCGGATGCTCGCGGCCTTGTCCGACACCGTGCGCACGGCGGCGCCGGCCTTGCGCAGGTCGTTCACCAGCGCGTCGGACACCTTGGTGACACGGATGTCCACGACCGCGGTGCTCGCCGTACCCGCCCCCAGCGCGGGTACGGCCGAGGCACTCAGCTTTTGGGAACGCAGCTTCTGCGTGACGAGCAGGCGGCTGTCCAGTTTGGACTCCGCCTTGGTCTGCCCGGTCTTGATCGACTGCAGTGCCGCGATCTGCCGGGCGGAGTTGTCGGAGAAGGAGTCCGGTGTGGACGCTGTGGCGGCGCCCGCGACCGGCGGGGTGACGATGCCCAGCGCGGCGATCAGCGCCGCGGCGCCGGCGGCCAGGACGGTCGTCCGGCTCGCGGCTCTGGTTCTGGTTCTGGCTCCGGTGGGTCTCTTCGAACGGCTTCGACGCACGTGCGCCTCCGTATCTCGCACCGCGTGCCCCGACTCACGCTGGCCAACGCCGGTGATCACCGGCTGGATCCAGCTAAGTACCGTGGGTAAATCGGAAAAAGAAGCCGTTAGAGTGACGTATGGCCGTGATTTTCCCATACCCACCGGAGGTCGTAGGCCATTCAGCGGCAGCGCCGCCCCGAAGTGCCGGTTCGGGCAGCCTTTCGGAGCGCGGCCTCAGAGCACGAACGAGTCCGACCACGGCTGCGCGGCGCGCCCGGACAGCGCGTCGAGCAGCGTCACGGCCTGCTTGTCGGTGAGCGAAGCCACGAAGTCGACCACAGCGCGCCCGCGCGCGAGGCCGCGCACTGCGTCGGCGCCCTCCACACGTTCGCCGGTCGCGCCCACGAGCACCTCCGGCATGGTGCGGACCAGTCCGGCGTACTCGTCGTGGGCGAGCTCCACGAGGTCGTGCAGCCGGCGGGGCAGCCGGCCGATCTCGTCGCGGTCGAGCAGCCACGCGTCGAGCGCGTCGACGAGCGTGGTCACGAGGCTGGCCTGCCCGCGCTGGTGCAGCGCGAGGTCCGGGCGCAGGAGCACGAACCGGCGGTGCACGAACTTGAGCACCTGCACCTCGTGCCACTGCGCGGTGCGCAGCGAGACGTGCCCGGACCGAGTGGAGGGCGAGGACAGCACGAAGACGCCGTCGACGAGCCGGGAGATCCAGCCGGCCGAGAACGCGGCCGTGGCCTGCTCGGCCTCGATCGACCCGTCGAACCCGTTCTCCAGCAGCCCGTCGACGAGCTCTCGCTGCACGCGCCGGACCGCGGCGGCAAACGCGTCGTCGTCGGCGATCCAGCCGTCCTTGAGGTGCATGCGCCGGCGCAGCTGTTCGAGCGAACGGCCGGGGCGGCGCAGCTCCGCGGCGACCTGCTCGTCGTCGAGCGAGGCCAGCTCCAGCGCCTGGTCGAGCCACTCCCCCAGCTCCGCGGCGACCGGCGCGTGCTGCAGCACGCCGATGCGGTGGAAGTCCTGCAGGTCGTGGATTGCGTAGGCGATGTCGTCGGCGGTGTCCATCACCGACGCCTCCACGGTCTGCTGCCAGGGCTCGATGCGCCCGGTGAACGGGCCAAGCGCCTGCGCGAAGTCGTCGAGTTCGGTGGCGTAGGCGGAAAACTTGCTCGCGCCGGTGCCCGGTGAGCCGTCAGGCTCGGCCGCGCCGCGGGGAGGCGTGTGCATTTCCGTGGGGTGCGGCTCGGGGTAGTGCAGCCGCGCCCACGGGTACTTCAGCACCGCGGCGCGCACGGCCGCGGTGAGGTCGAGACCGATCGCCGACGGACCGCGCACGTCGGTGGTGGTGAGGATGCGAAACGTCTGCGCGTTGCCCTCGAAGCCGTCAGCGAGGCCGAAGCGGTGGCGGGCGATGCGGTCGAGCGTCTGCTCGCCGAGGTGGCCGAACGGCGGGTGCCCGAGGTCGTGGGCGAGCGCGGCGGCCTCGCAGACGTCGGGGTCACAGCCGCCGAGCTTCGCGGCCAGCTCGGCCGACTCGCTGGCCGCGGTGATCCGCTCGGCGATCGCGCGGGCGACCTGCGCGACCTTGAGGCTGTGGGTGAGCCGGTTGTGCAGCAGCCCGGCGCCGCCGGCGCTGACCACCTGCGTGACCCCGCCCAGGCGCGCGAAGAACGGCGACGCGGCGATGCGGTCGCGATCGATGCGAAACGGGCTGGTGGCGAGGTCGGTGAACCCGCCCACGGAGCTCGACGGGTCCCTGCGCGCGGCTCTCGGGTCGGTCTCGGCCATGCGCTCCACCGTATCTGTCCGGCCCCCGGCGGACTCGCCGGATACGGCAGGATCGGACGGGTGAGCGACGTGCTGATCGCGGGTGGCGGGCCCGCCGGGTGGGCGCTGGCTCGCGCCTGCGCCCGGCGCGGGCTCGCGACCACGCTCGTCGATACCGCGCCGAAGGCACCGTGGCGTGCCACCTACGGCGCGTGGGCCGACGAGCTGCCTGGGCTGCCGGGCGAAGTGATCGCGTCGGCACCCGGCGCGACGGTCGCGTTCGGCACGTGCGAGCACCGGCTCGACCGCGGCTACCTCGTGCTCGACAACGCCGGTCTGCGGTCGTGGCTCACGGCCGCGCCGGTGACGGTGGTGGCCGGGCGGGTCGCGCGCGCCGAGCACGGGCACCACGGCTCGACGGTGGTGCTCGCCGACGACCGCCGGCTCGCCACCGCGGTGGTCGTGGACGCGTCGGGGCGGAACCGGGTGCTGTCCGGCGGCCCGCCTCGTGGGCACCGCGCCGAGCAGACCGCGTACGGGCTCGTACTGCCGGCCGCCGACGCCGAGCGGCTGGTGCCCGGCGCCTCGAACACGGCCGTGTTCATGGACTGGCGCGACGGCGCGCCGAGCTTCCGCTACCTGCTCCCGCTGGGCGACGGCTCGGTGCTCGTCGAAGAGACGTCACTCGCGCACCGGCCGGGCGTGCCGGTGGACGAGCTCGCCGCGCGGCTGCGGACCCGGCTCGCGGGCGCGGGGCTGCGGCCGCACGGCCGGGAGGAACGGGTGCGAATCGTGCTCGACGTACCGCCCCCGGGCCGCAGCGCGGTGGTCCCGTTCGGGGTCGCCGCCGGGCTCGTGCACCCCGCCACCGGGTACAGCGTCGCGACGGCACTGCGGCTGGCTCCGCGCGTGGCCGCGGCGCTGGCGGGTGCGTTCGAGGCCGGGCCACGGGCAGCCGTGCGCGCGGCCCGCCGGACACTGTGGACGGCCGAGGCGCGGGCCGTGCATTCCCTGCGGCAGTACGGATTGCGCGCTTTGCGCCGGATGTCGCCCGCCGAGCTCGCCGAGTTCTTCGACCTCTTCTTCGCGCTGCCGGCTCCGGTGCAGCAGGCCTACACGTCGGGCCGGGAAGACCTGCCGGGCACGGCGGCGGCGATGGCCCGGCTGTTCCGCGCGGCGCCGCCGACGCTGCGCGCGCGGCTCGCGGGCCGCCGGCCGAATACGATTCGGTAACGGCGTCGAAATCGGAGGCCGAATGCTCCGGCGCACAGCCGGGAGCGGTACCACGTGCGGAACCGGCGGGCCGAACGTGGGACAGTCCGCGAATTCCGTATCCGAAACTTCTTCGGGTCAAACGATCAAGCTCCAGGTGGACGGACGCGCTGGTCACTGGCGCGAACCGAGCCACCACGGACGGTGTGCGAGTTGGCGTGAGTGCATGGTGAAGACGGGAATTTTCACACTTCCGAACGGCCCACGGAAATCCATCCCGAACGGGTGATCGCTACCGATTTCGTTACTCCGATTCAGGTAACTCAGGTTCCGGCGCGGTGAACATCTGCCGACAACGGTTTCGTTTCCGCGCGAGAGGATGCGACGATCTCCGGGTGACGACGCCCCGTGCGGTCCGGTTCGCCTTCCAGCCGATGTACAGCCTGCACACCGGCGGCGTTGTCGCGTACGAAGCGCTCGCCCGCCCCGGCAAGGGCACCGCCCACGAGCTGCTCGCCGAAGCCCGCCGCGCCGGCCGCCTGGCCGAGGTCGACCTGGGCCTCGCCGCGGCCGCGGTGCGCCAGGAGGCCGAGCGCCCGAGCGCGCTGCCCCTGCACCTGAACATCTCCGCCCGCACGCTCGCGTCGGGCCCTGCCGCGTTCGACGAGCTGATCGCCGAGCTCGGTGCCGCCGGCCGTCGCACGCGTGACGTGGTCCTCGAGATCGGCCCGCCCTTCACGCACCTGCCCGGAGACCGGCTTCTGGGCGGTATGCGGGCTTTGTCGGAGCTGGGCTTCCGGCTGGCGCTCGACGGCCTCGGTCGCGGCGACCTCCCGCTCGCGTTGCTGGCCCAAGCGCCCGTGGACTTGGTGAAGCTCGACCGCAGCGTGCTGCGCGGCCTGCCGGACGAGCCGGCGGCGGTGGCCGTGGTCGAGTCGCTGCTGCACTTCACGACGCGCACCGGCATCCGGCTCGTCGCGACCGGCATCGAGACCGGTCCGCAGCTGGACGCGGCGCAGAACCTCGGCGTGCGCATCGCGCAGGGCAACCTCCTGGCGCCCCCGGCCGCGCACCGCAGCGCGCCGTCGGCCGGCGCCCTGGTGCCCGACGACCGCCGCTCGCCCGCGCCGCCCACCGCGCCCCGCGTCGGCGACTTCCTGCGTCCCGCCACCACGCTGCCGTCCGACGCGACCTGCGACGCCGTGCGCGAGGTCCTCGCGGCGGCCGACGCCCCGACCGGCGTGATCGGCGTCGACGAGCACAACCGTCCACAGTGGTCGGTCGACCGCACGCGGTTCCTGGTCGCCGTGACCGGCCCGTACGGCCACGCCCTGCACGCCAAGCGCCCGGCCGAGCGGCTGGCCGACAAACCGCACACCATCGACGCCACGGCGAGCGCGCTGGAGTTCCTCGAGCTCGTCACCGACGCCGACTGGGGCCGCACCGGCGACGACGTGGTCGTGGTCGACAACGCCGGCCGGACCCTCGGCGTGGTCCTGGTGACCGAGGTGGTCCGCGGCGTCGCCGAGGCGAAGGTCGAGGAGGCCGTGACCCTGAGCCCGCTCACGCGGCTGCCCGGCAGCGAGGCCGTGGCGCGCGACGTCGAACGCCGCATCTCCACGGGCGAGCAGTTCGTGGCGGCGTGGCTCGATGTGGACTCCTTCAAGTCCGTGAACGACAACGCCGGCTTCGCCGCGGGCGACGACCTCATCCGGGCCCTCGGCGAAACCCTCACCGGCCTCTCGCGGCGCCTCCCGCGCATGCGCGTCAGCCACGTCGGCGGCGACGACTTCCTCATCGTCTGCGACGTCGACGAGATCGGTACGGTCGCCGCCGCCCTCCTCGACACGCACTGGTCCGCCGAGGGCATGCCGGTCACCGTGTCGCTCGCCACCCTCGTCTGCGGCAGCGGCTCCATCCCCTCCTACCGCGACGCCTCCCGCCTGCTCGCCCCGCTCAAAAAGCGAGCCAAAGCGGTCCCCGGCTCGAGCTGGGTCCTGAGCCGCCCGGGCTCCGACCGCGTCGAGGTGCTCCGCGGCATCGGCCGCGACGTGGCGGTCAGCCGCTCGGCTTGACGAGGCGACCTACCTGGCCGGGACGTCGTAGGCGCGCGGCTGGGTCGGGGTTTCGGCTTCGGGATGACGAAACCGGACTCGTCGGTCCGGGTCGCCGCGCTCGGCCACGACCGGCGCAGGGCCGAGCCGAAGAGCCGCAGCATGACGTCGCCGGCTGCCCGCTTATGGCGCCGGGCCCCAAGCCCCAGCGCCAACCCGAGCCGCGCGGCCTCCGACCGCGTCGAGGTGCTCCGCGGCATCGGCCGCGACGTGGCGGTCAGCCGCCCGGCTTGACGAGGTGACCGACCTGGCCGGGGCACGTAGGCGCGCGGCTGGGCCGGGGTCTCGAGACGTGCCGGCCGGGTCAGGGCTTCGGCGTCACAAAGCCCGAGTCGTATGCCCGGATCACCGCCTGGGTGCGGTCGCGCGCGCCGAGTTTGGAGAGGACGTTGCCGACGTGGGTTTTGACCGTTTGGAGGCCCAGGTAGAGGTCCGTGGCGATTTCCGTGTTGGACAGGCCGGCGGCCATGAGGCGCAGGACTTCGCGCTCTCGGTCGGTGAGGGCGGCGGAGGTGAGGCTGTCGCGGGCCGGGCCGCGGGGGTGGGCGGCGGCGAGGCGGCGGATGGCGGCCGGGAAGAGCAGTGACTCGCCGGTGGCCACGGTGCGGATGCCCGCGACGATCTCCTCCGGGCGGGCGCGCTTGAGCAGGAAGCCGCTGGCGCCGGCGAGCAGGGCGTCGTAGACGTAGTCGTCGTTTTCGAAGGTGGTCACCACGATCACCTTCGGCGGTTCGTCCACAGTGGACATCAGGTGCTGCGTCGCGCGGATCCCGTCGACGGCGGGCATGCGCACGTCCATCAGCACCACGTCGGGACGCAGGCGCGCGACCAGGCCAGGCACCTCGGCGCCGTCGGCGGCCTCGCCGACCACTGTGAGGTCCGGCTCCGCGTCGACGATCGCGCGCAGGCCGGCCCGAATGAGCTGTTCGTCGTCGACCAGCAGCACGGTCACGTTCATCGGTTCCCCCACGGCACCGTCACCACGACCTCCCACCGGTCCCCCGCCGGTCCCGCCGCCAGCTTGCCACCCAGCAGCTCCGCACGCTCGGCCATGCCCCGCAGGCCCCGCCCACCGCGGGCCCGCGACGGCCGCGCTGCGCCCAGCCGGTTCGCCACCGTCGCGCACAGCTGCCCCGCCGACACCACCACGGCGACGCTCACCGGCACCTTGCCCGCGTAGCGCACCGCGTTGGTCAGGCACTCCTGCAGGATCCGGTACACCTCACGCGACACGACCGCGGGCACCGCACCCAGCGAACCCTGCACGTCGGCGTGCACCTCCGCGCCCGCCAGCCGCGTCGCCTCGACGAGCGCCGGCAGTTCCGTCAAACCCGGCTGCGGGTTGCGCGACGAAGCGCCGTCGCGCAACAACCCGAGTACGTGATCGAGGTCGTCCAGCGCCGTGCGCGCCGATTCCTCGATGGCCGTGAGCGCTTGCTCGGTGAACCCGGGGTCGGTCCGCAGCGTCCGGCGCGCGGCCCCTGCCTGCACCGTCACCACGGACAGCGCGTGCCCCACCGAATCGTGCAGCTCGCGCGCGAGCCGCGTGCGCTCGGCCAGCTGTTCGGTCCGCCGCTCGAGCTGCGCGATGCGCTCGGCCGCCGACATCCCCAGCAACGCCAGCGCCGCCCGCCGCAGCAGCCCGCCGACGCCCCACACCGCGTAGACCAGCACCATGAACGCGGCCGCGAACGCCACCGGCAGCCACGCCGACCCCCACCCCCGGTCCAGCGCGACGACCTCGGTGCCGTTGTCCACCAGCTTCCCCGTGAACACCGCGCTCACCGAAAACCCGAAGCCCACCGGCACCGCGAGCGTCACGGTGCTGACCACCGCCCCGACCCCCACGTGCAGCACGAACATCACGCTGTACCGCGCCCGCGCCCGCACGGTGGCCGGCCGCCCCGCCACCGCCTCGCCCAGCAACTCCCGCACCGCGGCCGCCTCCAGCACCCGCACCGCCGGCAGGAACGACGTCGCCCCCAGCACCACCACCGTCACCACGGCCCCGAGCGCCGACGCCCACCCCAGCGACGTCACGAACGGCACCAGCGAAGGCACCGCCACCGCCGCGAACAACAGGTACGGCACGCTGATCGCCCCGCCCAGGATCAGGTAGACCCATCGGCGATAGGTCACCCCGCTCACCACCGGCCGGAGAACTCCCACCCCCGGATCCTCCCAGCCGCTTCGCCTTCCCGCCTCCCTCCACAGCGGGAACGCACACACCCCGCAACGCAGCGAGCGCCCTCTTTGAATCAGCCGCGAACCACACGACAAACCGCAGCCGATCTACCCATCGCGCGGGAACGCGCAGTCCCTCCCCCGCCCCGGTCCGGGGCCAAAACGCGGTTCAGGGCCCTTTGTCAAGGTACTCTTTCCCGGCTCGACAAAGGGCCCTGAACCGTAGTCACAATCAACTTTCGGGGCGCCTTCCCGCACCCCTGAAATCCCGGTTCCGAAAATCCCGGAAAATATCAATAAACCCCAGCCGTAACCCGAGTCCCCACGCCCTTCACACCTCCGAACCCGTTGCGCCACAACTGCTGCACCTTCACCGCCTCCTGCGCACTGGGCTTGGCGTTGGTGCACGACGTCCCGGGCCCGTGGCCCGACATCAGCTCCGAACAAGGCCCGTCGTAATCATCCGGCAGCCCGAGATTGTGCCCCAGCTCGTGCGCCGCAATCCTCGTCGGATCAAATCCCTCCGCCACCTGGGACGTATCCAAGTACACGTCCCCATTCCCGTGACCATCGGTCTGCGTGTACGACCCACCACTGTGGATCTCGTGGAACACCACCGTCGCCCCGGACGAGCGCTTCACGAGCTTCACATCGGTCACCACGGCGTTCCAGTTCGCCGCGCCCTGGTCGATCTGGGCCACGTAATCCGGTGCCCCACTCGACGTGTAGTACACCGTCGTCGCCGCGGCGGCCTCCGCGCCCGGCCCCGCGACCAGCCCGACACCCAGCGGCGCCGCCACCGCCACCGCGATCGCCGCGATGCGCCCGAACCCGCGTGCCCTCATTCGCGTCTCCTTCACCGAAATGTCCGCTCCGGTCACCGGAAACCCGGCAACCGCGGTTCGCCCCATGACGTTAGGAGTTCACCATTCCCCGTGGCCACGTCCGAAAGTAGGTGACCCGGCACCGTCCGTCATCACGGTCCCCCGCGAGAGGGAGCGCGGTCCCGCCGCGGCTGGAACCGCGCGGCCGCGAATCCTGGTGTGCTCGGCAACCATGGAAACCCTGCTGGTCGGCCTCTTCGCCTACGTCCTCGTGCTGTGGCCGCTCGTCGCCGCGTCGCGGCGGGTGCTCGGCGTGCGGGTCGGGTACGTCCGGGCGCTGTGCGCGGCGGTATTCGGCTGGGTCGTCGGCGGTTTGGTGGTGCGGACCTTCCCGCTCGCGGTACTCGAAAGCGCCGGCGCGGCAGTCGGGCTGCTCATCCCGCTGGCCGGGTGCGCACTGGCCGCGACGCTGCTGTTCCTGTTCGTCGCCGAGCTCGCCGCGCCGTCGGGGACCGGACGCGGGCTGTTCGGGCAGCTGCGTTCGGTGCGCGCCCGCGTCGCGCGGGCCCGGCGCTACTCGCGGATCATGCGCATCGCGATCGGCCACGGCCTCGGCGGGTACCTCACCGGCCGACGCGAACCCGGCCTCGGTCCCGGCCGCCACGCCAAGCTCGCGCGGTCACTGCGTCGCGCGCTGGAGGAGGGCGGCGTGACGTTCGTGAAGCTCGGCCAGCTGCTCTCCACCCGCTCCGACCTGCTGCCGCCCGCCTTCGTCGACGAGCTCGGCCGGCTCCAGGACCGCGTGGCGCCCGCACCGGCCGAAGCCGTGTTCGCCATGCTGCGCGAGGAACTCGGCGCCGATCCGGAGGACGTGTTCGCCGAGTTCGACCCGGAACCGCTCGCGGCGGCGTCGATCGCCCAGGTCTACGGCGCGCGGCTGCGCTCCGGCGCCGAGGTCGTGGTCAAGGTCCAGCGGCCGGGCATCCGCGCGCAGGCCGAACGCGACGTCGACATCGTCCGCCGCCTCGCCGCGCTCCTCGACGAACGGGCCGGCTGGGCCCGGGCGCTCGGCGTCGCCGACCTGGCCGACGGCTTCGCCGACGCGCTGGCCGAGGAGCTGGATTTCCGCGTGGAGGCGGCCAACATCGAGGCCGTGGCAGCGCAGCCCGTGGCCGGGGTGACGCTGCCGACCGTCCACAAAGCACTGTCCACCGAGCGCGTGCTCGTGATGGGCCGCCTCGACGGCAAACCCCTCTCGACCGCGGCGCCGGGCGACCGCGAGGAGCTCGCGCGGGCTTTCCTGCGCTGCCTGCTCGACCAGGTGCTCATCGGCGGCGTCTTCCACGCCGACCCGCACCCCGGCAACGTCCTCCTGCTCGACGACGGCACCCTCGGCCTGCTCGACTTCGGCTCCGTCGGCCGCCTCGACGCGGGCCTGCGCGCAGGCCTGCAGAGCCTGCTGCTCGCCCTCGACCGCGGCGACCCGGCGGGGCTGCGCGACGGGCTGCTGGAGATCGTCGACCGGCCCGACGAGATCGACGAGCAACGCCTGGAACGCGCGCTCGGCACGTTGCTCGTGCGCCACTTCGGCCCGGGCCGGGCGCCTGGGTTCGACCTGTTCACCGACCTGTTCCGCGTGGTCGCCGACTTCCGCCTCGCCGTGCCGCCGCCCATCGCCGCCGTCTTCCGCGCGCTCGCGACGGCCGAAGGCACCCTGGCCACGCTCGCGCCCGGCTTCGACGTGGTCAGCGAATCACGCGCGTTCGCCGGCGAGCAGATCGGCGCCCGCCTACGGCCCGACACCGTTCGCGACGAGGTGCTGGCCCTGCTGCCAGTGCTGCGCCGGCTCCCCCGCCGCGTCGACCGGATCGGCGCGGCCCTGGAAGAGGGGCGGCTTTCGGTCAACGTGCGGCTGTTCTCCGACGAACGCGACCGCGACCTCGTCACCGGTCTGGTGCACGAGGTGCTGCTGGCGTTCGTCGGCATCGCGACCGGCCTGATGGCCGTGCTGCTGCTCGGCAGCACGAGCGGCCCGCGGCTGCTGCCGGACCTCACGCTCAACCAGGTCTTCGGCTACAACCTGCTCGTGATCAGTGCATTGGTGGGCCTGCGGCTGCTCTTCGTCGCCTTCCGCCGGAGCGCGCGACGGTCACGATCAAGCAGATGAACCCGAGCACGAACAGCGCGGCACCACCGAGGATCAGGTACCGGCCCACGTGGAGTCCGGTGTCCGCAGTGGACGCTCCAGGCAGGCCGGCGTCGGTGAACGCCGTGGTGGGCTTGAGGGTCACGGAGGAGAAGACCGTGCCCCTCGCGACAATCACTCCGTCTACTTTGGACAGCGGGATGGCACCGTCGCCGGGCGCGTAGACATAGTTGCGGGAATCGCCGGGGATGTCGCGCTTGTCGCCCGCGACGAAAATCGAGCCCGGCGGCACCTGCGCGGTGAACTCGTAGGCGGCGGCCGAGAGCGGCACCGCCGGATCGAGGTAGGGCTCGGTGACGGACTTGCCGTTCACCTGCAACCGGTTGTCGGGCCCGCAGCAGACCACCCGGTCACCGCCGACGGCGATCACGCGCGCGAGGAGGTGGTAGCCGGGCGGCGAGTCGGGAAACGCGTCGATCTGGAACAAGACCAGATCGCCCCGGTGGATCTCGTGGCTCCCGGCCCAGTGGAGAACCATGGGCTCGTCATATCCGACCGTGGCTTCCATGGAGCGTTCGCCGATGCGCACGGTGGTGTAGCCGAACAGCTTCACCACCCCGGCCCCCGCGAGCACGGGGCCGGCCAGGACGAACACCACGAAAAGCGCCAGAAACGGCGAAAAGCGGCGCGTGCGAGGCGACGCTGCCGGGGGCGCCGGGAAGTCAGTCACGCCCCTCTATCGGGCCGGCCCTGCCGGCGTTACCGGTCGCTCTTCGGCTGCAACCTGCACGTGATCAGGACGCTGACGGGGCCACTTTCCGTCGTCTTGCGGCGGATCGCACGCCGGTGACGATCGCGCCGATGAACCCGAGGAGGAACACCACCGCGCCACCCGCGGCCAGGTAACGGTCCGTGGTCAGGCCGGTGTCCTCGGTGGACGCGCCCGGGAGGCCCGCGTCGGTGAACGCCGTGGTGGGCTTGAAGCTCTCCGAGGCGAAGATCGTGCCCTTCGCGACGACCACACCGTCCACCTTGGACAGCGGGATGGCGCCCGCGCCGGGTGCGCTGACGTAGATGCGCGAGTCGTTGGAGTTGTCGCGCGTATCGCCGGCGACGAAGATCGTGCCCGGCGGCACCTGCGCGCTGAAGGGCATTGCCGCAGCGGTGGGCGATACCTTCGGGTCGAGGTAGGGCTCCGTGACCGGCTTGCCGTTCACCTCAATGCGGTGGCCGGGGTCGCAGCAGACCACGCGGTCGCCACCGACCGCGATCACGCGCTTGAGGAGCCGGCCGGGCGGCATGTCGGGCAGCGCGTCGGCCTGGAACACGACCAGGTCGCCGCGGTGGATCTCCCGGCCGTCGCCCCAGTTGTAGACCACGGCGCTGCCCGGCGGAATCGTGCTGGCCATGGAACCGCCGGGGACGGTCACCATGCTGTAGCCGAGCACCTTCACCACGCCGATCGCGCCGACTACGGCGCCGGCGACCGCGAACACGAGGAAGATCGCCAGCAGTGGCGAGAACCGCCGCTTGACCTGCACCGGGGCAGGTGGCGGCGGAAAGTCGGGTTCGGTCACGTTGATCTATCGTGGGCGTTGCGCGAGCGTTACCCGGTTCGCGGCGCGTACATGATCACCGCGACGCCCACGAGGCACAACAGCGCACCGATCACGTCGAACCGGTCGGGCCGGTAGCCATCGGCCACCACACCCCACAACAGCGAGCCGGCCACGAAAACCCCGCCATACGCGGCGAGGATGCGGCCGAAGTGCGCGTCGGGCTGCAGCGTGGCGACGAATCCGTAAAGCCCGAGCGCCACGATGCCCCCGCCGATCCACGCCCAGCCGCGGTGCTCGCGCACGCCCTGCCAGATGAGCCACGCGCCGCCGATCTCCAGCACCGCGGCGGCGACGAACAGCGCGATCGACTTGAGGACTGTCACCGGCCGAAGGGGTTGCCGAGGGTCCCCATGTCGAAGTTGGCCACCGTCGAAGTCCACAGTGGATTGACCGCGAACGCGACCGCCCCGCCGAGAGCGACCACGCACGTGACCACGCCCAGCAGCACGCCGGCGCGAGCCACGTCGCCCCCGTATTCGCGCCCACCGCCGGTCAGGCCCAGCACGATCGCCAGCACCCCGGCCAGCAACCCGATGAAGAACAGCGCCCCCAGCACGAGCAGGAACACCTGCCCCACGATCGGGTACACCGGCCCCGCCTCCATCCTGGGCCGCACCAGCAACCACGCGACCCACGTCGCCACGACCAGCATGAAGCCCACAGCCGCGATCGCCACCGCCGCGACGGCCTGGCCCCGCCGGGGTTCCCGCTCGTTGTCCGGTTCGGTCATAGGCCAGTCATATCACCCGGATCCGGTTTTCGTCGGACCTTCGCGCTAGCGTCACCGCCATGGATTTCGACGAGGCCGCCCGCGACCTGGCGACCGCACTGCGTTCCGCCGCCGGCGCCGAAGAAGCCGTGCTGCAGGTGCGCGCCGCTGGCGGCTCGCTGGCCCTCGACGCCTGGACGCCCACCCGTAAGTGGCTGCGGATCAGCGGCAGCAGCCTGCGAAGCCTCTTCGACGCGCCCGCCGGTTCGTACGAGCTCTGGCTGCGCCCGGACGGCAGTTACACCTTCGCCGCGGGCGGCGCACTCTCCCCCGTCAGCGACGGCTGGCTCGTGTTCGACGAGAACTTCCGCTACCCGGGCCACCCGCGGTCCGGGCTGGTCCGCCCGGCCGCCGCCGCGCCCACCGGAGCGCCGACGGACCCCGCCGTGCTCGCCGAGGTCACGCGGCTGTGCGAGGAGTTCGCGGCGCACTACACGCGGATCAAGGGCCAGGCGCCGCCGTGGCCCGCCGGCCGCACGGAGGCGGAGATCGCGGCCGCCGAGGAGCGGATCGGCGCGCGGCTGCCGGAAGACCTGCGGGCGCTCTACCGCGTAGCCGACGGCGATCCCGAGCAGGTCGGCCTGCTCGGGCCATACTCCTGCAACGACCTCGACCAGGTGGTCTCCGACTACACCGAAGGCCTGCCGGGTTCGTACGGCTGGGAAGACTCGGTGTCCGACACCGGCGTGGTGTTCGAGCCACTGCCGTTCGGGCACGTGAAACGCTTGTCCCGCAACGACTGGTGGGTCACCTTCGGCAGCGACCGCGCGATGAACTTCCTGTTCACCGACCTCGACCCCGCGCCGAGCGGCCGCGCCGGCCAGGTCGTGGAGTATGGCCGCGATGTCCACGGCCCGCTGCGCTACGTCGCGCCGTCGGTCACGGCGATGCTCACCGAGGTCGTCGAGGCGCTGCGCGAGAACCGGTACGAGGACTACGAAGACGAAGTGTTCCTCGAACCCGAGGTTTCCTTGCGCGACAGCCCCTTCCGCAGCCACTCCGAGGTCGTCACCGGCCCGGGCATCGAGCGCGCGCACGACGTCGCCGACCAGCCTCTCGTGCAGCAGCTCTACCTCAACGACGCCGACACCGTGAACCTCGATGCCCTGCAAGGCTTCCCGGCGCTGCGCGAGGTGAGCATCAACCGCGCCGCCCGCGTCACCGGCGGCCTCACCCACCTGCCGGCGCTGGAGGCCCTGTCCGTCGAAGCAGGCGAAGTCGACTCGGCCGCCTTCGCCGGGCACCGCCTGTGGCGCCTGGAGCTGAAGGTGCTCGACCATTCCGTCGACCTGGCCCAGCTCGCCGCCCTGCCGAGCCTGGTGCACCTGGACATCAGCGGCGTCGACGTGACCGGCCTGGAGCGGCTCGGCGAGCTGCGGCACCTGCGGGTGCTCGGCCTCTCCCGCGCCCAGCTCGAGCACCTGCTCACCTCGGGCGCGCCACTCCCTCGGCTCGCGGCCCTGCACGTCGACCGCCGCACGTCGCTGGCCGAGGCCGTTGGGCTCTGGAGCCGCTTTGCCCCCGAGCGCGAGGCACCTTGGTATGTCGAATCAATCGGCGCCGTATAGATCGTTATACAACCCTCAACGCAGAACAGGCCACCCCGCTGCGAGCGGAGTGGCCTGTTCCTTCGAAAAAAGCCTCAGACGGTGAACCCGAGCGCACGCAGCTGCTCGCGGCCGTCGTCGGTGATCTTTTCCGGGCCCCACGGCGGCATCCAGACCCAGTTGATCCGGAAGTCGCTCACGAGGCCGCCGGAGGTGAGGGCCGCGGAGGTCTGGTCTTCGATCACGTCGGTGAGCGGACAGGCCGCCGACGTGAGCGTCATGTCCAGCGTGGCCGAGTTGTCCTTCTCCACGCGGATGTCGTACACCAGGCCGAGGTCGACGACGTTGATCCCGAGTTCGGGGTCCACGACGTCGCGCATCGCCTCTTCGATGTCCTCGATCTTGGCGACGTCGGCGGGCACCGACGACGCCGTCTGCTCCGGCAGGTCCGCGGCGGTGCGCCCTTCGCGAGGGTCGGCCTCCGGGGCCACGGTCTCTTCGCTCATGCCTTCTCAGCTCCTGTGGTGGTGCGGGCCACGGCGTCCTTGAACGCCATCCAACCGAGGAGGGCGCACTTCACGCGCGCCGGGTACTTGGCGACGCCGGCGAACGCGATGCCGTCCTCCAGCACGTCCTCGTCGGGCTCGACTTTGCCCCTGCCCTGCATCAGTTCCACGAAGGCGTCCATGGTGGTGAACGCCTCCTCCACGGTGTGGCCGGTGACGAGGTCGGTCAGCACCGACGTGGAGGCCTGGCTGATCGAGCAGCCCTGCCCCTCGTACGACACCTGCTCGACCTTGCCGTCCGTGAGCTTCACACGCAGCGTCACCTCGTCGCCGCAGGTCGGGTTGACCTGGAACGACTCGGCGTCGTACGGGTCGCTCAAGCCACGCCCGTGCGGGTGCTTGTAGTGGTCCAGGATGATCTCCTGGTACATGCTCTCGAGGTTCACTTCGCGACCCCGAAGAACTTCTGCGCCTCGCGGATCCCGTCGACGAGAGCGTCCACTTCGGACAGTGTGTTGTAGAGGTAGAACGTGGCGCGCACGGTGGCCTGCGCGGAGCACGCCCGGTGCAGCGGCCACGCGCAGTGGTGGCCCACGCGCACGGCGATGCCCAGGCTGTCGAGCACCTGACCGGCGTCGTGCGGGTGCACGCCGTCGATCACGAACGACACCGCGCCGCCGCGGTCGGCCATGTCGGTCGGCCCGATGATGCGGACGCCGTCGATGGCGCTGATCCCGGCGAGCGCGTGCTCGGTGAGCAGGTGCTCGTGGGCCGCGATGCGCTCCATGCCGATCGCCGAGAGGTAGTCGACGGCCGCACCGAGGCCGATGGCCTGCGACGTCATCGGCACGCCGGCCTCGAACCGCTGCGGCGGCGGGGCGAACGTGGAGCCCTCCATGCGGACCAGCTCGATCATCGACCCGCCCGTGAGGAACGGCGGCATCGCTTCGAGCAGCTCGCTTCGCCCGTAGAGCACGCCGATGCCGGACGGCGCCAGCATCTTGTGCCCGGAGAACGCCGCGAAGTCCACGCCCAGCGCGCCGAAGTCGACGTTGCCCTGGCCGTACACCCCGTGGGGCACCGACTGGCACGCGTCGAGCACGGTCAGCGCGCCGACCGACTTGGCCTTGGCCACGAGCACGTCGACCGGGTTGATCGTGCCGAGCACGTTGGACTGGTGTGCGAAGGCGACCAGCTTGGTGCGCGGCGTGATCAGCTCGTCGATCTCCGACAGGTCGAGCCGGCCTTCGGGCGTCACCTTGAACCACTTCAGCGTGGCCCCGGTGCGCTGGCACAGCTGCTGCCAGGGCACGAGGTTCGCGTGATGCTCCATCTCGGTGATCACGATCTCGTCGCCCGGCCCGACCTTGAACCGCTCGGACTGGCGGCCGGCCGTGCTCGCGTTGCTCATCGCGTACGCCACGAGGTTGATGCCCTCGGTGGCGTTCTTGGTGAACACGAGCTCCTCCGGGGAGGCACCGACGAACTCGGCGATCCGCGCGCGGGCGGACTCGTAGGCGTCGGTGGCCTCCTCGGCGAGCTGGTGCGCACCGCGGTGCACGGCGGCGTTGGAGTTCTCGAGGAACGCGCGCTCGGCGTCGAGGACCTGCGTCGGCCGCTGTGAGGTCGCGCCGGAGTCCAGGTACACCAAGGGTTTCCCGTCGCGCACGGTGCGGGACAGGATCGGGAAGTCGGCACGCAGTGCCGCCACGTCAAGGGGAACAGAGTTGGTCGGGCTGTTCGAAGCCGTGGTGGTCATCGAGCCAACTCCTCTCGGTGTAGTCGGGAACTTCTCGTGGTGCTCGCGAACTGTGCGAAAACTCAGAGTGCGGCGGGCTCGGCCTTGCCCACGTACTTCACGTAGCCGTTCTCCTCCAGCTCGTCGGCGAGCTCCTTGCCACCGGACTCGACGATGCGCCCGTCGGCGAAGACGTGCACGAAGTCCGGGGTGATGTGCCGGAGGATGCGGGTGTAGTGCGTGATCAGCATGACGCCGACCTCGCTCGAAGCCTTGTACTGGTTGACACCCTCGGAAACCACGCGCAGCGCGTCGACGTCGAGCCCGGAGTCGGTCTCGTCGAGGATGGCGATCTTCGGCTTGAGAAGCGCCAGCTGCAGGATCTCGTGGCGCTTCTTCTCGCCGCCGGAGAAGCCCTCGTTGACGGAGCGCTCGGCGAACTCCTGCGAGATCTCGAGCTTGCCCATCTCCTCCTTGACCTCCTTGACCCAGTGGCGCAGCTTGGGGGCCTCGCCACGGACCGCGGTGGCCGCGGTGCGGAGGAAGTTGGACATCGAGACGCCGGGCACCTCGACGGGGTACTGCATGGCCAGGAACAGGCCGGCGCGGGCGCGCTCGTCCACGCTCATCTCGAGCACGTTCTCGCCGTCCAGCAGCACCTCGCCGGAGGTCACCTGGTACTTCGGGTGACCGGCGATGGCGTAGGACAGGGTGGACTTGCCCGAGCCGTTGGGGCCCATGATCGCGTGGGTCTCGCCCGACCGGATGGTCAGGTTCACGCCCTTCAGGATCTCCTTCGCACCCTCCTCGGTGTTCACCGAGGCGTGCAGGTCCTTGATTTCCAGCGTAGCCATTCTCAGTTTCCTAAAAGTCTGATGGGGGGCCGAACGAGGGGGACTGTGTCGACGCGCTCTCGGCGGGAAAGCGTGCCTCGAGCTAGACGCCCACTGCTTCGAGCTCGGCTTCGATCGCGGCCTCGAGGCGCTCGCGCACCTCGGGAACGTCGATCTTGACCAGGATCTCGTGGAAGAACCCGCGCACGACCAACCGGCGCGCGGACTCCTCCGGGATCCCGCGCGACAAGAGGTAGAACAACTGCTCGTCGTCGAACCTTCCCGTCGCGCTCGCGTGGCCGGCGCCTTCGATCTCGCCGGTCTCGATCTCCAGGTTCGGCACCGAGTCGGCCCGTGCACCCGGCGTGAGCACCAGGTTCCGGTTGAGCTCGTAGGTGTCGGTGGCCTCGGCGGCCGCCCGGATCAGCACATCCCCGATCCACACGCTGTGCGCACCGTCACCCTGCAGCGCGCCCTTGTACATCACGCGCGATTTGCAGTTGGGCACCGCGTGGTCCACGAACAGCCGGTGCTCCTGGTGCTGGCCGGCGTCGGCGAAGTAGACGCCCAGCATCTCCACGTCGCCGCCACGCTCGGCGAAAGCCGCCGTCGGCGAGACGCGGACCAGGTCGCCGCCCAGGGTGATCACGATGTGCTTGAGCGCCGCGTCGCGGCCGAGCTTGAGGTGCTGCTCGGACACGTGCACCGCGTCGTCGGCCCAGTCCTGGACGCTGACCACGGTGAGCTTCGCGGAGTCGCCCACGACGAACTCGACGTTGTCGGCGTAGGTGCCGGAGCCCACGTGGTCGAGCACGATCACGGCCTGCGCGAACGCCTCGACGCGGACCTGCAGGTGCCCGTAGGCGACCTTGCCCTCGCCGGGGCCGTGGATGCGCAGCGTCGACGGCTTCGACGCGGCGGTCTCCTTCGGCACCGTCACGACGGTGGCCTGGGTGAAGGACGAGTACGCCTGCGCCGCGATCCGGTCGCTCGGCACGCCGGCCTCGCCGAGGCGGGCGTCGTCGCGGTCGACGGTCTCGATCTTCAGCTCGGGCGCGGCGTCGGCGTCCAGCTTGATCTCGCCGGACGCGACGGCCGTGCCGTCGTGCAGACCGCGCAGGCGCTTCATCGGGGTGAAACGCCAGTTCTCCTCACGGCCGCCCGGGACCTCGAAGGCCTCGACGTCGTAGGAGGTGAACCGCTCGGCGCGGGAGGCCGCCGGAATGACGGCGCCCTCCCGCAGCGACTCGGCAACGTTGTTCTCGGTAACCGACATGACTAGCCGACTGACCCTTCCATCTGGAGCTCGATCAGGCGGTTCAGCTCGAGCGCGTATTCCATCGGCAGCTCACGCGCGATGGGCTCCACGAACCCGCGCACGATCATCGCCATCGCCTCGGCCTCGTCGAGACCGCGCGACATCAGGTAGAACAGCTGCTCTTCGCTGACCTTGGACACCGTGGCCTCGTGGCCCATGGACACCTCGTCGTTGCGGATGTCCACGTACGGGTAGGTGTCCGAGCGCGAGATCGTGTCGACCAGCAGTGCGTCGCAGACCACGCTGGAGCGCGAGTGGTGCGCCCGCTTCGCGACCCGGACCAGGCCGCGGTAGGAGGTGCGGCCGCCGCCGCGCGCCACCGACTTCGACACGATGGTCGAGGAGGTGTGCGGCGCGAGGTGCTCCATCTTGGCGCCCGCGTCCTGGTGCTGGCCCTCGCCCGCGAACGCGACCGAGAGGACCTCGCCCTTGGCGTGCTCACCCATGAGGAAGACCGACGGGTACTTCATGGTGACCTTGGAACCGATGTTGCCGTCGATCCATTCCATGGTCGCGCCCTCTTCGCACTTGGCGCGCTTGGTGACCAGGTTGTAGACGTTGTTCGACCAGTTCTGGATCGTCGTGTAGCGGCAGCGGCCGCCCTTCTTCACGATGATCTCCACGACCGCCGAGTGCAGCGAGTCGGACTGGTAGATCGGCGCGGTGCAACCCTCGACGTAGTGCACGTAGGCGTCTTCGTCGACGATGATCAGCGTGCGCTCGAACTGGCCCATGTTCTCGGTGTTGATCCGGAAGTAGGCCTGCAGCGGGATGTCCACCTTCACGCCCTTGGGCACGTAGATGAACGAGCCGCCGGACCACACCGCCGTGTTCAGCGCGGAGAACTTGTTGTCCCCGGCCGGGATCACGGAACCGAAGTACTCCTGGAAGAGCTCCGGGTGCTGCTTGAGCGCGGTGTCGGTGTCCAGGAACAGCACGCCCTGGGACTCCAGGTCCTCGCGGATGGAGTGGTAGACGACCTCGGACTCGTACTGCGCGGCGACACCGGCGACGAGGCGCTGCTTCTCCGCCTCGGGGATGCCGAGCTTGTCGTAGGTGTTCTTGATGTCCTCGGGCAGCTCTTCCCAGCTGGTGGCCTGCTTCTCGCTGGACCGCACGAAGTACTTGATGTTGTCGAAGTCGATCCCGGAGAGGTCGGCGCCCCAGTTGGGCATCGGCTTCAGCTCGAAGAGCTTGAGCGCCTTCAAGCGGGCGTCGCGCATCCACTCCGGCTCGGACTTCTTCCCGGAGATGTCGGTGACGACATCCTCGTTCAGTCCGCGACGGGCGCTTGCGCCCGCTTCGTCGGAGTCGGCCCAGCCGAACGCGTACTTGCCAAGGGACTCGATGGTCTCTTCCTGGCTCAGTGGCGCGGTGGTGGGAGTGCGCTGCTCGGCAGCGGCAGTCATGCGGGTTTCCCTCCATTCGGGATCCGTGCTGTACGCCCCTGGGCCGCCCGCGCCGGCTGCGTCGCCGCAACCGCCTCGGTCGTCCCGGAGGGCCTGGTGCTGTCCGGCTCGGGAAGGGCCGGGATACCCGTCGTCACGGCGGGTACGTGTGTGGTGCACGCGTTGTCGCCGCGTGCGATCGTCGCCAGCCGCTGCACGTGGGTGCCGAGCAGCCGGGCGAACGCCTCGGTCTCGGCCTCGCACAGCTGCGGGAACTCAGCCGCGACGTGCGCGACCGGGCAGTGGTGCTGGCACAGCTGTTCACCGACACCGACCTGGCGGGTCGACGCAGCGTAGCCCTCCCTGGTCAGGGCTGTGGCCAGGGCCTCGGCGCGCTCCGCGGGATCACTCGAACCGGTGATGGCGGAGCGGTGCGGGCCCACCAGCGCGTCGACGCGGCTCTCGGCGAAGGCGCGCACGGCGTCGGGGCCGGCGTGCTCGGCGAGGAACCGGATGGCCGACACCGCGAGGTCGTCGTAGGCGTGCCCGAACCGGGCGCGGCCCGACTCGGTGAGCAGGAAGAACTTGGCCGGGCGCCCGCGCCCGCGCGGACCGCGCCGGGGCGCGTCGCGAGTCTCGGCCTCGCCGTCGGCCACCAGCGCGTCG
Source organism: Amycolatopsis sp. NPDC005232 (assembly GCF_040607795.1). Taxonomy (NCBI): domain Bacteria; kingdom Bacillati; phylum Actinomycetota; class Actinomycetes; order Pseudonocardiales; family Pseudonocardiaceae; genus Amycolatopsis; species Amycolatopsis sp. NPDC005232. Next base: position 14,539 of record NZ_JBEXHL010000042.1, on the reverse strand, counting down.
AGGTGCCTGCGGACAGCCGTGGGGCTGATGCCGAGCTGCTCCGCGACCACCACGGCGGTCATCGGGCCCTGTTCGAGAAGCAGGCGTGCCACCTCGTGGCGCGTGCGCCCTTCGAGCGAGTTTGCGGCACTGACCTGCACGGGAACGCCGACGTCCGCGGCGCGCGGCTGATCGCCGAGCTCCTCGCAGACCTCTCCCTCAGGCGTCCCGTTCTTTTTCACAACACAAGTGTGTCTTATTTCCGGCGCAGGGGCAAAGGTGGGGTGTCCGGCAGTGACCTGAGTCACGGCCGGAGGGACTCGATACCCTTCCTGACGTGGCAGTCGGCGAGCAACCCGTGCAGCGGGACCCGGAAGTGGGCACACCCGGCGACACGGCGACGGCCGTGGCGCCACCTTCGCCCGTCCTCCCGCGCGAGCCGCAGCCCCTCGACCAGGCCGAACACCGCGGCCTCGACATCGTCCGGCGCTTCGGCACGGTCGGCTCGCTGTTCCTCGCGCTCGGCTCGCTCGGCGCCGGCGCGGCGCCCGTGATCAACCCGGTGCAGGACCTGCCGGTGCTGCGCCTGTTCACCCGCATCCCCACCGTCTCGCTCGCCATCGCGTTCTCCGGCATGGGCATCCTCGTGCTGAGCTGGCTGATGCTCGGCCGCTTCGCCCGGCCCGCGAGCGCCCGGCTGGCCAGCCAGGGCCAGCTGGCCCGCACGATCGCGATGTGGGTGGCGCCGCTGCTGCTCATCCCGCCCCTGTTCTCCCGGGACGTCTACAGCTACCTCGCGCAGAGCGAGATCGTGCACCGCGGGATGGACCCGTACACCCTGGGCCCGGCCCAGGCGCTCGGCGTCGCCGACCCGCTCACCGCGGGCGTGGCCAACATGTGGCGCGAGACGCCGGCGCCGTACGGGCCGCTGCTGCTGCGCCTGGGCGGCTGGCTCGCGCCGATCGGCGGCAACGACATCGTGACGGGCGTGCTGCTGCAGCGCGGCCTGGCGCTCGTCGGCGTGGTCCTCATCGTGTGGGCCGTGCCGCGGCTGGCGCGCCGCTTCGGCGTGCAACCGGTGACGGCGCTGTGGCTGGGCGCGGCCAACCCGCTGCTGATCTTCCACTTCATCGCCGGCGCCCACAACGACGCGCTGGCCATCGGACTGATGGTCGCCGGGCTGGAGGTCGGCATCCGGCGGCTGCCGGTGCGCGTCAAGGGCGACTCCCCACCGCCGATGGCCAAGGGCGAGCTGCTGTGCATCGGGCTCGGTGTCGCGATCATCACGCTCGGGGCCGCGGTCAAGGTGCCCGCACTGCTCGCGTTGCCGTTCTTCGCGGTGATGGTGGCGCGGCGCTGGCACGGGAGCATCAAGGACCTCGTGCGGGCCGGAGTGCCGATGGCGCTGCTGTTCGGTGCGGTGCTCGTCGCGGTCTCCTACGGCACGGGTCTGGGCTTCGGCTGGATCGGCGCGCTCGGCACCCCCGGCCTCGTGCGCTCGTGGATCTCCCCCACCGCCGAGCTCGCGAACCTCACCGGGGTGCTCGGCATCGCGCTCGGGCTCGGCAACCACACCGACGCGCTGGTGCCCATCATCGGCGCGCTCGGCTACCTGGTGACGGCGTTCGTCACCGTCAAGTTCCTGTGGGCCAGCTTCAAGTGGCGCTACCGGCCCATCATCGGGCTCGGGGTGGCGCTCGGCGCCGCGATGATCCTGCAGATCAACCTGCAGCCGTGGTACGTGCTGTGGGCTGTGATCCCTCTGGCCGCGGCGGCGGGCACGTCGCGGTTCCGCGTGGCCGCGACCGTGGTCAGCGCCGGGCTGCCGTTCCTGCTGCCGCCCACCGGGAGCACGTTCGACGGCCACGCCTACATCCTGCCGTGGGCCTACGGCGCGGCCGTGCTCGTGACGCTCGGCGGGCTCGCGTGGGTGTACCGCCTTTCGCCGCTCCTGCTCTCCAGGACGTCCCCGGAACGGCCCGCCGTGGTGGACGTCGTATCGTAATTCGTTGTGGACAACCCAGCGGTCGAGATCACCGGCCTGGTGAAAAGCTACGGCTCCACCACCGCGGTCGACGGGCTCGACCTGCGGATGGAGCGTGGCTGCCTGCTGGCCTTGCTCGGGCCCAACGGCGCGGGCAAGACGACCACGGTGGAGATCTGCGAAGGGTTTCGCAAGCCTGACGCCGGAAAAGTCCGGGTCCTCGGCCTCGATCCCGTGAAGAACAGCGCCCGGCTGCGCCCGCGCGTCGGCATCATGCCGCAGGGCGGCGGCGCCTACCCGGGCGTGCACGCCGCGGAAATGCTCGGCCTCGTCGCGTCGTGCGCGGCGAATCCGCTCGACCCCGCGTGGCTGCTCGACGTGCTCGGGCTGGCTGGCGCGAAGCGCACCCCGTTCAAACGCCTCTCCGGCGGGCAGCAGCAACGGCTTTCGCTCGCGTGCGCGCTCGTCGGGCGCCCCGAGCTGGTGTTCCTCGACGAGCCGACCGCGGGCATGGACCCGCAGGCGCGGCGCCTGGTGTGGGAGCTGCTGGCCGCGCTTCGCAGCGACGGCGTGAGCGTGCTGCTCACCACACATCTGATGGAAGAAGCGGAAGCGCTCGCCGACCAGGTCGTGATCGTGGACCACGGCAAGGTCGTGGTCCAGGGCTCGCCCCACTCGTTGACGCTGGAAGAGGGCGACGCCGCGCAGCTGCGGTTCCGCGCGCGCACGCGGCTGGACCTGTCGCTGCTCACGGCGGCGTTGCCGGAGGGCTATCGCGTGAGCGAGTCATCGCCCGGTTCGTACCTCGTGGAAGGCGCGGTGGATCCGCAGGTGGTGTCGACCGTCACGTCGTGGTGTGCGCAACAGGGCGTGCTGCCCGAACAGCTGCAGGTGGGCCGGCGCACGCTGGAAGAGGTTTTCCTCGAGCTGACCGGACGGGAGCTGCGAGCGTGAGCACGACGTTCCCGGAAGGCACCTTCACCCCGGCGCCGGGCCGCGGGCCGCTGGGCCGGATGCTGCGCACGCACGCGCGCGTCGAGGCCGCTTTGACGCTGCGCCACGGCGAACAGCTGCTGCTCACGCTGATCATCCCGCTCGCGCTGCTCATCGGCCTGAGCCTGCTCGACATCCTGCCCGCGAGCCAGCTCGGCTCGGCGTCCAAAGTGGACTGGATCACACCGCGGATCCTCGCGCTGGCCGTGATGTCGTCCGCGTTCACCGGACAGGCCATCGCGCTCGGCTTCGACCGGCGCTACGGCGTGCTCAAACGGCTTTCGGCCACCGCGCTGCCGCGTTGGCTCCTCGTGGCCGGGCGCGTGGTCGCGGCGCTCGTGGTGGTCGTGCTGCAGTCGCTCGTGATCGGCGTGGTGGCGGCGTTCCTGGGCTGGTCGCCGTCGGGCGCCGGAATCGCGTCGGCGATCGTGCTGCTGGTGCTGGGCACGGCCGCGTTCGGCGCACTGGGCGTGCTGCTCGGCGGCGCCCTGCGAGCCGAAGCGGTGCTGGCGCTGGCCAACATCGTGTGGTTCGTGCTGCTGCTCGCCGGCGGGATCCTGCTGGCGCCTTCGGCTTTGCCGGCGGGCCTCGGCGTGGTCGTCTCGCTGCTGCCCTCGGGCGCGCTCGCGGAAGGCATGCGCGCGGCACTGGTGGACGGTCACTTCGCCGTCGGGCCGATGGCGGTGCTCGCCGTGTGGGCGATCGTGGCCGGACTTATCGCGACACGGACCACAAAACTCACCTGAGTGCTCGTGAAACGGGTGTGAGAAAAGCGTCGCCGCGCATACGGCGGGAAAGCGCGGAATTGCGCGCGAGTACGATTCCCCCGTGCCTCTTCGCAGTTTGATCGCCCGCCTGCCCTATCCCTCCGTCGGCGTGCAGAGCGCCGTCGGGATCGCCGCCGTGGTGGCGATGGGCGGCATCGGCGTCACGGGGTCCGTGGTGCGGGTGACGGGTTCGGGCCTCGGCTGCCCGACGTGGCCGCAGTGCGTGCCGGGCAGTCTCGTGCCGGTGCAGCACCCCGGGATCCACGCGGTCAACCAGTGGATCGAGTTCTCGAACCGCATGCTGACGGGCGCGGTCATCGTCGTAGCGGCGCTGGCGGTGCTCACGGCGTGGCGCATCCTCATCGACCACCCGAGCCGCAAGCGCCTGCTCGTGCTCGCCTGGACGATGCCGGGCGGCGTCGTCCTGCAGGCCGTGCTCGGCGGCATCACCGTGCTGGCGAAGCTGGAATGGTGGACGGTCGCGATCCACTTCCTCGCGTCGACCCCGCTGATCTGGCTGGCCGTGCTGCTGCTGCGCGCCTTCCGCGAAGGCGACGAACCCGCACGCCCGCTCGTGCCGCCGCTGGGTCGCAAGGTGCTGGTGCTGCTGACGGTGCTGATGTGGGCCGTCCTCATCGCCGGCACGACCGTCACCGGCGCGGGCCCGCACGGCGGCGACATCCACACCCACCGCCTCGACGTCCCCATCGAGAAGCTCGCCCAGGTCCACAGCGGACTCCTGATCGTCTACCTCGTGGTCCTCGCGGTCTTCGGCCTGCAGCTGCTGCGCGTGGGCGCGCCGAAGAGCGTGTGGCAGCGCTACGCGTGGGTCTGGGCGGTGGCGCTCGCGCAGGGTGTGCTGGGGACCGTGCAGTACGCGCTCGGCGTCCCCGAGGCGATGGTGTCGTTCCACGTGCTCGGCTCGGCCCTGGTCATCGTCGTCACGGCGGCGCTGTGGACCGGCACCCGCGACCGCGGCCCGGTGGTGTCGCTGGAACCGGCGCCTCCGACGGACCGCGAACTCACCCCGGCCGGCTGACGCCCCGGACGGCCACGCCTTCGTAACTCTCCGTCGGCTCGCCGTCGGCGCAGCGGACAGAACGGGCACCTACTCTTCGGCTCGGAATCGCCATCCGAAGCGCCGCGAGGTGACGCTCATGACGTCCGTCCAGTCCAGCACCGTAAAGCCGTTGATCTCCGGACGCCGGGGTCCGGCGGAGATGCTCGTGCTCAAGACTTTCCTGCTGGTGCCGTTCGTGGCGCTGGTCGCCGCCGTACCGCTGTTGTGGGGCTGGGGGCTCAGCTGGGTCGACGCGGCGCTGTTCGTCGTCTTCTACACGTTCGGCACGCTCGGCGTGACCGTCGGGTACCACCGCTACTTCACGCACGGCGCGTTCAAGGCGCCGCGCGCGCTGCGGATCGCGCTGGCTGTGTCGGGGAGCATGGCGGTGCAGGGTTCGGTGATCTTCTGGGTCGCGAGCCACCGCCGCCACCACGCGTTCGCCGACCGCGAGGGCGATCCGCACTCGCCGTGGCTGTTCGGCACGTCGCCGGCGGCGCTGCTGCGCGGGTTCTGGCACGCGCACATGGGCTGGATGTTCAAGCGCGAGGTGACCAACGCCGACCGCTTCGCCCCGGATCTGGTCGGCGACCGCGACCTGCGGCTGGTGAACCGCTTCTTCGCGCTGTGGATCGCGCTCAGCGTCGCCCTGCCGGCCGCGCTGGGCGGGCTGATCACGCTGTCGTGGTGGGGCGCCGTCACGGCGTTCTTCTGGGCGGGCCTGGTGCGCATCGCGCTGCTGCACCACGTGACCTGGTCGGTCAACTCCGTGTGCCACCTGATCGGCGAACGCCCCTTCGCCAGCCGCGACAAGGCCGCCAACTTCTGGCCGCTCGCGATCCTGTCCATGGGCGAGTCGTGGCACAACTCCCACCACGCCGACCCGACCTGCGCGCGCCACGGCGTGCTGCGCGGCCAGGTCGACGTGTCGGCGCGCGTGATCTGGCTGTTCGAGCGCTTCGGCTGGGCCACCGACGTGCGGTGGCCCCGAGCCGATCGCCTGGCCGCCAAGCGAAAAGCCTAGGCAGCCAGCAGGCGCAGCAGGCGCGCGGTCTCCTCTTCGACGGCCGCGCGCCCGAGCCGGACGTACTTGCGCGGGTCGACGACGTCCGGTCGCTCGTCGAGGAACTGCTTGAGCGAGCGGGTGAACAGGCCGTTCAGGTGCGTCGAGATGTTGATCTTCGTCATCCCGCTCTCGACGGCGCCGCGCAGCTCGTCGTCGGACAGGCCGGACGAGCCGTGCAGCACCAGCGGCACCGCCACCGCGTCGCGCAGCCGCGAGACGAGCGCGCGGTCGACGCTGGCCGTGCGCGACACCATGGCGTGCGACGTGCCGACGGCGACCGCCAGCGCGTCGACGCCCGTGGCCTTCACGAACGCGTCGGCCTCGGCCGGGTCGGTGCGGGCGCCCGGAGCGTGGACGCCGTCCTTGCCGCCGACCTCGCCGAGCTCCGCTTCCACGGCGATGCCCGCCGCGTGGCACAGGTCGGCTATCTCGCGGGTGGTGCGCACGTTCTCGTCGTAGGGCAGGCGGGACCCGTCGTACATCACGCTGTCCACGCCGAGCTCGACGCCTTCGCGCACCAGGTCCTGGTCCTCGATGTGGTCCAGGTGCACGAGCACCTCGACCTTCGCGCGCTTGGCGATCTCCAGCGACGCGAGCGCGATCGGCGCCAGCCCGCCGTGGTAGCGCACGCAGTTCTCGCTGATCTGCAGCACCACGGGCACGCCGGCCTGCTCGGCGCCGCTCGCGATGGCCTCCGCGTGTTCGAGCAGGATGACGTTGAACGCGCCGACCGCGGCGTTGCGCTCACGCGCCGACGCGAGGATCCGGGCGAGAGCCGGGCGGGTGATCATGCGGGTTCTCCGTTCGGTTCGAGAAAACGTCGGTAGGCCTGGAGGTCGACCTCGCCCGCCACCGGGCGCAGCACGGCCGCCGCCCCGAGCGCGGCGGCGCGGCGAAGCGCTTGGGCCAGGGGGACGCCGTCGACAAGCGCCGCCGCGAGGCCTGCGGTCGCGGCGTCGCCGGCTCCGGTCGGGTTTCCGGTGACGCCGGGGACAGCGGGGACTTCGATGGTGTCGTCCGGTGTGTGCGCGGCGATCCCCTCGGCGCCACGCGAGACGACCACGAGCCCGGCGCCCCGCCGCTTCAGTTCGGCGGCGCCGGCGCCTTCGTCCACAGTGGACGTCGCGTCGAGCAGCTCCGCGAGGTTCGGCTTCACCACATCCGCCCCGGCATTCGCCGCTGCCACCAGTGCGGGCCCGGAAACGTCGGCGAGCACCCGGACACCGGCCTCGTGCGCCGCCCACACCCAGTCCCCGAGCAACTCCGCCCGCGCCCCACGCGGCAACGACCCCGAGACGACCAGCAGCTCCGCGCCCGCGAGCCGCCGTCCGAGCAGCTCGCCGAACGCGGTCCACTCGGCTTCGCTCGTCTGCGGCCCGGGCTCGGTGTAGACGGTCGGATGCCCCTCACCCACGACGGTCACCGTCGTCCGCGTCTCCCCCGCAAGCGGCGAGACTTCATGCGGCACAGTCAGTTCACGCGCGACCCACCGCCCGGCCTCACCCCCGAGCGGCAGCAGGGCCAGCACCTCGACCCCCAGCCCGGCCAGCACGCGCGCGACGTTCAGCCCTTTGCCACCGGGCCTGCGCTGGACCTCGAGAACGCGGTTCGTCTCGCCGGGCTCGTGCCGCGCCACGCGGTAGGTGACGTCCACCGCCGGATTCGGCGTGACCACGACGATCATCGGGCCACTCCCGCGGCCGGCAAGTCCTGCGCCGGCAACGTCGCACCGATCACGGGCGAGCGCCCACGACGAGCGAGTCCTGCGCCGACAAGCGCCGCGCAACCTCGGTGCGCTCGCACGGTCACCGCCTTGTGCCGCGGCACGCGATCGGTGGCTCCCGCTGCCGGATCGAGCACAACGCCGGTCATCGGGCCACTCCCGCGGCCAGCAAGTCCTGCGCCAGCAACGTCGCACCGATGACCGCGGCCGCGTCGCCGTGGTGGGCGCGGACGACCGACGGCGCGCGGAGGATGCCGAGGCGGGCAGCGACCTCGTGGGTGAGCGGGTCGAGCAGCAGGGCGCCCGCCTCGGCCAGTCCGCCGCCGACCACGACGGTGCCGCAGCCCACGGCGGCGGTGGTCCAGGCGATGGACTCGGCGAGCACGCGGACGCACTCGTGCCAAGCGGTAAGGGCGGCGCCGTCGCCGCCGCGGACGCGTTCGGCGACGGTGAAGGCGTCGGGCGCGCCGGCGTGGCGCGCGAGGGCGGAGGCAGAGGCGACCTCCTCCACCCGTCCGCCGCCGGCCAAGAGCACCTGTCCGATTTCGCCGGCCCACGGGCTGTCGAGCACCCGGCCGTCGACCACGAGGGCGCCGGCCAGGCCGGTGCCGACGGCCGCGAACAGAACCGGTTCCGAAGAACCGGCCGCCGCGCCCGTGCGGACCTCGGCCAGCGCGCCGGCGCGGACGTCCTGCCCGAACGCCAACGGCACGTCCACCGAAGCGGAAACGAGCTCCCGCACCGGAACGTCGCGCCAACCGAGGTTCACGGCCTGCAGGCACAGGCCCGCGCGCTCGTCGACGATGCCGGGCACGACGAGGCCCACGGCGTCGACCGGGTACCACTGGGTGGCACGGCGCACGAGCCCCGCCAACGCCTGCGGGTCGCCCGTCGGCGTGGGCTCGCGCCACTGCGCGAGCACCGCGCCGTCGTCGCCGGTGACACGCGCCTTGACCGTGGTGCCGCCGACGTCGACACCGAGCACCGCCATCAGGTGAGGATGACCGAGCGCGTGAGCGAGCGCGGGTGGTCGGGGTCGAGCCCGCGGCGCACGGCCAGCGCGACGGCGAACCGTTGCACCACAACCAAAGCCGCCATCGGGTCGAGGTCGTGGTGGACGAACGTCGCGCCCGTGCGGGCGATGTCGTCGGCCAGGCCCTCAGGCGTCGCGCCGAGCGACCACACGAGCCGGCCGGGCTGCGCGATCGCGATCGGGCCGTGGCGGTAGTCCATGGCCGGGTACGACTCTGCCCAGAACTGCGCGGCCTCGCGAGTCTTCAACGCGGCTTCGAACGTGAGGCCCACGGCGGCGTCGCGGCCGACAAAGCTCACCTGCTCGGCGTCGAGCAGCTCGGTGATCGGCACCTGCAGCGCCTGCTCGGCCTGCCCCGCCAGCGCTTCGACGTCGTCGCCGAGCCCCGCGCGCAGCAGCGCGAGTGTGGTCGTCGCGAACCGCGTCTGCACCACGGATTCCTCGTCGGCGAAGGGAAGTTCGACGACCTCGTCGGCCACCGCGGCGGCCGGCGCGTCGCCCACGGCCGTGATCAGCACCGTGCGCTGCGAGTCGAGCGCGCCGAGCAGGTCGACGATCTCGGTCGTGGTGCCGGAGCGCGAGATCGCGACCACGCGGTCGTACTGGCGCGCACGCGGGTACTCGGACCCGGCGAACGCGTCGGTCAGGCCGTGCCCGCGCTGCTCGCGCGCGACGGCGTAGCTCATGGCGATGAACCAGCTGGTGCCGCACCCGACGACGGCGACGCGTTCCCCCGGCTGCGGCAGCGCGCTCGCGACGGAGGGGAACAGCTCTGCCGCCGTGCGCCACATCTGCGGTTGGGACGCCAGCTCACGGGACACGAAGGAGTCGGACATGGAGACCTTTCGATCCGAGGGCGATCGACGTGATCGCATGGTGAGCATAGACGATCATTCTTGATTGGAGTGAGCGATATACGTCATCTTCAATCATCCGGCTCAGTGGAGATGACCTCTAGGATGAGTCGATCCTGCCCCTCGACCTCGAACGCGAGCTGCCCGATGACACCCCAGCAACGCCTCAACGCCCTGCTCGAGCTGGTGAGCGAACGAGGGAACGTGACGATCACAGAGATCGGCGAAACGCTCGGCATCTCCCCCGCCACCGCGCGCCGCGACCTCTCGATCCTCGCCGACCAGCGCCTGATCACCCGCACGCACGGCGGCGCGGCGGCCCTCGGCGCCGGCTACGAGCTGCCGCTGCAGTACAAGATCGCGCGCCAGGCCGAGGCCAAGACCGCGATCGCCCGCACCGCCGCCGAACTGGTCCGGCCCGGCGAGACGGTCGGGATCAACGGCGGCACCACGACCACCGAGGTCGCCCGCGCGCTCGGCAAGAGCGAGCGGTTCATCCGCGCCGACGGCGAAACCGGCCTGACCATCGTGACCAACGCCCTGAACATCGGTTACGAGCTGTCAGTGCGCGCGCACGTGAAGATCGTGGTCACCGGCGGCGTGGCCCGGCGCCAGTCCTACGAGCTGGTCGGCTCACTGGTGTCGAACGCGCTCGCGGCGTTCGCCCTCGACACCGTGATCCTCGGCGTCGACGGGCTGAGCGCGCAGTACGGCGCCACCACCCTGCACGAGGGAGAAGCCGAGGTCAGCAGGCATTTCAGCCAGGTCGCGCGGCGCGTGATCGTGGTCGCCGACGCCACGAAGCTGATGAAGTCCACCTTCGCGCGCATCTGCCGCCTCGCGGAGATCGACGTGCTGGTCACGGACGCCGAAGTGCCCGCTTCGTTCGCCGCCGAGCTGGCCGCCGCGTCGGTCGAGCTCGTGGTCGCGAGCTGACCCCGGACCGGCCGAGGCTCACGTAACGGTTCGCGCACGCGTCTGAGCAGACTCATCATCGCGTGTTGTGCATTAGTGATTGGTTTGCCATCATACAGATCAATATCACGCAGAGGTGAGGTGACCAGGTGGGAAACGGCGAAGCTGTCCGCGTGGGTGTGGTGGGAGTCGGCCAGCGCGCCGTCATCGCCCGGCACATCGCGGAGTCCGGGCTGGCCGCGACCGTGGTGGCCGCGGCCGACCCGACCGAGGCCGGCCGCGCCCGGGCCCGTGAGCTGTTCGGCGAGATCGACGTCGTCGAGCAGCACACGGATCTGATCGACCGCAAACTCGTCGACGCCGCGATCGTGACCGCGCCGGACTGGACTCACGCCGAGATCGCCGTCGACCTGCTGCGCGCGGGCATCGCCGTCTACCTCGAGAAGCCGCTCGCGATCACGCTCGAAGACGCCGACGCCGTGCTGGCCGCCGCACAGGAGTCGAACACGCCGCTCTACATCGGACACAACTTCCGGCACTCGGGCGTGGCCCGCGCGCTGCGCGACGTGGTCGCCCGCGGCGAGATCGGCGAGGTCAAAACCGTGTGGTGCCGCCACTTCGTGGGCAACGGCGGCGACTACTACTTCAAGGACTGGCACGCCGACCGCAGCAAGGTCAACTCCCTGTTGCTGCAGAAGGCCAGCCACGACCTCGACGTGATCCACATGCTGGCCGGCGGCTACACCCGCCGCGTCGTCGGCATGGGGCAGCTCGCGGTCTACGGCGGCATCACCGACCGCGGCGGCCACGAGAACGAGCTGATGCAGGACTGGTTCTCCTTCGACAACTGGCCCCCGGCCGCGCAGACCGGTCTCAACGAGGTGGTCGACGTCGAGGACGTCTCCCTGGTGCTCATGACCCTCGACAACGGAGTGCTCGCCAGCTACGAGCAGTGCCACTTCACCCCGGACTACTGGCGCAACTACACCGTGATCGGCACCGAGGGCCGGGCCGAGAACTTCGGCGACACCGGCGGCGGCGTGGTGAAGGTGTGGAACCACCGCCGCGGCTGGTCAGCCGACGGCGACCGCGAGTACCCGATCTCAGGCGTCGAAGAAGGCCACGCCGACGCCGACCTGCTCACCATGACCGAGTTCCTGCGCTACGTGATCGACGGCGAGACGCCGACGCTCTCGCCGGTCGCCGCCCGCGAGGCCGTGGCCGCCGGCGCGCTGGCCACCCGGTCGCTGCGCAACGGCTCGGTTCCCCTCGACGTGCCCGAGCTGCCCGCCGCCGTGCGCGCCCACTTCCCCGCCGGCACCCGCTGACCCTGATCGTCTCCCCCGCCCGCTGAAAGGAATCCCGATGGCTTCATTCCCCCGCCGAGCCCTGGCCGCGGTGGCCGGCACGGTGGCCGCCGCCGCCACGCTCGCCGCGTGCTCGTCCACGGGTGCGTCCACCGCGTCCGATTCGGACACCCCGTACAGCCCGCCCGACGCAAGCGTCTCGGCGAACCTGACCTACGCGGTCTGGGACCAGACCCAGGTCAAGGCGATCAACGCCAACCTGGCCGAGTTCAACAAGAAATATCCGAACATCAAGGTGAACGTGGACGTCACCCCGTACGCGAACTACTTCACCAAGCTGCAGACCGAGGCCTCCAGTGACAGTCTGCCCGACCTGTTCTGGATGAACGGCCCCAACTTCCAGCTCTACGCGAGCAACGGCAAGATCGAGCCCGTCACCAGCGAGGTGAAGGCCGGCGCGATCGACCCGAAGAACTACCCGCAGTCGCTGGACCAGCTGTACACATTGGACGGTGTGCAGTACGGCGTGCCGAAGGACTTCGACACCATCGGCGTCTGGGTCAACAAGGCACTGTTCGCCGAAGCCGGCGTGCCGATCCCGAGCAAGGACTGGACGTGGGCCGACCTGCAGTCCACCGCCACGCAGATCTCGCAGAAGCTCTCCAGCAAGGGCGTCTACGGCATCTCCGCCGGCATGGACGGCCAGACCACCTACTACAACACCATCTTCCAGTCCGGCGGCTCGGTGATCTCGCCCGACGGCAAGACGTCCGCCTACGACGACCCGAAGACGCAGAAAGGCATCCAGTTCTGGACCGACCTGGTGAAGTCCAAGGCGATGCCGACGATGAAGCAGCTCACCGACACCACCGGTGACCAGTGGTTCGTCTCCGGCAAGTCGGCGATGTACCAGGGCGGCAGCTGGGCCCGCAGCGAGGTCGCCGCGGCGCCGATCGCCAAGGACGTCGTGGTGCTCCCCGTGCCGAAGGGCGACCAGCAGGCGACCGTGATCCACGGTCTGTCCAATGTGGTCGCCACGAACAGCCCCAACAAGCAGGCCGCGCAGGCGCTGCAGGTGTTCCTCGCGAGCAAGGAAGCCCAGCAGCAGCAGGGTGACCTCGGTGCGGTGATCCCCGCCTACAACGGCACGCAGGACGCGTTCGCGAAGTCCATGCCGGGCGTGGACCTGCAGCTGTTCCTCGACGAGGTCTCCTACGCGAAGCCGCTGCCGGTGTCGAAGAACACCGCCGCATGGAACACGCTCGAGACCAACCTGCTGCCCGACGCCTTCGACGGCACCAAGCCCGTCGACGCCGTGCTGAAGGATCTGGCGTCACAGATGAACGCGGACCTGGCCAAGGAATGAGCGCCGTGTCCGCCGACGTCTCCGAGTCCGCTCCGGCGCCCGCCGCTCCCGCCACCCGGCGGAAGCGGCGCGGCGTCCGGCGCGGGGACGGGCTGTGGCCCTGGGCGTTCGTGCTGCCGCTGCTGGCCGGAGTGCTCGTCTTCTACATCTGGCCGATCCTGCAGACGGCGTTCTACTCGTTCACCACCTGGGGCGTGTTCGGTGGCTTCAAGTGGTCCGGGCTGGACAACTACAGCCGGCTGTTCACCGACCCGCAGCTGTACCGGTCGCTGCTGAACACCGTGATCTACACGGCCGTGGTGCTGCTCGGCGTGCCCATCGCGGCGTGGCTCGCGAGCCTGCTCAACACCCGGGACCTGCGGTTCGCGCAGTTCTACCGCGTGCTGTTCTTCCTGCCGTACGTGGCGATGCCCGCCGCCGTCGCGCTGGTGTGGCGCATGATCTTCAACGGTGACTACGGCATCCTCAACTGGGCACTGTCGCGGATCGGGATCACCGGCCCGTCGTGGGTCAACACGCCCGGCTTCGCGCTCGCCGCGGTGGCCGTGGTGGGCCTGTGGTCCTCGCTGGGCTTCTCGATGATCGTGCTCGGCGCGGGCCTGAAGAACATCCCGACGGAGCTGTACGAGGCCGCCGAGCTCGACGGCGCGAGCCGCTTCCGCCAGTTCCGCTCGATCACGCTGCCGCAGCTGGCGCCCAGCGTGTTCTTCGTGATCGTGGTGACCACCATCGCGAGCTTCCAGCTCTTCGACCTGCTGTATGCGTTGCTGGGCAACCACAACGCGGTGCTGCCGAAAACGATGTCGCTCGTCTACTACTTCTACGACGCGGGTTTCGTCCAGAACGACAAGGGTTTCGCCGCGGCCATCGCGATGGTCATCTTCGTGCTCATCGGTCTCGTCACGCTCGTGCAGTTCCGCTTGCAACGGAGGTGGACCGGCAATGCCTAGAAAACGGCGCCGGCGGCAGTCCCACGCGCTGATCCACCTCGTGCTCGGGGTGGGCGGGCTGATCATGGCCTTCCCGTTCCTTTGGCAGATCGTGATGTCGTTGTCCACCAACGCCGAGGTGCAGAGCGTGACGCCCACGTTCTGGCCGGCGCACCTGCAGTGGCAGAACTACGCGGCGGTGTTCCAGCGGCTGCCGTTCCTGTCGCAGCTGTGGACCTCGGTGCTCATCACGGTGATCCGCACGCTCGCCCAGATCGTGCTGTGCACGCTCGCCGGGTACGCGTTCGCCCGCATGCGCTTCCGCGGGCGGGCGGTGCTGCTCGGTCTCGTGCTGTCGATCCTGCTGGTGCCCTCGCAGGCGTACCTGATCTCGCAGTACCAGATCGTGCAGGGCCTCGGCTGGCTCAACACCCTGGCCGGCATCGTCGCGCCCGGGCTGTTCAGCGCGTACGGCACCTTCCTGATGCGCACGGCCTTCCTCAACCTCCCAGCGGCCGGCCCGATGCTGGTGCGCCGCCTGCGCGGGCGGTGGCCGCGCCCCG
>NZ_JBEXHL010000041.1:0-85958 GCF_040607795.1 Amycolatopsis sp. NPDC005232 | reverse complement strand
GGCCGGTCGGATCGGCCGGGGGCCGATCGCACCGCCCCATCCGGAAGCCGGCGCGATCTCGCGCTGTGGGCGCCTACAGAACCTGGCCGATCGAACCGCCACTCGGCGCGACCGCCCACCGACCGTCACAACTCCGACGCCACACGGGTCAACCTCCGGCCGCCGCCGTTGATGACCGAGCGCCGCTTCGGCACATCGTGAACGTGACGACCAGGGACCTGCGGGCCGACGCCGTAGCCCACCTGGCCTACCGCTCCCCGCACCGGCCTCACTCTCCGCCACCATCACCCGGCTACTCTGACCCCGCAGGGCCTGACCCGGCCCCTAGGCAACCACGGCGCGAGATCGCGCCGGTGTTGGGATTGGGCGGTGCGATCGGCCCCCGGCCGATCCGACCGCTCAATCCCAACACCGGCTTCCAGGCGATCTCGCACGCCTCGGCGAAGCCGAGGCAAAAAACACAGCCGAGGCGAAAGGACACGGAGTGGACGTCGCCGAGGCGCTGCCCACGGCCGCCGAGGTGGTCCGGCGGCGGCGGGTCGCGTTTCGGGTGAGTGCGCACGTCGCGTGGGTACTCGTGCTCGCCGTGGCGACGGAGCTGCGTGTGGGCCGGTTCGGCTTCCATCCGTCCGACCAGGGCTTCATCCTCGCGCAGGCGTGGCGGGTGTTGCAGGGCGAAGTGCCGCACGCCGACATCATCTCCGCGCGGCCGCTCGGCTCGGCGATCCTGCATGTGGTCGATTTCGCGCTGCCGGGGCCGCTGTTCTTCGCGTCCAGCGGTCTGGCGATGGTGCAGATCACCCTCGCGACGATCGCGTTCGCCGTGCTCGTGACGCGGCGGCCGGTGCTGTCGTGGGGACCCGGCCGCACGGCGCTGGTCGCGGCGGCGGCTCTGCTGAACCTCAACGGCTTCCCGCTCATGGCGTGGCACACCGTCGACGGGATCACGCTCACCGCGTGCGGCGCGTGGGCCCTGGATTCCGGGCTGCGCAAGGGAAACCCGTACGCGCGGCTCGGCGGGCTCGCGCTGCTGGGCGCGGCGGTGTTCGTGAAGCAGAGCTTCGTGCTCGCCGCGGTGATCGGGCTGGTCTGGACCTTGTGCTACCCGAACCGGCTGCGCCGCCTGCCGGGTGACCTGCCGGCGTTGGGCGCGTTCGGGATCGCCTACGTGGCCTGGGTGAGCATCGGCGGCGGCTTCGGCGAGATGGTCGGGCAGCTGACGGGCGGCGTGCCCGCGTACGGCGAACGGCTGCTCGGCCTGTGGCTGGAAGACCCACAGGTCCTGCTGCACCCTCCGGTGCGGGAGCTCACGTTCTTCGCCGCCATCGCCGTAGTGCTGCTGGTGCTGCGGCTCGCGGGCGAACGACTCGGCGCGGCCGGGCGCGCGGCGTCGTGGCTGCTCGCGCTCGGCGGCGCGGCCGCGGTGGCGTGGACGGTGGTCGACGGGCGGCTCACGGCTTCGTCGCGCTGGGCCGACGTGCTGTGGTGGATCCTGGCCGTCGCCGTCGTGGTCCACGCGACCGTGCGGCGCAAGGTTTCCTGGGCTGGGCTGCTCGTACTCGCGACGGGGTTCATGACGAGCCTGTCGTGGGGCAACGACACCCCGACGCTGCTCACCGGCTCGCTGGCGCTCACGGCGTTGCTGCTGCTGGGTTTCGTGCTGCCGGACCTTTCCCCGGTGCTGCGCCGCACGTGGCTCACCACCACGGCAGGCCTGGTCACGGTGGCACTGTGCGGCTGGGCGGTCGTGGCGCACCACGACGAAGCCGCGTACCTCGACCTGTCACACGACAAGCTCACGGCCGACCTCGGCACGGTCAGCCCGGCCATGCGCGGCATCCGCACGAACCCGGCGACCTACACCTACGTCGCCCAGATCCGCGACTGTCTGCAGCGCTACCCGGCCTCCCGCGTCGCGGTGCTGCCCGACAACCCGTTCGCGTACCCGGCTTTCGGGCTGCGCAACCCGTTCCCGCTGGAGTGGCCGCTGCCGTTGGAGATCGTCGGTGACGCGCCGCAGCGCATGCTCGCCACCGCGGCGGACCTCGATCGCGAGGGCGACTACCTGGTGCTGTTCGAAACCGTGCCGAACAAGACGCTGGCGCAGGGCGGCCCGGTGCCCGCTCATGTGGCGGTGGATGCGCCGATCGTCGACTACCTGGGGCTGGAGAACGCCTTGCGCGCGCGGCTGACCGGACAACCGGTGGCGTGCGGGAGCTTCGTCGGCAAGTGGGTGCGCTGAGGCTTCAGTCCGGCAACGTGTCGTCGGGCGAGCCGGCCGCCAACGTCGCGAGGACCTCGAGCGCGGCCGCGAGGGTTTTCTTGGGTGGAGCCGAAACCGCGAGCCGCACGGCGTTCGGCGCGTGCCCCGGCAGCACGGCGAACGAAGCCGCCGGCGACAACGCGATGCCGTGGCGGGCGGCGGCAGCCACGAACGTCTCCGCGCGCCATTGCTCAGGAAGCTCCCACCAGCGGTGGTACGCGGCCGGATCACCGACGACCGTGAACCCGGCGAGGCACTCGTCGAGGATCGTGGCGCGCTCGGCCGCGTCGATGCGCTTCGCGGTCTCGACCTCGGCCAGCGCGCCGCCGGTGATCCAGCGCGTGGCGGCCTCCATCGCGAACCGCGTCGAACCCCAGCCACCCGAACGGACGGCGCCCGCGAGCCGCGCGGTCCAGGCCGCCGGCGACACCACGAACCCCGCGGTGAGACCGGGCGCGACCCGCTTCGACAGGCTGTCGACGAACACAGTGCGCTCGGGCGCGAGCGCGGCCAGCGGTTCGACATCCGGGCGCAGGAACGTGTAGATCCCGTCCTCGATCACCGGCAGGTCGAGGCGCCGCACGGTGTCGGCCAGCTCGGCGCGGCGCGCGGGCGGCATGGTCGGCCCGAGGGGGTTGTGCAGCGTCGGCTGCACGTACAGCGCGCGCACGGGCGCCGCCGCGTGGGCGGCTTCGAGCGCGGCCGGGACGAGGCCGTCGGCGTCGGTTTCGATGGGCACGAGCTGGGCACCCAGCCGCGTGGCCAGCGCCTTCACCACGGGGTACGTCAGCGCCTCGACCGCGAGCCGCTCGCCCAGCGGCACGAAAGTGGAGATCGCGGCGGCGATGCCCTGGCGGCCGTTGCCCGTCACCAGAACCGTCGCCGGGTCGGGCTCCCAGCTGCCGCGAGACAGCAGTCCCGCTGCGGCTTCACGCACCGCTTTCGTCCCCGCGGCGCCGACGGGGTGCAGCGCGTCCGTGAACACGTCGGCGCGAAGCAGCGGCTCCAGCGCGTACGCGAGCTTCGCGGATTGGCTCGGCAGCACGGCGAAGTTGAGCTCGAGGTCCACGCGCGCGTCGCCGGGTTCGGCCAGCGCGGGCTCGGGCGCCGGGCGCGCGGCCCGTACGAAGGTGCCCCGGCCGACCTCCCCGACGGCCAGGCCGCGGCGGATCAGCTCGCCGTAGACGCGGGCGGCGGTGGAGCCGGCGATGCCGCGGTCGCGCGCGAACCGGCGTTGCGGCGGGAGGCGGTCGCCCGGCCTCAGCCGCCCGGCTTCGATGTCGGCGGCGAGTTCGTCCGCGACGACCCGGTAGTCATCCATCGCCACCTTCGCTTACGCCGTGAACCGCACAGAACCCCGTCCGCATGATGACACCGGCTGGTCACGTTCGGCGAATGCGACCCAGGGAACTCCCCGAACGAGGGTCACTAGGTTAGCCTAACCTGTGTGGACCAGACGATCGCGGAAGCACCGGCCTTGACCGAGCCCCGGCTGCACGCCGAGGAACTGACCCTCGCGTACGACGGGCGCACCGTCGCCGAAGACCTCGGCGTGGTCATCCCGGACAAGTCTTTCACGGTCATCGTCGGCCCCAACGCTTGCGGCAAGACCACGCTCCTGCGCGCGCTCGCGCGGATGCTCAAGCCCCGCAAGGGCTCCGTCTACCTCGACGGCTCGGTGATCTCCAGCTACGGCGCCAAGGAGGTCGCGCGCCGGCTCGGCCTGCTGCCACAGAGCTCCGTCGCGCCCGACGGCATCACCGTCGCCGATCTCGTCGCGCGCGGCCGCTACCCCCACCAGCGCCTGCTGCGCCAGTGGTCCCGCGACGACGCCGCCGTGGTCGCCGAGTCCATGGCGGCGACCGGCGTCTCGGACCTGGCCGAGCGGCTCGTCGACGAGCTGTCCGGCGGACAGCGCCAGCGCGTGTGGATGGCGATGGCGCTGGCCCAGCAGACCGACCTGCTGCTGCTCGACGAACCCACGACTTACCTCGACATCGCGCACCAGATGGACATTCTCGACCTGTGCGCGCAACTGCACGCCGAACAGGGCCGCACCCTCGTCGCCGTGCTCCACGACCTCAATCACGCCGCCCGCTACGCAACCCACATGATCGCCATGCGCGACGGCCAGGTGCTCGCCACCGGAACGCCCGAGGAGGTCGTGACGGAGGAGAACGTGGAGAAGATCTTCGAACTGCCGTGCCGCGTCATGCCGTGTCCCGAGACGAGCACCCCGCTGGTGATCCCGAAGGCGGGCCGGCGCGCCGCATAGTCGTTAGATTGGTGCCGGAGGTGCCATGACCCGCGAACTCTGGACCGCAGTCGACGACTACCTGGCCGAAGCCCTGCTCCCCGCCGACCCGGTGCTCGACGCCGCCCTCGCCGAGTCGGGCGCGGCCGGCCTGCCGGCCATCGCCGTGTCGCCCACACAAGGCAAACTGCTCAACCTGCTCGCCCTCACCGCCGGCGCCGGCTCGATCCTTGAGATCGGCACGCTCGGCGGCTACAGCACGATCTGGCTCGCCCGCGCCCTGCCGCCCGGCGGCACGCTGGTGACCTGCGAATACGACCCGAAGCACGCCGCCGTGGCGCGCGCGAACCTCGACCGCGCCGGCTTCGGGCCCGACGTGGCCGACATCCGCGTCGGCGCCGCTCTCGACACCCTGCCCACGCTCACGGGGCCGTTCGACTTCGTCTTCATCGACGCCGACAAGGCCAATCTCGCGCCTTACGTCGCCGAAGCCGTGCGGCTTTCGCGGCCGGGCACCACGATCGTGGTCGACAACGTCGTGCGCGACGGTGCCGTGCTCGAGGCCGCGAGCACCGACCCGTCCGTGCGGGGCGTGCGCGAGATGTTCGCGGCTCTCACCGGCGACGACCGCCTCGATGCCACCGCGATCCAGACGGTGGGAGACAAGGGTTACGACGGTTTCGTCCTCGCCCGCGTGCGCTGACCTGATCGCTTCCGTGAAGGGCGCCCGTGAACGGCGCCCTTCACGGCACGATCAGCGACCGGGCGGCGCCGTCTGCTTCGCGAGCGGAGGCGCGAACCTCGGCTCGATCCCACCGTTCTCCTTGATCGGCTGCCCCTGCTCCGCCTGCACCATGAACGTCCGCCAGATGTCCGCGGGCACGGTCGAACCCACCAGCTTCTTCCCCTGCGCGTCGAACAGCCGCCGTTCGTCGTCCGAGCCGACCCAGACGGCCGTGGCCAGCTGCGGGGTGTAGCCGATCGCCCAGGCGTCCTGGTTGTCCGACGAGTTGCCGTGCTGGAACTCGCCCGTGCGCAGGGCGGCGGGGCGGCCGTCGGGCAGGAACGTCTGCAGCACGTTCGTCACCTCGGCGGAGATCTTCGCGCTCACCCCCGGGTCGTCGGAGAACGCGGGGTGCGACTCGTCGTCGTGCTGCCACACGACGCTGCCGTCCTGGTCGAGCACCTTGTCCACGAGGTGCGGCGTCACGCGCATCCCGTCGGCCGCGAAGGTCCCGTACGCCCCGGCCAAGTCCAACGGCCGCAACGGATACCGCCCGACGGCGAGGCCCGAGCCGATCAGGAACCCGTCCTTCTCACGCAGGGTCGGCGAGCCGTCGACCGCCTCCGGGATGCCCGCGTCGCGGGCCGCGGCGCTCACCGCGTCGGCGCCGACGCGTTTGGCCAGCCCGATGTACGGCGTGTCCGCGCCCGAGGTCATCGCGGTGCGCAAGGTACAGGTCGCCGGGCATTTCTGCGGGTACTCGAAGTCCTCACCCAAGAAGTCGATCTTGCCCGGCGCGGCCGTGGGTTCGTCGGGCGAGACGCCGGCGCGCAGACCAGCCGTGAGCGTGAAGGGGTAGAACGCCGAGCCTGCCGGGTGTTCCGTGCCGGCGTAGTCGCGGACGCCGTTGTCGCCGCCGTCGTACGCGCGCACCGCCCCGGTGGACGGGTCCACGGACACGAGCGCGCCCCGGAACTCCTTCGGCTCGCCCTTCAGGCGGTCGGCCAGCGTCGAGCGCGCGGACGCCTGCGCCTTGCGGTCGAGCGTGGTCTGCACGACCAGATTCCCTTGCTGCAGCCGGGAAAGCGAGAACCCGTCCTGTTCGAGCTCGCTGAGCACTTGCTGCTTCACGTGGTACTCGTCGTAGGTCACGCTCGCGCGAGTCTCCGACGGCGGCAGGATTTCCTTGCCGGGGTAGGCCATCGTGGCGGCGTCGGCGGGCTTGACGTAACCGCGCTGCACGAGCTTGTCGCGCACGTACGTCCAGCGTTTGGCCGCGTGTGCGTCGCCGGAAACGGCGGGGTCGTGCACCGAGGGCGACTGGATCATCCCGGCCAGGAACGCGGCTTCGCTCCAGGTCATGGAGTCGTCGAGCGGCCGGCCGAAGAACGCGTTCATCGCCGCGGCCGGGCCGAAGGTGCCGCGGCCGAAGGAGATGATGTTCACGTAGCTGGTGAAGATCTGTTCCTTGCTCTGCTGTTGCGTGATCTTCGTGGCGAGCACCAGCTCCTGCAGCTTGCGCCCGAGCGTCGCGTCGTCATCGCCGGTCGACTTCTTGATGTACTGCTGCGTGATCCCCGAGCCGCCGCCGACGCCGGTCAGGAACGCGCGGCCGATGCCGGTGGGGTCGAAGCCAGCGTTGTCCCAGAACGTCGGGTCCTCGGTGGCGATGATCGCGTCGCGCAGCTTCGAGGGCACCTTGTCGTAAGGCACGAAGGATCGGTCGCCGTCGGCGGGCAGGACCTTGAGCAGCTCGCTGCCGTCGGAGTACTTCAGCTCCACGGTCTTGTCGAGCGAGGCGAGCACGTCCTGCGGGCTGCGGACGTCCATCAGAAGGTAGGCGACCCAGAACGCGATCAGCGGCAGGCCGACGAAGACGCCGAAGCCGCAGTACGCGATACGGCGGATCTTGCGCCACCGGCGGCGACGGCGGGCGCGGGGATCATCGGGCGGCTCGTTCGTGACACTGCTGGTGGCTCCATCCGTCTCGGCATCCGTGTCGCGTAGCACGATGGGACGACGGCCGGACGGGTGAAAAGGTTGTGCGGTTCGGTGAGAAATTCACGGCGGGTCACGACAGGAAGGCACGCAGCAGCGACGCCGTGCCCTCGATGTGCTCGGTCATCGCGTGGCGCGCGGCCACGGGATCGCCGGCGAGGATGGCGTCGACGATCGCCTCGTGCTGGGCGTTGGAGTGCTCCAGGTTGGGCTCGAGCAGGGGGATGCGGTCGAGCAGCTGGTTCACGCGCGTGCGGGCGTCGGCCATCGCCGTGGTGAGCGAGCTCGACGCCGTGACCTCGGCGATCGCGAGGTGCAGGCGGGAGTCCTTGCGCCGGTAGTCGACCAGGTCGGCGGCCGCGGCCTCCGCGAGCGTGGTCTTGAGGTGCTGCCGGTCGGCCGGGCTGAGCGTCCGCGCGGCAGCGGCCTCGGCGGCGCCGGTTTCGAGCACGTGGCGCAGGCACAGCGCGTCCTCGAAGGCGGCCGCGTCGATTTCTCGCGTTTTGCTCGGTGGCGGCTCGGGCAGGTTCTCGTTCACGAACGTGCCGCCGTAGCGCCCTCTTCGTGACTCCACGTAACCCGCGTCGGCCAGCGCGCGGATGGCCTCCCTGAGCGTCACCCGGCTCACCCCGAGCCGCTCCGCCAGCTCGCGCTCCGACGGCAGCCGCTCCCCCGCACCGACCACGCCGAGGCGGATGGCCTGCAGTAGGCGTTCGACGGTCTCCTCGAACGCGTTGCCCGCGCGCACCGGCCGGAACAGCGCCTCGTTCGCGCTAGCCACCGACGTCTCCACGATGGCGAGTCTAAGCCCGCCTGATTGCAGAGACTTCTTTGCAAAGGATCCTCTGCGGTCTACAGTGGTGCCATGAGCTCCCAGGGACGCACCGAACGGATCCTCGACGCACGCACCCTGCGCGCGCTCGCCCACCCGCTCCGGATGCGCCTTCTGGACCTCCTCGAACGCGACGGCCCCGCGACGGCCACCGGGCTGGGCAAGCGCGTCGGCGAGAGCTCCGGTACCACGTCCTGGCACCTCCGCCAACTGGCCGACGCCGGATTGGTCGCGGAAGACCCCGGCCGAGGCTCGAAACGCGAACGCTGGTGGAAAGCAGCACAGGACTCGACGACCATGCGCGCCGGCGACTTCGCGGGCGACCCGGAACTGGCCGGGCACCTGGCCTCGTTCCTGCACCAACTCGTGGTGCAGCGCTACGAGGAGGAGGCGCGATTCGTTGCCGAGCTGCCACGGTGGCAGGACAACTGGGAACAGAACGCCTCGATGGCCAGCAACCAGCTCTCCCTGACGCCCGAAGAAGCCCGGCGAATGTCCGACGACATCCTCGCCGTGGTCGACCGCTACCGCCGGCCCGCCCGCCCGGGCGACGACGCGGTGGTCACCCACTGGGCCGCGTTTCCGCGCACCGCCCACCCGGAACCCGACGCCGAATCCACCGAAGAACTGGGGACACCATGATTCCGCACGACTTCACCGAACACTTCGTCCACGCCCGTCAGGCCGAACTGCGCGCCGCCGCTTCTCGCCACCGCGTCACGGCCCGCCACCGACCCCGCACCCTGCCCGCGCCCACCGCCCGCCAGCGCCTCGGCTGGCTGCTGGTCCACACAGGATTGCGCCTGGTGACTGACCGGGGTCAACGACCGCAGATCACCTTGCCGGCTTGAGAATCGGCCGGGCTTCAGTCCACTAAGGACTTCCGACTCCCGCTTCAGCCGCCAGTCCACCGCGCCATCCGCCCCACACTCGGCCTCGCGCCTTCCTCCCAGCCGCTCCCTCTCCACACGGCTGATCCATTCGCCCAGCGAAAGGACCGCTCGTGCGGAGAGCGAAGCTTTTCCGCACCAAGACAGAACGCGTTCGATCACTGATGCCCGCGTTCGCCGCTGTGGTGTGTCGGTGAGCGCATGTAGGTTCGGTGGCTCGCGTGTCGTCGCCGATTTTCCAGGTGTGTCGCAGGCGCCCGTCCTGCTGGGGCGGCCGGTTTCGGCCGCCCCAGCAACCGACCCTGCTTCAGCCTGCGCGGCCCAGCAGTCACGGTCTCTTCCGCCGAGCCCGGTATTCCTGTCCGCGCTTGTCTGACTGCTTGTACACGGCGTCCGGTGATTCCGGTGCCGGCCACACGGAGATCCGGTAGTCCTCGACGGGGTCCCAGACGTTGAGATGAGGCGCGATGTCGCGGCCGCGCGCGTGCACGCGCAGCCGGTAGGAGCCGGGTCCCGAGTGGGCCAGCTCGGGGAAATCCGGAGGATCTTCCCCCATGCCGGCGACGATGAGTTCCCCGTACTCCGAATCCACCGAGACCTCGGCTACTTCGTCCCAGCCGTCGAGCTCGACCGAGTCGGGTGCGGTGTCGAGAGCCTGCACGGTCACGGTGACCGAACCCGTATGGATGCCGGTGAGGACAACTGCCCCGTTGATGAAATCCGTCCCCACGAGACCGTTGGCGTAAGCAAGGCTTGGGAACGGCAGGTCCGCGCTCAAGTCCCTGATGGCGAAATTCCCGTGACTCATGCGCAGGTCAGCGGTCTCCGTCCACACCGGCTTGTTCATACGCCCACCCATCGCTCGCCCGCCCCCGTAGATCGCTGTCAAGAACCGCGTAGTGCCCCAAACGCAAGATGGGACCGTTCGCCCTCCGAACGGTCCCACCAAAGCCACAGAGCGCTCAGCACTCGATGACGTTCACCGCCAGTCCACCGCGCGCGGTTTCCTTGTACTTCACCGACATATCGGCCCCGGTCTCGCGCATGGTCTTGATCGCCTTGTCCAGAGTCACCACGTGACTGCCGTCCCCACGCATCGCCATCCGCGCAGCGTGGATCGCCTTCGAGGCGCCCACGGCGTTGCGTTCGATGCACGGGATCTGCACCAGCCCGCCGACCGGGTCACAAGTAAGACCCAGATGATGTTCGACACCGATCTCCGCCGCGTTCTCCACCTGAGCCGGCGACCCGCCCAGCACCTCGGTCAACCCTGCCGCCGCCATGGCCGAGGCCGAGCCGACCTCACCCTGGCAACCGACCTCCGCGCCCGAAATGGACCCGGTCTGCTTGAGGATCGAACCCAGCGCCCCCGCCGTCAGCAGGAAAGTGACGATGCCGTCGTCCGAAGACCCGCGGATGAAGCGCTGGTAGTAGTGCAGCACAGCCGGGATGATCCCCGCGGCGCCGTTCGTCGGAGCCGTGACCACGCGCCCGCCCGCGGCGTTCTCCTCGTTCACCGCCAGCGCGTACAGGCTGACCCAGTCCATGGCGTACAACGGATCCCCGACGCCGTCCTCGGCGATCAGCTTGTCGTGCAACGCCTTGGCGCGCCGCGGGACCTTCAGGCCGCCCGGGAGCACGCCCTCGTGGGCGATGCCCGCCGAAACGCAAGCGGCCATCACGTCCCAGATCTCCAGCAAGCCGGCCCGAACCGAAGAAGCGGGACGCCACGCCAGCTCGTTCGCCAGCATGATCTCGCTGATCGGCAGCCCCGTCGCCGCGCAGTGGCTGAGCAGGTCGGCACCGGTGCGGAACGGGTACGGCACCGGCGTCGAGTCCTCCACGAACACCGCGTCCGTCTCGTACGACTCGTCGCGCACGAAGCCGCCGCCCACGGAGTAGTACGTCCGCGTGCGCAGCTCGGAAGAGCCGGAGAAGGCCCGGAACACCATCCCGTTCGGATGCGCCGGCAGCGACTTGCGCCGGTGCATCGTCAGGTCGACATCCTCGTCGAACGAGATCTCCCGGACGCCACCCAACAGCAACCGCCCCGAAGACCGGATCGCGGCGACCCGCTCGGGCACTGTCTCCGTGTCGACGGACTCCGGACGCTCACCCGACAGCCCCAGCAGCACGGCCTTGTCACTGCCGTGGCCGAACCCGGTCGCGCCGAGCGAACCGAACAGCTCGGCCTGCACCCGCGTCACGCGGTCCAGCACGCCGTCGTCGACGAGACCGTCCACAAAGGTCCGCGCGGCCCGCATCGGGCCGACCGTGTGGGAGCTCGACGGCCCGATGCCGATGGAGAACAGATCGAAGACGCTGATCGCCATTGACCCGCCCCTTCCCTCTAGTGTCTGGCCAGCAGCGAGCTGGCCTCTTGCGCTGCGGGGCCTTCGGCCGCGAGGTGCGCCAGGTTCTCCGGCAGCTCCTCACCGCGGTGGGCCTTGGTCTGCGCGTAGAGCCGGCCCGCGCGGTACGACGAGCGCACGAGCGGTCCCGCCATCACGCCGCTGAAACCGAGCGCCTCGGCCGTCTGGGAGTGCTCCACGAACTCCTCCGGCTTCACCCAGCGGTCCACGGGGTGGTGCCGCGGCGACGGGCGCAGGTACTGCGTGATCGTGAGGATTTCGCAGCCCGCCTCGTACAGGTCGCGCATCGCGGCCCCGACCTCGTCGGGCGTCTCGCCCATGCCGAGGATCAGGTTCGACTTCGTCACCAGCCCGGCCTCACGGGCCTTCGTGATGACCTCCAGCGAACGCGCGTAGCGGAACCCGGGACGGATGCGCTTGAAGATGCGCGGCACCGTCTCCACGTTGTGCGCCAAAACCTCCGGCCGCGAGCCGAAGACCTCGGCCAGCTGCTCGGGGTCGGCGTTGAAGTCCGGGATCAGCAGCTCGACACCGGTGCCCGGGTTGAGCTCGTGGATCTGCCGGACGGTCTCCGCGTACAGCCAGGCCCCGCCGTCATCCAGATCGTCGCGCACGACGCCCGTGACGGTCGAGTACCGCAAACCCATGGCCTGCACGGATTCCGCGACCTTGCGCGGCTCGGTGCGGTCGAGGGCGGACGGTTTCCCGGTGTCGATCTGGCAGAAGTCGCAGCGGCGGGTGCACTGGTCCCCGCCGATCAGGAACGTCGCCTCACGGTCTTCCCAGCACTCGTAGATGTTGGGACAGCCCGCTTCCTCGCAGACGGTGTGCAGGCCCTCCCGGCGCACCAAGCCCTTCAGCTCGGTGAACTCCGGCCCCATCCGCACCTTCGTCCGGATCCACGACGGCTTCTTCTCAATGGGCGTCTCGCTGTTGCGGACCTCCAGCCGCAGCAGCTTGCGCCCCTCGGGCTGCGCGCTCATCGCGACAGGTCCGAGTACAGCGGGTGCTTCTTCGCCAGCAGCTCCACGCGCCCGCGCAGCGTCTGCGCCACGGAGTCGTCGAAGTCCGGCTTCAGCGCCTCGGCGATCACGTCGGCGACCTCGGCGAAGTCCTCCGCGCCGAACCCGCGCGTGGCCAGCGCCGGCGTACCGATGCGCAGGCCGGAGGTGATCATCGGCGGCCGGGGGTCGAACGGCACCGCGTTGCGGTTCACCGTGATCCCCACGGAGTGCAGCCGGTCCTCGGCCTGCTGACCGTCCAAAGCAGACTGGACGAGGTCCACGAGCACCAGGTGCACGTCGGTGCCACCGGTGAGCACGCGCACACCCGCCTCGGCACAGTCGGAACGCGACAGCCGGTCGGCCAGGATCCGCGAACCCTCGAGGGTGCGCTCCTGCCGCTCGCGGAACTCGTCGCTCGCCGCGATCTTCAGCGCCACGGCCTTGGCCGCGATCACGTGTTCCAGCGGCCCGCCCTGCTGACCGGGGAACACCGCCGAGTTGATCTTCTTCGCCAGCTCCTCACGGCACATGATCAGGCCGCCGCGCGGGCCGCCGAGGGTCTTGTGCGTGGTCGTGGTGACGATGTCCGCGTGCGGCACCGGCGAAGGGTGCAGCCCCGCGGCCACCAGGCCCGCGAAGTGCGCCATGTCCACCATCAGGCGAGCGTCGACCAGGTCCGCAATCCGGCGGAACTCCGCGAAGTCGAGCTGGCGCGGGTAGGCCGACCAGCCCGCGATGATCAGCTTCGGCTTGTGCTCCACGGCCAGCCGCTCGATCTCGGCAATGTCGACGATCCCGGTCTCTTTGTCGACGTGGTAGGCCACGACGTTGTAGAGCTTGCCCGAGAAGTTGATCTTCATCCCGTGCGTCAGGTGGCCGCCGTGCGCCAGGTCGAGGCCGAGGATCGTGTCGCCCGGCTTCAGCACGGCGAACATCGCCGCCGCGTTGGCCTGCGCTCCCGAGTGCGGCTGCACGTTCGCGTGCTCGGCACCG
Organism: Amycolatopsis sp. NPDC005232; assembly: GCF_040607795.1. Taxonomy (NCBI): domain Bacteria; kingdom Bacillati; phylum Actinomycetota; class Actinomycetes; order Pseudonocardiales; family Pseudonocardiaceae; genus Amycolatopsis; species Amycolatopsis sp. NPDC005232. The sequence continues at coordinate 72,628 of NZ_JBEXHL010000041.1, read as the reverse complement.
AACAGCGCCTTCGCCCGGTCGATCGCCAGCTGCTCGACCACGTCGACGTACTCGCAGCCACCGTAGTAGCGACGGCCGGGGTAGCCCTCCGCGTACTTGTTGGTCAGCACCGAACCCTGCGCCTCGAGCACACCCACGGGCGCGAAGTTCTCCGACGCGATCATCTCCAGCGTCGACTGCTGGCGGTCGAGCTCAGCCGCCACGGCCGCGGCGACCTCCGGGTCCACATCGGACAGGTGGGCGTCGAACGTCGTCATTCAGTTCTCCTGGGTGAGCGCGGCGTACGCGGTCGCGTCGAGCAGCTCCGGGACGTCGCCCGTGAGCCGCACCTTCAGGAGCCATCCTTCGGTGTAGGGGTCGGAGTTCACGATCTCGGGGGTGTCCGATGTGGTCTCGTTCACCTCGACGACCTCGCCGCTCACCGGCGAGTACAGCTCGCTCACGGACTTCGTCGACTCGACCTCGCCGAACACCTCGCCCGCGGTCACCGTGGCGCCCACGGCGGGCAGCTGCACGAACACGATGTCGCCCAGCGACTCGGCGGCGAAGGCGGTGATGCCCACGGTCGCGACGCCGTCCACGACGGACAGCCACTCGTGTTCCTTGGTGTAGGACAGGTTCTGAGGGATGCTCACGGTGCTGGAATCCTTTCAGTGCGGCGCAGCCGCTCCGTTGAGGGTGGCGGTGGGGCGGAGGCCGGGCTCTCAGGCTCGGGAGTAGAAGGGCAGGGCGACGACCTCGACGGGCTCGATCCTGCCCCTGATGTCGACGGAAAGCTTCGTACCAGGCTCGGCGTACGCCCGATCGACGTACGCCATCGCGATCGGGTAACCCAGCGTCGGCGAAAGCGCACCACTGGTCACTTCGCCCACCGAAGCGTCGCCGGAAAGCACGGCGTAACCGTGCCGCGGCGCCCGGCGACCGGTGGCCCTCAGCCCGACCCGCACGCGCGGAACGTCCGCCTTCGCCAGTTCCTCCAGCGCGGCCCGGCCCACGAAGTCACCCGGCTTCTCGAACTTCACCACGCGGCCCAGGCCGGCGGCGAACGGGTTCAGCTCACGCGAGAGCTCGTTGCCGTACAGCGGCATCCCGGCTTCGAGCCGTAGCGTGTCGCGGCACGCCAGCCCGCACGGCACCAGCCCGAACGCCTCACCGGCGTCGGTCAGCGCCCGCCATAACGCCGGCGCCTCGGCTGCCGGCACGTACAGCTCGAACCCGTCTTCACCCGTGTAACCGGTGCGGGCCAGGAGCACGTCGTGCCCCTTCACCACGGCGGGCACGCTCGCGTAGTACTTCAGCGCGCCCAGGTCGGCGTCGGTCACCGCGGCCAGCACGTCGACCGCGCGCGGGCCCTGCACGGCGATCAAGGCCGTGTCCGCGGACCGGTTCTCCACCACGGCGTCGAACCCGGCCACGCGCTCGGCCAGCGCTTCGGCGACCACGTCGGCGTTGCCGGCGTTGGCCACGACCAGGTACTCCTCGTCGGCGAGCCGGTAGACGACCAGGTCGTCGAGCACGCCGCCGTCGGCGTCGCAGATCATCGTGTAGCGGGCGCGGCCCGGCTTCACGCCGGTGAGATAACCGACCAGCGCGTAGTCGAGCACGTCGGCGGCCTGCGCGCCGCGGACGTGGATCTCGGCCATGTGCGACAGGTCGAACAGCCCGGCCGCCTCGCGCACGGCCTTGTGCTCGGCCAGCTCACTGGCGTAGCGAACCGGCATCGACCAGCCCGCGAAGTCGGTGAACAGCGCACCCAGTCCCTTGTGGACGGCGTGCAGGGAGGTCTCTCGGGCTGCGTTTGATTCAGGCACGAGTCTCAGCCTTCGTACGCGTTGAGGGGCGGGCAGGAGCAGACGAGGTTGCGGTCACCGCGCGCCCCGTCGATCCGGCGCACCGGCGGCCAGTACTTGTTCTTGCGCGACACACCCGACGGGTACACCGCCAGCTCACGGTCGTAGTCGGCGGTCCACTCGCCCACCAGCGTCTCCGCCGTGTGCGGGGCGGCGCGCAGCGGGCTCGTCTCGGCGGTCCAGCGGCCGGCCGCGACCTGGTCGATCTCGTGGCGGATGGCGATCATCGCGGCGCAGAAGCGGTCGATCTCGCCGAGGTCCTCGCTCTCGGTCGGCTCCACCATGAGCGTGCCCGCGACCGGGAACGACATCGTCGGCGCGTGGAAGCCGTAGTCGATGAGCCGCTTCGCGACGTCGTCGACGGTCACGCCGGTGTCCTTGGTGATGCCGCGCAGGTCGAGGATGCACTCGTGCGCGACCAGGCCGTCCTGCCCGGTGTAGAGCACCGGGTAGTGCGGCGACAGGCGGGCGGCGACGTAGTTGGCGGCGAGCACCGCGACCTTCGTGGCCGCCGTGAGGCCGGGCGCGCCCATCATGCGCACGTACGCCCACGAGATCGGCAGGATCGACGCCGAGCCGTAGGGCGCGCCGCTGATCGGGCCGACACCGGTGGCCGGGCCCGCGGCGTCGAGCAGCGGGTGGTTCGGCAGGTACGGCGCGAGGTGCGCGCGCACCGCGACCGGGCCGACGCCGGGGCCGCCGCCGCCGTGGGGGATGCAGAACGTCTTGTGCAGGTTCAGGTGCGACACGTCGCCGCCGAACTCGCCCGGCTTCGCCAGGCCCAGCAACGCGTTGAGGTTCGCGCCGTCCACGTACACCTGGCCACCGCCGTCGTGCACGATCTTCGCGAGCCGCTCGATGCCGTGCTCGTACACGCCGTGGGTGGACGGGTAGGTGACCATGATCGCCGCGAGCGTCTCGCGGTTCGCGTCCACCTTGGCCTGCAGGTCTTCGAGGTCGACGTTGCCCTCGTCGGTGCACTTCACCACGACCACGCGCATGCCCGCGAGCACCGCCGAAGCCGCGTTGGTGCCGTGCGCGGACGACGGGATCAGGCAGACCTCGCGCTCCGGCTGGCCGTTGGCGTGGTGGTAGCCGCGGATGGCGAGCAGGCCCGCGAGCTCACCCTGGCTGCCGGCGTTGGGCTGCAGGGAAACCTTGTCGTAGCCGGTCACCTCGGCGAGCCAGCCCGACAGCTGCGCCACGAGCCGGTGGTAGCCCTCGGCGTCCTCGGCCGGTGCGAACGGGTGGATGCCCGCGAACTCGCGCCAGCTGATCGGCTCCATCTCGGTGGTGGCGTTGAGCTTCATCGTGCAAGAGCCCAGCGGGATCATGCCGCGGTCGAGCGCGTAGTCCAGGTCGGCGAGCTTGCGCAGGTAGCGCAGCATCGACGTCTCGGAGCGGTGCGTGCTGAACACCTCGTGGGCCATAAAGCCACTTTCGCGCACGATGCCGCTCGGCAGCGCGGTGGCGGTGGCCCCTTCGGCGTCCACACCGAACGCGCGCAGCACCTGCGCGAGGATGTCCGGCCGGGTGACCTCGTCGCAGGCCACGCGCACGTGGTCGGCATCGACGTGCCCGAGGTTGATGCCCGCCTCGCGCGCGGCCGCGTGGACCTCGGCGGCGCGGCCCGGAACGTGCGCGACGACCGTGTCGAAGAACGATTCGTGCACGATCTCCACGCCACCGGCGCGCAGGGCCGCGGCGAAGCCCGCCGCCAGCTCGTGCACGCGGGTCGCGATGGCCTTCAGGCCGTCCGGGCCGTGGTACACGCCGTACATCGCGGCCAGCACGGCCGGCAGCACCTGCGCGGTGCAGATGTTCGATGTCGCCTTCTCGCGGCGGATGTGCTGCTCCCGCGTCTGCAGCGCGAGCCGGTACGCCATGTTGCCGTCGGCGTCCACTGACACGCCCACCAGCCGGCCCGGCAGCGAACGCTCGAGCCCGGCGCGCACGGCCAGGTAGCCCGCGTGCGGGCCGCCATAGCCCAGCGGCACGCCGAAGCGCTGCGTCGAACCCGCGGCGACGTCGGCGCCGAACTCGCCCGGCGAGGTGATCAGCGTGAGCGCGAGCAGGTCGGCGGCCACTGTGTACAGGGCGCCCGCGGCCTTAGCAGCCTCGGAAATGGCGTGGTAGAAGCCGCGGCCGCGCAGCGCGCCCGAAGCGCCCGGGTACTGCACGACGACGCCGAAGAACTCTTCCGGAAGCCCGGTGAGCAGGTCGCGCACCTGCACGTCGATGCCGAGCGCGGCGGCGCGCGTGCGCACGACCGCGATCGTCTGCGGCAGGCATTCGGCGTCGAGGACGATCACATTGGACTTCGACGTCGACGAGCGCCGCATCAGCGTCATGGCCTCGGCGACGGCGGTCGACTCGTCGAGCATCGACGCGTTGGCGGTGGTCAGGCCCGTGAGGTCGGCGACCATCGTCTGGAAGTTCAGCAGCGCTTCGAGCCGGCCCTGGGAGATCTCCGGCTGGTACGGCGTGTAGGCGGTGTACCACGCGGGGTTCTCGAGCACGTTGCGACGGATCACGCCCGGCGTGACGGTGTCGGAGTAGCCGAGGCCGATCATCTGCGTCATCGGGCGGTTGAGCGCCGCGAGCGCGCGCAGCTCCGCGGTGGCTTCCTCTTCGGACGCCGCGGCGGGAAGGTCCAGGTCACGGGTGGCGCGGATGGCGGACGGGACGGCCGACTCCACGAGGGCGTCCAGGCTTCCGTAACCGCATTCGGCGAGCATCTTGGCCCGCTCGGCCTCAGCGGGGCCGATGTGGCGGACGTCGAACGGTGTGGAGGTGATGGGAGCTCCTCTTGCCGGGCACCGGGCACAGTGGTGCGCTGGGAACTCCCCCTCTGTCATGGGCACCTGAGAGTTTCACCGCACAGCGCGGCTTTCACCTTGGGTGAGGCGCGGGTGCGCCTGCTTTCCAGAGTGGCCTCGCGCGAAGCGGTAGTGGGTACCTGAGAGATTCCGGGGAGTTTGCTCCTTCGGTGCCCCACCGGTCTCATGGGGGCTCTCCCGCTCCTGCTCGAACGGCCCGGTATTCACGTTTGTGTGCTGGCGGCCACGGTACCTGCCGCTTTGTACGCCAGTCTACCTCGGACGGTTCACGCCACACCCGCCGAGCCGCGGCTGAAGGTGCGCAGGTGACGGGTCTGCGCGCGGAGCGTCACGGGGACCTTCGTGATCTTCGGCGGTCCTGCCAGCAACGCGCACAGGTCGGCACAGCGCGTGAGCAGTACGGCGAGGTCGCGCAGCTCCTCGTCGTCGGTCCCGAGGCAGGACTGGGCGCACAGCGACAGCAGTCGCGCGGCCTCGCCGCACATCGCCTTCACGGACATACGCACCATCGCGACGTCGGCGGCCATGCCGGAGCAGCGGTCGAGCGTGTCGGCGCACAGGCGCGACATCGACGCCGCAGCGAGCATGACCGGTCCCATCGTGGCCGGCTCGCTGCCAGGGTCGGCTTGTTCGGCTCGCCGCGCGAACGCCCGTTCGCACCGCACCCGGCACAGTTCGCAGAGGTCGGCGATCTCCTGCAGCATCGGAGACGCTTCGCGGATCGGCATGGCACCCTCCCGGACCGGGCGACCGGGCCGGTCGCCACGGTTCCGGTCTACCCACCGCGAAACCGGACAGGGGGCGTCGCCACCGGAACAGGCGGAAGATCAACCCGTCCCGGTGACGTCTGTCCGAAAGCTCTGTCTAAAGGCTCTGTCTAAAGCGGAGTGACGTACGCGCCCGAAATGCCACCGTCCACGAGGAACTGCGACGCCGTGATGAAGCTGGCGTCGTCGCTGGCCAGGAAGGCCACCGCGGCCGCGATCTCCTCCGGCTCGGCGAACCGGCCGACGGGCACGTGCACCAGCCGCCGCGCGGCGCGTTCCGGGTCCTTCGCGAAGAGCTCCTTCAGCAGCGGCGTGTTCACCGGTCCCGGGCACAGCGCGTTGACGCGGATGTTCTCCCGCGCGAACTGCACGCCCAGCTCGCGGCTCATCGCGAGCACCCCGCCCTTCGACGCGGTGTAGGAGATCTGCGAGGTCGCCGCACCCATCACGGCCACGAACGACGCCGTGTTGATGATCGAACCCTTGCCCTGGCGCCGCATGTGCGGCAGCGCGGCCTTGCAGCACAGGTACACCGAGGTCAGGTTGACGCGCTGCACGCGTTCCCATGCCTCGAAGCCGGTGGTGAGGATCGAGTCGTCTTCAGGAGGCGAAATGCCGGCGTTGTTGAACGCGACGTCGACCGCGCCGAACTGGTCCACGGCCGTCTGGAACAAGGCCTCCACCTGCTCGGGATCGGTCACGTCGGCCTGTACGAACAGTCCCCCGACCTCGTCGGCCGCCGCCTTGCCCTGCTCGGGCGTGAGGTCGCCGATCACGACCTTCGCGCCCTCGCTCGCCAGCCGGCGCGCCGACGCGAGGCCGATGCCGCTGGCCCCGCCCGTGATCACGGCGACGCGGCCCTCGAAACGCTGCACCATCTCTCTCATTCCTCCGTGCTCAGGAAAACGTTCTTCGTCTCGGTGAAGGCCGTCGGCGCGTCGGGTCCCAGCTCACGGCCGAGGCCCGACTGCTTGAACCCGCCGAACGGCGTCCAGTACCGCACCGACGAGTGCGAGTTCACCGAAAGGTTCCCCGACTCCACCCCGCGCGCGACGCGGAAGGCCCGCCCGACGTCGCGCGTCCAGATCGACCCGGACAGGCCGTAGTCGGTGTGGTTGGCCATGCGGATGGCGTCGGCCTCGTCGTCGAACGGCACGACGGCCACGACCGGGCCGAAGATCTCGTCGGCGGCCAGCGGGTCGGCGAGGCTTGCCGGCGTGACGACGGTGGGCGCGAACCAGTAACCGGGCCCTTCGGGCGCGCTACCGCGAAACGCAACAGGTGTCGCGTCAGTGACGTACGACGACACCTTCGCGTGGTGCGCCGCGGAGATCAGCGGGCCCATCTCCGTGCCGTCGTCGCCGGGATCGCCGACGACCACGCCCTGCACCGCGGGCTCCAGCAGTTCCATGAACCGCTCGTGGACGCTGCGCTGCACGAGGATCAGCGAGCGCGCGCAGCAGTCCTGGCCGGCGTTGTCGAACACGCCGTACGGCGCCGTCGCGGCGGCCTTCTCCAGGTCGGCATCGGCGAACACGACGTTGGCGTTCTTGCCGCCCAGCTCCAGCGTCACGCGCTTCACCTGCGCCGCGCAGCCGGCCATGATCTGCTTGCCGACCTCGGTGGAGCCGGTGAAGACGACCTTGCGGACCAGCGCGTGGTCCACGAACCGCTGCCCCACCACCGAACCCTTGCCCGGCAGGACCTGGAACACGTCCTCGGGGATGCCGGCCTCGCGGGCGAGCTCGCCGAGGCGGATCGCGGTGAGCGGCGTGAGCTCCGCGGGCTTGAGCACCACGGTATTGCCGGCCGCGAGCGCAGGCGCGAAGCCCCAACCCGCGATGGGCATCGGGAAGTTCCAGGGCACGATCACGCCGACCACGCCGAGCGGCTCGTGGAAGGTCACGTTCACCCCGCCGGGCACCGGGATCTGTTGCCCGATCAGGCGTTCCGGGGCCGCGGAGTAGTAGTTCAGGACGTCGCGGACGTTGCCCGCTTCCCACCGCGCGTTGCCGATGGTGTGGCCGGAGTTGGTCACTTCGAGGCGCGCGAGGTTCTCGAGGTCGGCCTCGACAGCGTCGGCGAAGCGGCGCAGCAGCCGCGCACGATCGCCGGGGGCGACGGCTCGCCAGGCGCCGAACGCGGCGTGCGCGCGGGCGATCGCCGCGTCGGTCTCCTCGGCGCTCGTGAGCGCGACCGACCGCACCACCTGTTCGGTGGCGGGGTTGATCACGTCGAACATCCTCGTCACTTGCGCTCCTCTGCTGCTCGGGCTGCGGCTTGGGCGGCTGCTTCGGCTGCTTCGGCCAAGGCCCGGAACAGGCGGACGTCGCCGGTGTCCTGCTCGGGGTGCCACTGCACGCCGAGCAGGAACTCGTCACCGGGCAGCTCCGCGGCCTCGACGGTGCCGTCGGCGGCGTGCCCGGACGCGACGAGGCCGTCGCCGAGCCGGTCGATGGCCTGGTGGTGGTAGCAGTGGCCCTTCGTCTCGGGCCCGAGCAACGCAGCGGCGCGAGTGCCGCCGACGAGGGTGATGCTGCTGGTGCCGAACGTCGCGGGCGCCGGCTGGTGCGCGGTGTCGCCGAGGGACTCGGGCAGGTGCTGGCTGAGCGTGCCGCCGAGGGCGACGCTGATCACCTGCAGGCCGCGGCACACGCCGAGCACTGGCTTGCGCGCCTCGCGGGCCGCCTCGAACAGGCCGAACTCGAAGGCGTCGCGGTCCGGGCGCGTATAGGTGGCCGGGTGTGGCTCGGCGCCGTACTTTTCCGGCTCGACGTCCGCGCCACCGGTGAGCACGAGCCCGTCCACGCGGTCGACGAGGCTCGCGTACGCGTCCGTCAACGGCGGCAGCAGCACCGGGATCCCACCGGCGGCCACCACGCAGTCGGCGTAAACCCGGTGCAGCAGCGTGGCTTCCGTGTCCCACGCGAGGAACTTGGCCTGCTCGACGTAGGTGGTCAGCCCGATGACGGGTTTTCGGGCGGCGTGCTCAGAGACGTTCGAAGCCACGGATGAGCTCCCAATCGGTCACGGCCTTCTCGAACGCCTCCCGCTCCACGCGGGCGGCGTTGAGGTAGTGGTCCACCACATCGTCGCCGAAGGCCTCGCGCGCGATGCGGCTGCCCGCCAGCACGTCCGCGGCTTCACCCAAAGTGGTCGGCACGGTCGGCTTGTCGGAGCCGTAGGCGTTGCCCGTGAACTCCGGCTCCAGCGGCAGCTCGTTCTCGATGCCGTGCAGGCCGGCGGCGATCAGCGCGGCGACGGCGAGGTACGGGTTCACGTCGCCGCCCGGCACGCGGTTCTCCACGCGCAGCGAATCACCGTGGCCGACCACGCGCAGCGCGCACGTGCGGTTGTCGGTGCCCCACGCGACGGCCGTCGGCGCGAAACTGCCGCGCACGAACCGTTTGTAGGAGTTGATGTTCGGCGCGAAGAAGTAGGTCAGCTCGCGCAGCGCGGCCAGCTGGCCGGCGAGGAAGTGCTCCATGGCCTTCGAGAAGCCGTGGTCGCCGTCGCCGGGAAGGACCGCTGACCCGTCCGTGCCGCGCAGGCTGAGGTGGATGTGGCAGGAGTTGCCCTCGCGTTCGTTGTACTTCGCCATGAACGTGAGGCTCTTGCCCTCCTGCGCGGCGATCTCCTTGGCGCCGTTCTTGTAAACGCTGTGGTTGTCGCACGTGGTGAGCGCCTCGGCGTAGCGGAACGCGATCTCCTGCTGCCCGGGGTTGCACTCGCCCTTGGCCGACTCGGGGTACAGGCCGGCGCCCGCCATCTCGTTGCGGATGCGGCGCAGCAGCGGCTCGACGCGCGCGGTGCCGAGCATCGAGTAGTCCACGTTGTACTGGTTCGACGGCTTGATGCCCTGGTAGCGCTTGTCCCACGCGGCTTCGTAGCTGTCGTCGAACACGATGAACTCGAGTTCCGTGCCGACGAACGCCTGCAGCTTCTTGTCGGCCAGCCGCTCCAGCTGCCGCCTGAGCACCTGCCGCGGCGACACCGCGACGGGCCCGCCGCCGTCGACGCGCTCTACGTCGGCGAGCACCAGCGCCGTGCCCTCCTGCCATGGGACGAGGCGAAGGGTGGTGAAGTCGGGGCGCAGCACGAAGTCGCCGTAGCCCGCATCCCACGAGGAGATCGCGTAGCCGTCCACGGTGTTCATGTCGACGTCGACGGCCAGCAGGTAGTTGCACGCCTCCGTAGCGTGGCCCACGACCTCTTCCAGGAAGTACTCGGCCGAGCAGCGTTTGCCCTGGAGCCGGCCCTGCATGTCGGTGATCGCGACCAGCACCGTGTCGATCGTTCCGGCCGCCACCTGCTCACGGAGCGCGTCGAGCGTGAGCAACCCTCGCCTGCCAGCCATGGCACCGCCCCAAAGGTTTGGATGGGATCCTTTGCGGGTTCTTCCTACCGGCCGGTGCTCGCGGGGTCAATCCGGCCAAAGGTACTGTTGGATTCCATTGCGTAAGAGCCTCGTATGTCCGGCTTGCCCGGCTGAGAAGAATCTGTGAATCGTGGGGGTGTGGGACCAAACGCGCCGTCTCGGGCGTTGGACGGGACAAGAGAGGTGAGAGGGATGACAGAAGCATTCACGCAGTCCACGATCAGCCGGCAGCAGGCGCGGCCACAGCTCCCGACCATGCCCACAGGCTGGCCGATCGGCTCCTACGAGTCCTACGAGCAGGCACAGAAGGCGGTCGACCACCTCGCGGGCACCGACTTCCCGATCAGCGACGTCACCATCGTCGGCATCCAGCCGATGCTCGTCGAGCGCATCGCGGGCCGCATGAGCTGGGGCAAGATGCTCAGCAGCGCCGCCATGTCGGGCGCGGTGTTCGGCCTGTTCCTCGGCCTGGTGCTCAGCCTGCTCAACCCCGCCGCGGGCCTGTTGTCCATCGTCATCGGCCTCGTCGCGGGCGTCGCCTTCAACCTGCTGTTCGGCGCCCTGGGCTACGCGGCCAACCGCAACAAGCGCGGCTTCGTCTCGCAAAGCCAGCTCGTCGCCCAGCGCTACGACGTCCTGTCGCAGCCCCGCAACGCCGAAAAGGGCCGCGCCCTCCTCGCGGACCTCGCCGCCCGCTCGGCCTTCGGCCACTGACGTAGCTCCCGAAGCTCGGGCGCCTGGGTCTCGAACCCGGGCGCCCGAGTTCTTTTTTGCCCACGTGCTGTGCGGCCGGGTCCGGTCAGACCTCCTGCCACGTCACCCCATCCGGACGCATGCCTCCGCTCCGCAAGAAATCCCGCGCCGCCTGCCTGACCACTGGCAAGGGCACCTCCACGTTGTCCTGAATTTCGCGCTCGTGCGTCATGTAGTCGTAGGCCAACCTCGCACCGGCTGGGTTGCCGTCCCAGGTCACGACACCACCCGACGGATCGGCGTGCGCGACGAATCCCCGATCGCCATGCACACCCAGCTGGAGAATCGCCCAGCCGTCGTCGTCGCGGCGGGACTGTTCCGCCACGACACACAACTCCGTGAGCAGCTCGTTGGCCCGTGCCGTCAGCTCATCCGATCCACTGATCAGCTCGGCGGCCTCGCCCCCACCCGGCGAGATCCACCTGCCGTGGGGCTTCTGACCCCTGCCGCGAGTTACGGGCGGCGGCAACTCGCGACGCTCGGCTTCGACGCGGCTCTCGAGCGCACGTCACTCACAAGACGGAACCGGGGGAGCAGCCCCGACCTCTGCTCCCCCGGCCCCTCGCGCGCTCTACCTCGTCGGCGGAGCAGGACTGGCCGGCGAAGTCGTCTTCGCCGGGGCCGACGACGTCGGCTTGGCAGGCGCACTGGAAGGAGCACTCGGCGCCGAAGTCACCGGCTTCGGGATCGCCGCGGCAAACGGCACGCCCGTCTGCTCGTGGCAATACCCGAGGTAGCCGTTGTAGCCGTCGCGGTTGCCGTTGGCGTCCTGGACGCCCTGGACGAGCTGCGGGCGCGGGAAGCGGTTGTCCTCGCCGACCTTCGAGCGGGTGCCGGTGTCCTGCTCGCAGCCATAGCGGGTGACGGTCAGCGGCCGGCCCTGGTCGTCGTAGAGGTAGACGTCCGTGAGCGGCTTGCCGGAGGCGTCGAAGGCGTAGACGTTGTCGACGTCCTCGTTGCCGTACCGCAGCTGCTGGTTGCCGTAGGTGTCCGTGGACGGCGACGAGTACGACGTCGTGTCCGGGTAGTACGTGCGGTGGGTGATCAGGTCGATCGCCGCGCCGAAGCCGCCGAACGCGCCGCCGATCACGAACGCCGACACCGGCACCGCGATCCACAGCAGCCGCCGGTCGCCGCCGGTCTTCGGCCCGGCCCAGATCGCCGCCGCTGCGGCCGCGATGAGGAACGGCAGCAGCAGAACCGCATACGAGTGCCGCACCATGAGCAGCAAGCCGAACCCGATCAGGGCCACCGCGCACACCACCCACCACGCGGGCTTCAGCGAACGCAGGTACGCCACGGCCTTGTCGCCCTCACGGTTCGAGCGCCACGACTGCACCGACTCCCGCGTCCGCACGACCTCGGGCAGCTCCAGCACGGCCGAAACCCCGCGGTGGAACAGGAAAATCAGGCTCAACGCGAACACCGGCGCCAGGAGCAGCAGACCCAGCAACCTGTCCGGGTCTAGGCTCACCGCCGCCGCGAAAGCGAACAACGCGAGCCCCGCGGCGCAGAACACCAAGCCCCACAAGGCAAATCTCGCTGCGAACAGGCTCGGGGCCTTCGCCGGAGCCAGCACGGCCGTGGCCGCCTCGGCACCCGCGGGCGCCGGCGGATAGCCCCCGGACGCCCGCAGCTCGGCCGCGTAGCTCTCCGGCGAGCCGAGCCGTTCGATGAGCTGCTCGACGCGCGCGTCGGCCCCCAGCTCGGTTTCCATCTCGGCCAGGTGCGGCCGGACGTCCTCCAGGATCTCCTCGATCTCCCCCGCGGGCAGATCGCCGAGCGCGGTGCGGACCCTCGCCAGGTACACGCGCACCGCGGTGGGCTTCTCCGTACTCATGCTGCCTCTCCCAGTAACCCGTTCATCGTCGACGCGAAACTCGCCCACGTCTTCCCCGACTCCTGCAGCCGCGCTCTCCCCGGCTCGTTCAGGCTGTAGTACTTGCGGTGCGGGCCCTCTTCGCTCGGCACGACGTACGACGTCAGCAACCCGGCCTTGTACAGCCGGCGCAACGTGCCGTAAACGGAAGCGTCTCCCACTTCCTCCAGGCCGGCCACACGAAGTCTTCGGAGCACGTCGTAGCCGTACCCGTCGTCTTCGCGAAGCACGGCCAGCACCGCCAGGTCCAGCACTCCCTTGAGCAGCTGACTGATCTCCACGGCACCCTCCAGTCTTGCGCTTGGAACGGTACCACGCATTGCGCAGTAGTGCGCACGGCGGACGGCCATTCGGCGGAAACCATCCGCGCGCAGAGGTGAAGATCAGACTGGAACGCCCAGCTCACGCCGGGTTTCGCGCCGCACGTCGGCCACCAGAGCCGAGCGCCGCCACGCGCGCGTCACCTCTATGAGCCACGCGGCCTCGGCACTCACGTCGGCGGCCACGGCCCGGCTCACGGGCGCGTCGGCATCGTCGGGCTGGAACCGGTGGTCCGCTTCGCGCGCGACGAGGGCCGCCGCGAGCGTGGCGGCTTCGACGGTCGCGGCCACCCGGCGCGTCGGCACGCCGTCGCGCAGGGCGCGGTCCACCACGCGCGCGGGCAGGTCCGGGTCGAAGTACGGCCGCAGCGCGAGGTGCCCGTCGCGGATCTCGATCACGCGCCGGTAGAGCGCGAACTCCGCACCGCGCCCGAGCCCGCTCGCCGGATCCAGGGCGATGCCCGGCACGGCGTCGCGCAGCACCGTCCACAGTGGCTCGATCCGGCGGTAGCCGCGGTACGCACGCACCCAGCGGAACGGCGTGGCGAGCGACGGCCCCCACACCGACAACGTCGACCCCGCCACCGCGAGCACTACACACGTGGCCCCCAGCACCGCGGCCGGCAGGTCCTCCGTCGCCCCGACGCGGCCATCCGAGATGAGCGCGGCCACGTCGTCGAGATCCCACAACGTCCACGCCACCGCCGCCACCACTCCGGCGAAGATCAGCCACAGCCCGGTGCGAAGCGAACCCGCGCGGGCGCGCGTGGCGAAGCGCGCGAAGAACACGGCGACGAGCGTCAGGCTGAGCACGCCGTACACGACGAACACCAGCTCGTACGCGATCAGGAACGGTCGCCCCTCAGCGGCGACGACCGTCTCGTCGCCCCAGCGGTCCGGGCCCGCAACGGTGAACAGCACGATCTCCACCGCGATCACGAACCACGACAGCACCGCGTGCCAGCCCAGGCGCGCGTCGGCGCCGAAGCGCATCGAGCGCGTGAACGCGACCGTGAACCCGATCGCGCCGAACTTGGCGAGGTCGCCGGCGAGCGGCGCGTACTCGGCGTACCAGCGGTGGTGGCCGGCCAGCTCGTCCATCGCCGGCATGCCGTCGGTGATGCCGAGCGCGATGCAGATGCCGAAGCCAGCGAGGAACCACAGCGTGCGCGCCGGCTGGTCGCGCCCGGCCTCGAGCAGCTTCACGCCGAAGCCGGCGAACCCGAGCACGCAGGCCAGGTACGCCAGCGTCTCGATCACGGATTCCGGCGGCGCGGGCGGCCGCCGAACATGTCGTCCATGCGGGCCATGCCGCTGTCCGGTTCCGGCCGCGGCGCCTGCACCTTCGCCACGCGCTGGGCGAGCAACGACGCCACCAGCTCGGCTTCCTGCTCCTCCACCGCCGAGTACGTGGTCCGCCCCAGCACGCGGCGGACCAGCTCGGGCGAAAGGTTCGGCATCAACGCACGGCTCACGGCGATGTCGATCGCCGCGCCTTCAGCGCCGGCGTCGGACCCGACGTGCCCGCACAGCAGGTGGCCCACCTCGTGCAGCAGGATGTGGCGCCGGTGCAAGGCCGTGGTGTTGGTGGGATAGAGGATGTAGTCGGCGCGCGCGGTGCTCATCAGCAGGCCGCACGGCCCGCCGGACGGCGCGTTCACCGGCATCAGCTCGATGGGCCGGCCGCGACCGGCGGCGATGCCCGCCACGAACTCGGCGGCGTCGAAGGGCTCGGGCAGCGCCGGCGCCTCGGCCAGGCGACGGCACCGTCGCCAGAGCTCGCGCTGCCGGTCCGCCACCGCTCAGTCCTCCTTCTTCACGCCGCTTCGCGCGGCCTCCCTCCGGGCGATCGCGTCGATCATGTCGCTGATCGTGTCGAGCCCGTCGGGCGAGAGCGTGATGGCCCGCAGCGCCACATCGCGGACACCGGCGTCGCGCAAGGCGCCGAGCAACGCCAGCTCTTCCGCGATCTTCACGCTCTGCTCGTCGTCGAAGAAGTATGCCGGAGGAACGCCGAAAAACTGCGCGAGCGCCTCGAGATGACGCTTCGTGGGGTTGTCGCGACGCCCGGTGCGCAGCTGCCAGAGGTACGTGGTGGAGAAGCTCTCCCCCGTCGCCTCACGGCACGCGCGGGCGACTTCCTCGTGGCTGTACTGCTCGCGGTCGGGCCGGCGCACGACGTGGAACAGCTGGTCGATCTTGTCGGCCAGCGACGATCTGTCCGGCTCCGTCATGCTGCTCCTCTTCCGCCGCGTTCATCCTAGTTGATCGCCCCGACAGGCGCATCAACGCGAGCTGCGGGGCCGCGGCTGGCACTTCGGGCAGGAGTAGGACGAGCGGTTCATGAACGGTTCCCGCCGGATCGCCGTTCCGCACCGGCGGCACGGTAGTCCCTCCTGGCCGTACGCGTCGAGGGAACGGGAAAAGTACCCGGATTGCCCGTTCACGTTGACGTACAAGGCATCGAAGGACGTGCCGCCCACGGCGAGCGCGGCGTTCATCACCTCGCCGGCGGCGGCCAGCAGCGCGCTCCCCTGGGCGCTGGTGAGCTTGTCGGTGGGCCGGGTGCCGTGCAACTTGGTGCGCCACAAGGCTTCGTCGGCGTAGATGTTGCCGACGCCGGAGACGAGGGTCTGGTCCAGCAGTGCGCGTTTGACCTCGGTGCGCCGCGAACGCAACGCCTTCACCGCAGCCGCCGGGTCGAACCGCGCGTCCATCGGGTCGCGCGCGATGTGGGCGATGGTGGCGGGCAGCAGGTCGCCCTCGACGTCGGCGAGATCGTCGAGCGCGAGGCCGCCGAACGTGCGCTGGTCCACGAACCGCAGCTCCGGACCGTCGTCGTCGAAGCGGACGCGCACGCGCAGGTGCTTCTCGTCGGGCGTGCCCTCGGGCTGCACCAGCATCTGGCCGCTCATGCCGAGATGCGCGAGCACGGCCTCACCGTGGGACAGCTCGAGCCACAGGTACTTGCCCCGCCGGCGCGCAGCCTCGACCACGACACCGGCCAGACGGCCGGTGAAGTCTTCGGCGCCGAGGGCGTGCCTGCGAATCGCGCGCGGGTGCAGGACCTCGACCTTGCTGACGGTGCGACCGGCCACGTGGGCCGCGAGGCCGGCGCGCACGACCTCGACCTCGGGAAGTTCGGGCATGGCGTCCATTCTGCCCGTGCGGTACGACAGTTCCGGGCCGGCGGGCGTCAGCCTTCGGACTTGGCCGAACCGTCGGAGCCGTGGCCCAGCTCTTCGGAGAGGGCGCGCCACGCCGTTTCGGCGGCCTTCTGCTCGGCTTCCTTCTTCGTGGTGCCGGAACCGTCTCCCAGCGGACGACCCGCGACGAGCACCGTGGCGGTGAACTCCTTGCGGTGGTCCGGACCGGTGTCCTCCACGCGGTACTCGGGCACGCCGAGACCGGAGGAGGCGGTCAGCTCCTGCAGGCTGGTCTTCCAGTCGAGACCGGCCCCGCGCAGGGGCGCCTCGGCCAGCAGGCCGTCGAAGAGGTGGTGCACGAGCTTGCGCGCGACCTCGATGCCGTGGGCCAGGTAGGTGGCACCGATCACGGCTTCGAGACCGTCGGCGAGGATGCTCGCCTTGTCCCGGCCGCCGGTGAGCTCTTCGCCCTTGCCCAGCAACAGGTGCGCCCCGAGTCCGCCCTCACCCAGCCCGCGGGCGACACCCGCCAGCGCGTGCATGTTGACGACGCTGGCGCGCAGCTTCGCGAGCTGGCCTTCCGGCAGGTCCGGGTGCGTGGTGTACAGGTGGTCCGTGACGACCAGGCCGAGCACCGCGTCGCCGAGGAACTCCAGCCGCTCGTTGGGCGGGAGCCCACCGTTCTCGTACGCGTACGAGCGGTGGGTCAGCGAAAGCCGAAGGAGCTCGGGGTCGAATTCGACCCCGAGCGCCTCGAGCAGTGTGATGGGATCGGCCGCGGGTCCCCCGGCGGACTTACCCCCCATGGTCGGCTGCCCGATCAGGCGGGCTCGACGACCTGGCGGCCGTTGTGCTGGCCGCACGTCGGGCACGCGATGTGCCGGAGCTTCGGCTGGCGGCAGGCGCGGTTGGAGCAGGGCACCAGCTGAACCGGAGCCGCCTTCCACTGGCTGCGGCGCGCGCGCGTGTTGGATCGCGACATCTTCCGCTTCGGGACGGCCACGAGTAGATCTCCTTCAGACTGTCTGCCCGCGTTCACGAGCCGAACTGACTTCTCCCGGATCGAGCTGGACGCTCGTCAGGCTTGCTCTCCGGAGCCGTGCGCAGGCTTTTCGCCCGCGTTCTCGTCGAATCGCTCGACCAGCGCGGCCCACCGAGGGTCTATCTTCTCATGCCCGTGTCCGGGCTCGAGATCGGCCCACTTGACGCCGCATTCGGTGCACAGCCCGGCGCAGTCCTCCTCGCACAGCGGCACGAGGGGAAGCGCCAGGACCACGGCGTCGCGGACGATCGGTTCGAGGTCGATCCGGTCGTCGATCAGCCGCGGGATCTCGTCCTCGTCGGTGGTCTCTTCCGTGGCCGTGCCGGGGTAGGCGAACAGCTCGGTGAGGTCGACCTCGATCTCCTCGGTGAGGGGGTCGAGGCAGCGCGAGCACGTGCCGGTGGCGGTGGCGCTTGCCGTACCGCTGACCAGCACACCCTCGACCACGGATTCGAGGAGCAGGTCGAGCTCGAGGACGGAGCCGGCCTCGAGCGAGATGACGTCGGGCACACCGAGGGCGGCCTCGAGCGGCACACTCCGGCGCACGTCGCGACTCAGGCCGGCGCGCCGGCCGAGCTCACGGGTGTCGACCACCCACGGGCTCTTGTCGTCGAGCTGCGCGGGGCGGGTGTTCTGGGCAGGGTTCTCTGACATCGGATACCAGGGTACGCAGGGTGCGCCAGTGGTTTCGCGCTGGTGCCGAGCGTCACTCCCGCAGGGGGTCAGACCTGGTAGTCGTACAGCGTCGGACGGCCGCCGCTGCCGCCCAGGTTCACCGGGGAACGCAGGTGGTTGCGGCCCGAGTCGACGGTGCGCAGCGTGGTCGCGAGCAGCTCCGAGAACTCGGCGAGCTTGCCGTCCACGTACGCGTCGCAGTCGGCGCGCTGGCGGTCGGCCTCGGCGTGGGCCTCGTCGACGATGCGGGCCGACTCGGCATGCGCGGCCTGGACCACCTCGGTCTGCGAGACGAGCCGCGTCTGCTCGGCGCGGGCGTCCTCGATGGCGCGCTCGTAGGCGTCGCGGCCGGCCTGGATCATGCGCTCGGACTCGGCGCGGGAGCGGTCGGTGAGGTTCTGGTACTCGGCCTGCCCCGCGGCGACCATGCGCTCGGCCTCGTTGTGGGCGTCGCCCATCATCTGCTCGGCGCGGGCGCGCGCGTCGGCGAGGATCCGCTCGGCCTCCGACGCGGCGTCGGACACCGTGCGCTCGGCCTCTTCGTTGGCGCCGGCCACCGTCTCGCCGGCTTCCTTGCGGGCGGCGTGCAGCAGGTCGTCGCGCTTGTCGAGCACGTCCTGGGCGTCGTCGACCTCGCCGGGCAGCGCGTCGCGGACGTCGTCGAGCAGCTCGAGGACGTCACCGCGCGGCACGACGCAGCTGGACGTCATGGGCACCCCGCGGGCCTCTTCGACGATCGTGACAAGCTCGTCGAGTGCCTCGAAAACCCGGTACACGGCCACTCCCTCAAGCAGTAATCCCCGTTCGCTACCGATCAGTCTGCCCGCTTGCCGGCCTGAAGCGGTGAACGCGCGCCGGACTGGGCGTGTCCTCTTGCGAACGACTCATGACGCAGCGTGCCGCCCCACCCGGCGCGGGTGGGGCGGCACGCAGGCCGGTCAGGGATTTCAGGAGTTGAGGTCGATCGCCTTGAACGTGGAGTAGCGGTCCGGCGTATAGGCCAGCTCGCCGCCCTTGCCCTTGATCACGCGGTCGTTGGTGCCCACCGGGAACAGCTGGTAGTAGCCCGCGGCGCAGGCCGGCAGCACGCCCTCGCGGTTCTCGTAGGTCTGGCCGGTCGCGCCGCTGCGCACCTGGTTCACGACCGACTTCGCGGCCGAGGACAGAGTGGAGTAGCCGATCTTCGCCAGGCCCGAGAGGTTGCCGCAGGAGCCGGTGTCGCCGCCGCCACCGTTGACGTCGATGACCTTGAAGGTCTCGTAGTGGTCGCCGGTGTAGAAGTACTCGCCGCCCTGGCCGGTGATGATCCGGCGCGTGCCGCGGTTGCTCGCACCGGGCGTGGGCACGGTGTACTCGTGGTAGTAGCTCGAAGCGCAGGACGGCAGGATGCCCTCACGGTTGTCGAAGACGACGCCGTCGTTCTTCGGGTACGGGAAGGGCCCGCCCTTCTGGATCAGGTTGTAGGTCGTCGTCGCCTCCGCGGGGAGCGAGGACAGCGATGTGTGCGAGAAGCCCGACAGGTTGCCGCAGGAGTTCTGCAGCACGGACGCCGGCGCCGCCGGGGCAGCGGGCGCCGCGACCGCGGCGGTGCCCAGCCCGAGGAATCCGACCAGCAGCGCGAACAGGACGGTCGCTAAACGCGAACGGTGGTTGGCCATTTTCGGACCGTAACCCGATCGGATGGTCGCGAGGCTGCCGTCAAGTGAACAGCTTCGAGCGTTCCCCGAAGTCCCGACGATGGTCGCAACCCGTTCGGGCGAATGCGCCGGATGAACGTGCGAAACCGCTCGGATCTTGTTCGGGTACGAACCGGATCATGTTCGCGAACGAGCGTTTTTCGTTCGGGACCGAGCTCAGCCCTGATGCGGGAACACCTTGCGGAGCCGTTCGAACACCACCGGCGGCACGAGCCGCTCAACGTCGCCGCCGAGCGCCGCGACCTCCTTCACCAGCGAGCTGGAGACGAAGCCGTAGGCCGGGTTGTTAGCCATAAGCAGCGTCTCGAGGCCGGTGAGCTCACGGTTCATCTGGGCCATCTGCAGCTCGTAGTCGAAGTCGCTGACCGAGCGCAGGCCCTTGGCGACGGCCGCGATGTCGTTCTCGCGGCAGTAGTCCACGAGCAGGCCCTGCCACGAGTCCACGCGCACGTTGGGGAGGCCCGCGGTGATCTCGCGCAGCATCTCCAGCCGTTCCTCGACGGTGAAGAGGCCCTTCTTGCTCTTGTTCACCCCCACCGCCACCACTACCTCGTCGAACAGGACGGAGGCCCGCTCGATGATGTCGAGGTGTCCGTTGGTGGCCGGATCGTAGGAACCGGGACAGACCGCACGCCGCATGCGCGGACGCTACCAAGCCGCGACGCTGCGCGCGCACTTCGTGACTGCTGCGTCACACCTGTGATCGACACGTGTACTCGGCCCAGTGCAGGGCGGTGTCGCCGTACTTCTTGTCGCGCGTGGGCGTGTAGGCGCCGGGCCAGTCGGGCGCGCCGTCGCGAGCGGCGCGTTCGATCACCACCAGGGCGCCGTCGGCGAGCCAGCCGCCTTCGTCGAGCGCGGCCAGCACGGAGCCGAGCGCCGCGGCGTCCACGGCGTACGGCGGATCGGCCAGCACCACGTCGAACCGGGCGGGCGCGGGCGCGGCGACCACGGCCTCCACGGGGGCGGCGCGGACCGTGCCGCCCAGGCCCAGGGCGCCGACGTTGCCACGCAGCACGTCGGCCGCGCGGCGGTCGGCCTCCACGAACCAGGCCTCGGCGGCGCCGCGGGAGAGGGCTTCGAGGCCGAGGGCGCCGGAGCCGGCGTAGAGGTCGAGCACGCGGGTGCCGTCGAGCTCACCGGCCACTTCGAGCGCGTTGAACAGGGCTTCGCGCACGCGTTCGGACGTCGGGCGGGTCCCCTTGGGCGGCACCTTGAGCCGCCGCCCGCCCGCCTTCCCCGCCACGATCCTCGTCACCCCGCCATCTTCGCCGAACGTCGCGGTGTGGCGTTGGGCAGGACTTGCTGAATCACGCGCGCGCGGGCGCGTACAGTCGTTCTTCGCCCTCGTGAGGCATCGAGTCGTTTAGGAGCGTTGCGTGTCGGAACCCCGGGTGAGACGGGCGGAGATCGCCGTCGAGCAGGCCCACGTGGATCGGGTCTACACCCGGCTCGCCGAGCTGCGGGTACAGGCCGAGGCGATGCGTACGAAGGGCTACGAGCTGGGGCAAGGCGCCCAGCGCGAGGCGATTTTCGAACAGGCCTCGATGCTTTTCGAACGCGACATGATGGTCTTCCACGCCAACCAGACCCTCCAGACGCTCGACGCCGAGTACGAGGGCCTCGTGTTCGGCCGGCTCGACCACCTCGACCGCGACCACATCTACGTCGGCCGCCTCGGCATCCGCGACAACGAGTTCGACAACCTCGTCACCGACTGGCGCGCGCCCGCCGCCGCGGCGTTCTACCAGGCCACGGCCGAGGAGCCGATGGACGTGGTGCGCCGCCGCGTCATCCGCTGCTCCGGGCAGAACGTGCTCGACGTCGACGACGACGTGCTGATCCCCGACGCCGTACCCGAGGACATGCAGGTCGTCGGCGAGGGCGCGCTCATGGCCGCGCTCGGCCGCTCCCGCGGTGAAAAGATGCGCGACATCGTCGCCACGATCCAGAAGGAACAGGACGAGGTCATCCGCGCGCCGTGGCGCGGTGTCACCGAGATCACGGGCGGTCCGGGCACGGGCAAGACGGCCGTCGCCCTGCACCGCGCCGCGTATCTGCTGTATCGCCACCGCCGCCAGCTCGGGGGCGCCGGCGTGCTCGTGATCGGGCCGTCCGGCGTGTTCACCACGTACATCTCGCGGGTGTTGCCGTCGATGGGCGAGACGAACGTGGAGCTGCGCGCCCTCGGCGAGGTGCTCGACGGCCTCGCCGCCACCCGCCAGGACACCTCCGAGCTCGCCGCGATCAAGGGCTCGCTGCGCATGCGGAAGGTGCTGCTGCGCGCGTTGCGCGATACACCGCCGGAATCGCCGCAGGAGATGCGCATCGTCTACCGCGGCGAGGTGCTCAAGCTCTCGGCGCGCGAGCTGGAGAAGGTCCGCCGCAAGGCCCACACCCAGGGCGCACCGCCCAACCGCGCGCGCGTGCGCACGGCCGAGCTGCTGCTGGGCGCGCTCGCCGACAAGGCCGAGGAGTACGCGAAGGCCGACGGCAAGCAGCTCGACCGCGCGGAGCTGATCAGCGACCTCGGCGAGCGCATCGAGTTCCACCGCTTCCTCGTCGTCTGGTGGCCAGTCCTGTACCCGGCGCAGATCCTCAAGTGGCTCGGCGACGAGAAGCGCCTCGCCGCGGTCGCGAAGGGCGTGCTCAACCGCCACGAGATCTCCCTCCTCGCCGCCGACTTCGCCGACCGTTCGCGCGGCTGGTCCGTCGCCGACGTCGCCCTGCTCGACGAGCTGCGCGTCCTCGTCGGCCCCGAGCCCAAGCGGCGCCGGCGCCAGACCGTCCTCGAGGCCGAGCCCGAGCGCGGCAGCACCGGCGGCGGCACCCACCGGCCCGAGCACTACGACGAGTACTCCCACGTCGTCGTCGACGAGTCCCAGGACCTGTCCCCCATGCAGTGGCGCATGGTCGGCCGCCGCGGCAAGTACGCCAGCTGGACCGTCGTCGGCGACCCGGTGCAGAGTTCCTGGCCCGACCCCGACGAGGCCGCCGCCGCGCGCGACCAGGCCTTCGGCGTGAAGACCACCCGCCGCCGCTTCACGCTGCGCACCAACTACCGCAACTCCGCGGAGATCTTCGACCTCGCCGCGAAGGTCGTCACCGGCCACGCCCAGGCCGACGAGCTCCCCCGCGCCGTCCGCACCACCGGCATCGAGCCCGAGGTCCGCCCCGTCGAGGCCGGCGCCCTGGAAGGCGCGACCCAGGCCGCGGTGAAGGAACTCCTCGGCTCCGTCGAAGGCACCGTGGGCGTCATCACGGCCATGGACCGCGTCCCCGAGGTCACCGCCTGGTTCACCGACGAGACCGACGAACGCCTCAAGGTCGTCGGCAGCCTCGACTCCAAGGGCCTCGAGTACGACGCCGTCGTCCTCGTCGAACCCATGGACCTCGTCACCGAGTCCTCCACCGGCCGCCGCGTCCTCTACGTCGCCCTCACCCGGGCGACCCAGCACCTGATCGTCCTGGCCTCCAACCCGGACTGGCTGCCCACCACCTGACCCGCCCGCCTCCAGCCATTTGCCTCTCAGCGGCGACGCCCCGTCTGGCTCGGCATCTCCGGTCTTGGCCAGGTGATCGAGTCGACCGGACTCTCGGACCCCGCGCCCGCCGTGCTCCCAGGTTCCGCGGCCGCCGCGCTCCCGGGGGCCCTGCAAGCACTGGCCGGCCCGGGCCTCGGCCGGCGAGCCGCGCGGCCGCGGCCGGGGTGGACCGGACGCCGGTTCGCCGCTGATCGGCGACACCCGCGCGACCCAGACGCCGAATGACCCGCGCCCATCAAGGGACCGAAGTCCATCGTCCGACCGTGAGGCTGGCCACAAGCACGCCACGCACCCGCCCTCTCCGACTCGTCCGCGTCCGCGCCGTGTCGCCGGGGTCGCGGGCCCGGCGACACGGCGCGGCCCGGATTCGCCACTGATCGGCAATGGCCTCGCCTGCCGCGGCGACCAGGACATCCACCCGAGCCCGGCACTCCGGCTGAGGCCACGCACCCGAGTTGACCGTGGCCGCAAGCCCGGCCCCCGGCCCGACCACGGATTCGCCGCCGAGTGGCGAAACCCTCGCCGCCCGGCGGCGAACCGTCGGTGCGTCCGATCTCGACCGAACTCCGGCCACCCGACCCTGACTCGCCGGGAAGGGAACAGCCGTCGTGTGCGTTACTGCTCAGCGTGAGTTCTCTGCCTGACGTCCCGCTGTCCGTGCTCGACCTCTCCCCCGTCTCGGACGGGCACGGGGTCGGCGAAGCGCTGCGCAACACCATCGACCTAGCCCGGCACGCCGAGCGGCTGGGGTACCGCCGCTACTGGCTCGCCGAGCACCACAACATGCCGGGCATCGCCAGCTCGGCCACGGTGGTGCTGATCGGGACCGTCGCCGACGCCACGGAGTCGATCCGGGTGGGGTCGGGCGGCATCATGCTGCCCAACCACGCGCCGCTCGTGGTGGCCGAGCAGTTCGGCACGCTGGAGGCGCTGCACCCGAACCGCATCGACCTCGGCGTCGGGCGCGCGCCCGGCACCGACCAGCGCACGGCGCTCGCGCTGCGCGGCCCCGGCGGGCTGTCCGCCGAGAACTTCCCCGAGCAGCTGATGGAGCTGCTCGAGTACTTCGAGAGCGACCCGGCGCGCGGCGTCAACGCCGTGACCGCCGAGGGCAACAAGCCGCCCCTGTGGCTGCTGGGCTCGTCCGGCTTCAGCGCGCAGCTGGCCGGCCGCCTCGGTGTGCCGTTCTCGTTCGCGCATCACTTCGCGGCCGAGAACACACTGCCGGCCGTGCAGCTCTACCGGGAGAACTTCCGCCCGTCCGAGACGCTGGCCGAGCCGTACGTGATGCTCGGCGTATCCGTGGTCGCCGCGGAGACCGACGAGCGCGCGCAGTTCCTGGCCGGCCCCAGCGGGCTGACGTTCCTCAGCCTGCGCCGCGGCCGCCCCATCGCGCTGCCAACGCCCGAAGAAGCCGCCGAGTACCCGTACACGGAGATGGACCGCGCGTTCCTCGCCGACCGGTTCGGCTCGAGCATCATCGGCTCGCCCGAGACCGTCCGAAAGGGACTCGACCAGCTCCTCGCAGACACGGGCGCCGACGAGCTCATGGTCACCACCATGGTCCACGGGCACGAAGACCGCCTGCGCTCCTACGAGATCCTGGCGGACCTCAAGAACTGACGGCACGAAGAAGAGAGATCCCGGCCCGGGTGGCCGGGATTTTTCTTTTCCGTTCCCCGCCACTAGTTCCTCGTCGTCGCTCAAGGGCAACACGGACCAACGCTGTGCACGACACCCATCCGTCTTGTATCATGCACGTGATACAAGACAGGGGGATCACACCATGCACCTCGACTCCGTGGTCGGCGTCGCGATCGCTTGCGGCCTGTTCGGCTTGGCCATCCTGTTCGTGCTCTGGCCAGGCCAACGCCAGGGCGCGCGCCTGCTCGCCAAATGGGGCTTGCCCGACGCGACCCCGGACCAGGTGTCCGTGGCCGTGCGCTACCTGCGCCGTCGCAGGTTCTGGTATCCGTGGCTCTTCGTGGGCCTCCCGTTCATTCCCGGCGCGGCGGACTTCGCGAACTCCATCGACCTCAACGCGATCATGACCGTGCTCCTCCTCGGCGGGTTGATCGCCGAAGTGCTCGCGCAACGTCCGTCTCCGAGCGCGCGACGCGAAGCCGTGCTGGCGCCACGCGGCATCCTCGACTTCGCCCCGTTGTGGGCGATCATCGTCTCCGCGCTGGCAGCGCTCGCCGCCGCGGCCCACCTCGCCGTGATCGGCGAATGGACGTTGTTCGGCATCACCGTCGCGGCCACCGCCGTCGCGTGGGGCGTGGTGCTCCTCGCCGTCCGACGGCCGGCCGCGGGTGATCCCGACGTCGACCTGGCGCTGCGCTGCCGCAGCGCACGCGTCGCGCTCGGGCTCGCCACCGGCATGTGCGCCTGGCCCGGCGGCAACTTGCCGTCGTTCCTGGCGTTCGTCATCACGCTGGCCGCGTTCATCGCTATCGCCACGCCGCCGCGGAAACTGCCCGCGCCGGTGACGGTGAAGTAGATGCCGTTGCGAGTGACCGTCGACGCTGACAACGGCATCGCACCCTGGCGTCAGGTCCACGACCAGATCGTCCGCGCGATCGGCACCGGCGCGCTGCCGGTCGACGCCCGGCTGCCGCCGATTCGTCAGCTCGCCCGAGACCTCGGGCTCGCCTCCGGCACGATCGCGCGCGTCTACCGCGAACTCGAGGCTGCCGGCTGGGTGACCACGGCGCGCGCCAAGGGAACAGTCGTCACCAGCTCGGCCGAGCGGCCGGACCGCGCCTCACTACTGCGCGATGCTGCCGCCGAGTACGCCCAGCGCGTCCGGGAGCTGGGTGTCGATCCTGAGGAAGCCGTCGATGCCGCGCGGGCAGCCCTGAGCGACGTTCCGCAGGACCAGCAGTGATCCTCTAAACCCCGGCCGGCGAGCTTTTCGCCATTTCGCAGACCATCTCCGGTACGGCTCGGGCACACCTCCTTCTGGCCGTACGCACTCGTGGTCGCGCACCGGGGCGAAGATCACCGCCGAAGCGGAACCGCCCGTGGGCAAACGGGTTCAGTCCTGCAGCAGCACCCTCCCCACCGCGGCGATCACGGGTTCGAGGATCTCGAGCTCCGTGCCCACGCATTCCGTGATCCCCGCGCCGATGACGTCCATTTCGGACAGTGCATCGATCGCCCGGACAAGCTCGCTGACCGTCAGCCCACCGGGCTCCGGATAGTTGACACCGCCGAAGGACGCCGGGTCCAACACGTCGAGGTCGAGGTGCAAGTACACCTGCTCACAGCCGGACTCTCGCAGCGTCGCGGCAGTGTTGTCGGTGCGTACAGCCAAACCTCGGCCGATGGCCTCTTCCTCCGGGGCATCGAAAGCCCGCGTTCCGAACAAGGCCACCCGGCCGGCTTCGAGCGCCGGGCTCGCCGCGAACTGCTCGTCACCCTCGCCGAGCAGCGACCGCAGCACCATGCCGTGGAACGCGCCCGAGGGCGACGACGAGGCCGTGTTCAGGTCGGGGTGCGCGTCGAACCAGGCGACGCCTAGCGCCGGGCCGTAGCGGTACCGCGCGACGCCGATCGGCACGAGCTCGACCCCGCAGTCGCCGCCGATCGTCAGGACCGGGCCGCCAGGTGCTTCCAGCGCGGCGAGTTGCGCCCCTCGGTTCGTGCCCGTGAGCACGGCCCGGTTGGCGACGCCCGACACCGCGTCGGAGGTTTCGGGGTCCTGGTGGATGTGGTGCACCGGCAGGCCGAGGACGTGCCCGGCCAGCTCGGAAAGCGCGAGGCAGCCCTCGACCAGTCCCCGTGCCCGGGGGCCGATCGCGCCCTGCCACTGCGGCACCGCGTTGATCAGCATGCGCCCGACGTTAGCGCGGCGACGCCGGTCGAGACGAGCCCGAGACGGCGCGAACGGTCCATTCGCGCCGTGATGGCACGAATGGACCGTTCGCGACCGTCGAAACTGGCGCCGCGGCGCGCTACTCGAGCACGATGAGGAGGTCCCCGCCCTCGACCTGCTGAACGGAGGTGATCGCCAACCGGCCGACCTTGCCCGCCGCCGACGCGGTGATCGAAGCTTCCATCTTCATAGCCTCGATCGTCGCCACGGTCGCGCCGGCCTCGATCTGATCGCCTTCCGCCACCTGCAGCGTCACCACACCGGCGAAGGGAGCGGCGATCTGCTTCGGGTTGCCCTTCTCGGCCTTTTCGGTCGCGGGCACGTCCGAGGCGATGGAACTGTCGCGGATCTGGATCGGCCGGATCTGGCCGTTGAGCGTCGACATCACCGTGCGCACACCGCGCTCGTCGGCTTCACCGATGGCTTCGAGCTCGATGAGCAGCCGGACACCGGGCTCCAGGTCGACCGCGTACTCCTCACCCGGGCGCAGACCGTAGAAGAAGTCCTTGCTGGACAGCACACTCGTGTCGCCGTAGGCCTCGCGGTGGGCTTCGAACTCCTTGGTCGGGCCGGGGAAGAGAAGCCGGTTCAGGGCCGCGCGCCGGTTGTCGGCGAGGTTCTTGCGGTCCTCTTCGGACAGTTCCGCCACAGGCTTGGCCGCCGAACGGCCCTCCAGAGCCTTGGTGCGGAACGGCTCCGGCCAGCCGCCCGGCGGGTCGCCGAGCTCGCCGCGCAGGAAGCCGATCACGGAGTCCGGGATGTCGAACTTGTTGGGCTCGGCCTCGAAGTCCGCGGGTGAGACGCCGGCGCCCACGAGGTGCAGCGCGAGGTCGCCGACCACCTTGGACGAAGGCGTGACCTTCACGAGGTGGCCGAGGATCTTGTCGGCCGCGGCGTACATGGCCTCGATGTCCTCGAAGCGGTCGCCGAGGCCCAGCGCGATGGCCTGCGTGCGCAGGTTGGAGAGCTGGCCGCCCGGGATTTCGTGGTGGTACACGCGCCCGGTGGGCGACGCGAGGCCGGCCTCGAACGGCGCGTAGATCTTGCGCACACTCTCCCAGTACGGCTCGAGGTCGCCGATCGCCTGCAGGTCGAGGCCCGTGGTGCGCTCGGAGTGGTCGGTCGCCGCGACGATCGAGCCGAGCGAGGGCTGCGAGGTGGTGCCGGCCATGGACGCCACGGCTCCGTCGACCGCGTCCGCGCCCGCCTGGATGGCGGCGAGGTAGGTCGCCAGCTGGCCGCCCGCGGTGTCGTGCGTGTGGATGTGCACGGGGAGGTCGAACTCCTTGCGCAGCGCCGTCACGAGCTTCGCGGCGGCCGGTGCGCGGAGCAGGCCAGCCATGTCCTTGATGGCCAGGATGTGCGCCCCGGCGCCCACGATCTGCTCGGCCAGCTTGAGGTAGTAGTCGAGCGTGTAGAGGTTTTCGTGGGGATCAGAGAGATCGGAGGTGTAGCAGAGCGCCACTTCGGCGACGGCGGTACCCGTTTCGCGCACGGCTTCGATGGCCGGCCGCATCTGCTCGACGTCGTTGAGGGCGTCGAAGATGCGGAAGATGTCGATGCCGGTTGCGGCCGCCTCCTCGACGAAGGCGTGCGTCACCTCGGTGGGATACGGCGTGTAGCCCACGGTGTTGCGGCCGCGCAGCAGCATCTGCAGGCAGATGTTGGGCACGGCCTTGCGCAGCTGCTCGAGGCGTTCCCACGGGTCCTCGGCCAGGAAGCGCAGGGCGACGTCGTAGGTGGCGCCGCCCCAGCACTCGAGGGACAGCAGCTGTGGCACGGTCGCGGCGACGACCGGGGCCACGGCCAGCAGATCCTTCGTGCGCACGCGCGTGGCGAGCAGCGACTGGTGGGCGTCGCGGAAGGTCGTGTCGGTGACGCCGAGCATCGGCGACTGCCGCAGCCAGCGGGCGAAGCCGGCCGGGCCCAGCTCGGTGAGCTTCTGCTTCGAGCCATCCGGCGGTGTCACGTCGGCGGGCAGCTTCGGCAGCTTCGCCGTCGCGTCGAGGGTGCGCGGGCGCTCGCCGTGGGGGCGGTTCACCGTCTGGTCGGCCAGGTAGGTGAGCAGGCGCGTGCCGCGGTCCGCCGAGTGGCGGGCGGTGAGCAGGTGCGGGCGTTCCTCGATGAACGACGTGGTGACGCGGCCTTCGCGGAAGTCCGGGTCGTCGAGCACCGCCTGCAGGAACGGAATGTTCGTGGAGACACCGCGGATGCGGAACTCCGCGACCGCGCGGCGGGCGCGGCCCACAGCGGTCTTGAAGTCGCGGCCACGGCAGGTGAGCTTCACGAGCAGCGAGTCGAAGTGGGCGCTGATCTCCGTGCCGGAGAACGCGGTGCCGCCGTCGAGCCGGATGCCGGAGCCGCCCGGGGAGCGGTAGGCGCTGATCATGCCGGTGTCGGGGCGGAAGCCGTTGGCCGGGTCTTCCGTGGTGATGCGGCACTGCAGCGCGGCGCCGCGCAGGTAGATCTTGTCCTGCGAGAGGCCGAGGTCGGCCAGCGTCTCGCCGGAGGCGATGCGCAGCTGGGACTGCACGAGGTCGACGTCGGTGACCTCCTCGGTCACCGTGTGCTCGACCTGGATCCGCGGGTTCATCTCGATGAACACGTGGTTGCCCTGGCGGTCGAGCAGGAACTCGACGGTGCCGGCGTTGCGGTAGCCGATCTTGCGCGCGAAGCGCACGGCGTCGGCGCAGATGCGGTCGCGCAGCTCGGGGTCGAGGTTCGGCGCGGGCGCGAGCTCGACCACCTTCTGGTGGCGGCGCTGCACGGAGCAATCGCGCTCGTAGAGGTGGATGACGTTGCCCTCGCCGTCGGCGAGGATCTGCACCTCGATGTGCCGCGGTTCGACCACGGCCTTCTCGAGGAACACCGTCGGGTCGCCGAAAGCCGACTCGGCCTCGCGGGCCGCGGCTTCGATGGACTCGCGCAGCATCGCCGGGTCCTCGACGCGCCGCATGCCGCGGCCACCGCCGCCGGCGACGGCCTTGACGAACACCGGGAAACCGAGGTCGTCGGCCGCGGCCACCAGGGCATCGACGTCGCTGGAGGGCTCCGACGAACCCAGCACCGGCACGCCGGCCTCGCGCGCGGCCTTCACGGCGCGCGCCTTGTTGCCCGTGAGCTCGAGGATTTCGGCGCTCGGGCCGACGAAAGTGATCCCCGCCTGCTCACAGGCGAGCGCCAGGTCCGGATTCTCCGACAGGAAGCCGTAACCCGGGTAGACCGCGTCGGCACCCGCCTTCTTGGCGGCCTTGACGATCTCCTCGACGGAGAGATAGGCGCGCACCGGGTGGCCGGGCTCCCCGATCTCGTAGGCCTCGTCGGCCTTCAGCCGATGGAGCGAGTTGCGGTCTTCGTGCGGGAACACGGCAACCGTGCCCGCCCCCAGTTCGTAGCCTGCGCGGAACGCTCGGATCGCGATCTCACCGCGGTTGGCCACCAGCACCTTGCGGAACATGCCCGGTCCTTCCCGTTTCGGATCGGTAGTGAAGGCACGTTACCCGGTTCTTCTCGCCCTCCGGGAGCTGAAGTCCAAGTGATGGACATCATGCGCGCCGACCTGCGTGCATGATGCGGGGATCTGGGGCTCGCCGCAACAGTCAGGACGTCGGTGCGGCCAGGGTGCAGAGCAAACGGTTGGCAGTGCCGGAAGGCACGTTTTTCAGCACGTCCGGGGTCGCTGCCTGCACCAACGCCTTGTCGACGTCGGCCGGCGCGGCGTCCGGGTGCAGGGATCGGTAGACGGCAGCGGCGCCCGCGGCGACGGCCGCGGCCATCGACGTACCCGATAACGTGCCGACGTCCGACGAGCCCGCGATGGGCGCCGGGATGTCGACGCCCGGCGCGTAGAGGTCGACGGGCGTCCCGAAGTCTGAGAAAGTCGCCACCTGGTCCTGCACGTCGCTCGCCGCGACGGTGAGCGCGGCCGGGACCCTCGCCGGCGAAACCTGGCTGTCGTCTTCGCCTCCTTCGCCCGCGGGGACGACGGTGGGCATCACCGCGGCGAGGCCGGCCACGGCGTTGTCGAGTTGCTCGTTGGCGACACCGCCGATGCCGAGCACGGCGACGGCCGGTTGGTGGGCGTTCTGAGCGACCCAGTTGATGCCCGCGATGATGTTGTCGGTGGATCCGCCGCCGTCCTTGTCGAGCACGCGGACCGGGAAGATCTGCGCGGCCTTGGCGACGCCGTAGCTGCGGCCGGCGACGATGCCGGCGACGCGGGTGCCGTGGCCGTTGGTGTCGGAGGTGTCGGCGCCGGTCGTCAGGAAGTCCTTGCCCGGCTGGACGCGGCCCTGGAAGTCGGGGTGCTTGGCGTCGACGCCGCTGTCGATCACGTAGACCGTGACGTCGGCGGCGTCGGATTCGTAGCGGTACTTCTGGTCGAGGCCCGTCCGTTGATCGATCCGGTCGAGCGCCCAGCTCGGGGGGTTGACCTGCGTGCCACCGGCCGCGAGCGCGGGCGAGTTTCCCGCCGCCACCAGCAGGAACACCGTTGTCGCCGAAAAAAGACCACGAGCCGTTCGGTTCCGCATTCCTGCGTCGTATCCCGAGCGCGCGGCGACGGCAACTCGACGTCACACGATGGGCTGGTCCGTGTTTGGGCTCGAAATCCGGTTGCCCACTCGCCGGTGCGCGGCGAAAGTGATCATGGAGCGAACCGGGGGGAACGATGAGCGCCAACGCGTACGTCGCCGTTGTCCTCTACGAGGCAACGAGCGATTCGCCCACGTACGAACCGCTGTACCGCGAAGACTTCGTGCTCGTGTATGCCGAGAGCGAAGAAGCCGCGCGCGAAGCCGTGGCCCGGCGCGTCGAAGGCGAGGCGGGCAGCCACCGCAACGAGCAGGGCGAGCTGATCACGTTGCGCTGCAAGCGGGTGGTCGACGTCGCACGCGCCCTCGATGACGACCTCACGCGCGACGCCGACCTGTACGCCCGGCACTTCCGCGATTTCGCCGCCTATCGGCGATTCGAACCGCTGATGGACGACTAGCTCCGGGGCACGTGGTCGCTGACGGACATCGTCGGCAGGTAGACCAGGGCATCGAAGGCCTGGATGACGTCCACCTGGGTGAACATGTGGGCGTGGCGCATGCTCGTCGGGCCCGCCAAGCCTTTCGCGCGGTTGGCACGCAGGTCGACGAGGCAGGCGTCGGAGCCGGCGAGGGTGGCTTCGACGCTGTCGTCGGCCGGCGGCGGTAGCTCTTCGGGGTGGACGCGGAAGCCGAGGCGTTCGCCCTCGTCCGGGGTGAGGCCGCTGGTGGTCCCGGTGCCGGCGGTGACGCCGAGGGTGAAGTAATCGTCGCCGAACTCGGCGGCCAGGTGGGTGCCGGCCGAGGGGAAGACCATGCCGGGCGCCGCGGCGAAGGGGACGCGCTGGAGGTGTCCGTTGTGGACCATCACGACGATCTTCGCGCCTTCGCCGTGTAGGCGGCGAAGCAGCTTCACGGTCGACGCCATGTATGTGTCGCGCGACGAACTCTGCATCGGCGGCGCGACGCCCGCCATCATCGCCGCCAGCTCGCGCAGGTACATGTCGATGCGCAGGGCGCCGAGGGCGTGGTGCTCGGCGATGGCGTGAGCGTCCCGGTCGCGCCACTGCGAGTAGACGGGTGCCAGCGATTTCAGGTGGGACAGGAGGGCGGTGAAGGCAGCCGTGGCGGCGTCGCGCGCGGGGGCGGCCATCGCCGCGTAACGGCCAGGGGCGACGGCACTGCTGACGGACGCGTATGGCCCCGAAGCGGTGAGGCCGGCCTCGACCATCGGGACGACGTCGGGGGCCACGTCCTCGAGGTAGCGCTGCACGGCCTTCAGCGCGGGCACGGGTGAGCCGCCGGAGCTCGGGACGTCAAGGCCGGCGTAGCGGACGCCGCCGTGGCCGCGGAGCCAGGTGAGCATGTCGTGGGCCTCGGGTGAGTCGCCGAGGGAGAAAGTGAAGCCGTCTCGCCCGATTTCGGCGACGTCACCGGGAGCGCCGCGCAGCCAGCCGTCGACGAGCTCGCCCTCGGCGAACCCCGACTCGAACCCAAGCACGGTGAAGCCGCGTTCCTCGACGAGGTGGCGCAGCAGCCGGTTGCGGAGCTCGCCGAACTCGCGGATGTGGTGGTTGTTCTCCCCGATCGCGACGATGCGCGCGTCTCCGATCAGGTCGGCGATCGATGAGACGTCGTCGGGCGAGAAAGGTGTGCGGAAGTCGAGGTCTGGCATACTGGGCACACTAACGCAACTGGAGTCGCACTTGGCAAGCGAATTGGCCGGAACCCGCCGACCGGGTGGGCGCACGGAACGCACGCGCCTCGCCGTGCTGCAGGCGACGCTGGACCTGCTCGCGGAGCGCGGCTTCACGAACCTCACGGTGGACGCGGTCGCTGACCGTTCGGGCGTGCACAAGACCACGATCTACCGCCGCTGGGAGTCGACGGACGGGCTCGTGGCCGCCGCGCTGCGCATGGGCACCGAACAGCCGTGGACGGCGCCCGACACCGGCTCCCTGGCCGGCGACCTGGCGGAGACGCTGCTGGAACTCGTGCAGTACTTCACCGAGCCCGGCCTGCGCGAGCTCCCGACGGCGTCGGTGCTGGCGGCCTTCCACTCCCCGCGGGCGGCGGAGGCGCTGCACGGGTTCTACGAGGACCGGCACGGCCGCTCGGCGGTGATGGTCACGCGGGCGATCACGCGGGGCGAGGTGCCGGCCGGGACCGACGCGGCGGAAGTGGTGCGGATGGCGAGCGGGCCGATCTTCTACCGGCTGTTCATCTCCCGCGAGTCGTTGACGGCGGCTGACGCGCGGGTGGCGGCGGAGGCGGCGGCGGCGGCGGCGCGGGCTGGGGTTTTCGTGCGGGATCCGGTGGGCGGGGGCGCGGGGTTGGAGGCTTGACCTCGGTGTCGCCGGTGGGTGGCAACGAGTTGTGGGCCGCAATGATCGTCGACGCGGGAACGCAGCCCATGCGGCGGCGAGAATCCGGTTTCTCCGAAGGAGTTCGGGTGACCACGACGGACCTCGGCTGCCGACTGTCTTGGCCCGAGATGTTCGAGGTGCTGAACACGAAGCCGGTGTTCCTGTTTTTGCAGGCGTTGCAGCCCTGACCAGGCAAACCGGCGATCGCCGTTGAGGGGCGAAAAGGGTCAGCCGCGGGGAGAGGTGCGATAGCGGACTTCCTCGATGGTGACCGTGCCGTTCGCGAGGGATTCGACCTTGGTGCGGCCGTCGGGGGTCCAGCCGGTGCGTTCGTAGAAGGTGCGGGCGCGGGTGTTGCCGGCGAGGACCCAGAGGGTGGCGGTGGGGAAGTCGGTGGCCAGGGTGGTGAGGGCGTGGGCGTGGAGGGCGCGGCCGTAGCCCTGGCTCCAGAATTCGGGCAGCAGGTAGATCGACGCGAGTTCGCCGGTGTCGGGGGTGGCGTCTTCGTCGCGGCTGGGGCTGGAGGCGGCGAAGCCGGCGATGGTGCCGTCGGGGGTTTCGGCGACGAGGACGGTGTGGCGGGGCGCCGGGGCGGTCAGGCTTTCCGCCCAGAAGGCTTCGCGGCGGGACGCCGAGAGGCCGGCGAGGAAGTCGGCCGGGAGGAGGCCGGCGTAGGCGGCCTGCCAGGAGCCGACGTGGACGCGGACGATGCCGGGAGCGTCCGCGACGACGGCGGGGCGGATGGTGACAGCCGAGCCAGGTGTGGTCGTCAGGTCGGAAGCAGCAGAGCTCGACGAAGTCACAGCGCCAGAGCCGAAGGTCGACGACGGCACAGCCCTGGAGCCGGCACTGAACACCGAAGCAGGCTCCGCACCAGAGCCAGAGCCCGAAGCAGGCACAGCGTCGGAGCACGAACGCGAACCTGAGCCAGAACCAGCCGAACGGCCCGAGGACTCCGAGGACTCCGAGGACTCCGACGCAGTCAACTCTTCTCCAAGTACTCCGCGCGCTCCATGTCCACCACATCGGACACCATCTGGGCCAGGCCAGGGTACGAAGCGAGCGTCGGGTCGCGCACCACGATTTCCTGGGACTGGGCGCGCGCCTCGGTGATCACGTCTTCGTCGCGCAGGAGCGAGAGCAGCTTCAAGCCCGAGCGTTTCCCGGACTGGGCCGCGCCGAGGATGTCGCCCTCGCGGCGGAGTTCGAGGTCCAGGCGGGACAGTTCGAAGCCGTCGGTGGTGGATTCGACGGCGGCGAGGCGTTCGCGGGTGGCGGTTCCGTCCAGCGTCTCCGTCACCAGCAGGCACAGGCCCGGCACGCTGCCCCGGCCGACGCGGCCGCGCAGCTGGTGCAGCTGGCTCACGCCGAAGCGGTCAGCGTCGAGGATGACCATCGCGGTGGCGTTGGGGACGTTCACGCCGACCTCGACGACGGTGGTCGCCACGAGGACGTCGATCTGGCCGGCGCCGAAGGCCCGCATGACGGCGTCCTTCTCGTCGGCGGGCATGCGGCCGTGCAGCGCCGCCACGCGAAGGCCCTTCAACGGCCCGCCCGCCAGCTCCGGCGCCACGTCCAGCACGGCGAGCGGCGGGCGCTTGTCGCTCTTGTCCGACGGGGGCTCGTCGCCGATGCGCGGGCACACGACGTACGCCTGGTGTCCCTTCGACACCTCCTCGCGCACCCGCTCCCACGCCCGGTCGAGCCACGCGGGCTTCTCCGCCACCGGCACCACGGTCGTCTTGATCGGCGAGCGCCCGACGGGCATCTCGCGCAGCGCGGACGTCTCCAGGTCGCCGTAGACGGTCATCGCGACCGTGCGCGGGATCGGCGTCGCAGTCATCACCAGTACGTGCGGCGAAGTGGAGTCCGAACCGCGCGAACGCAGGGCGTCGCGCTGCTCCACGCCGAAGCGGTGCTGCTCGTCGACCACGACGAACCCGAGGTCGGCGAACTGCACGGTGTCCTGGATCAGCGCGTGTGTGCCGACGACGATGCCTGCCTCGCCGCTCACTGTCTCCAGCAGCGACTTCTTGCGTTCCTTCGCGCCCATCGACCCGGTGAGCAACGTCACGCGCGTGGCCTTCTCCGCGGCCCCCAGCTCCCCCGCCATGCCGAGCTCGCCGAGCATTTCCCGCAGCGAACGCGCGTGCTGCGCCGCCAGCACCTCGGTGGGCGCGAGCATCGCCGACTGCCGCCCCGAATCGACGATCTGCAGCATCGCCCGCAGTGCGACCACGGTCTTGCCCGAACCCACCTCGCCCTGCAGCAGGCGGTTCATCGGGTGCTCGGTCGTCAAGTCCGCGGCGATCTCGTCGCCGATCGCGCGCTGGCCGGCAGTCAGGTCGAACGGCAGGCGCTTGTCGAACGCGTCGAGCAGCCCGCCGTCGGTGTGCGGGCTGGCCTTCGCCGGGCGCGACACCGCGGAATGGCGCCGCTGCGCGAAAATCAGCTGCACGGCCATCGCCTCGTCCCACTTGAGACGGTGGCGCGAAGTCTCCAGGTGCGCCCAATCTTCGGGCCGGTGGATGCCGCGCAACGCCCGTTCGAGACCGGGCAGCCCGTGCTGCTTCAGCACGTCGGCGGGCATCGGGTCGGCGTCGACCTCCAGCACGTCGAGCACCTGCCGCACGCATTTCGCGATCGACCACGTCGGCATGCCCTGCGCCGCCGGATACACGGGGATGATCTCGGCCAGGAAGTTGTCGACGGCCTCGGCTTCGCGTTCGGCGTCGAGCAGCTCGTACTCCGGGTTGGCCAGCTGCAGGGTGTCGCGGAACGCCGTGACCTTGCCCGCGAACAGGCCGGTCTTGCCCGGCGCCAGTTCCTTCTCACGCCACGCCTGGTTGAAGAACGCGCAGGCCAGCCGACGTTTCCCGTCGGTGATGACCATGTCGAGGATCGTGCCGTTGCGCGACTTCATGCGCCGCTTGCTGATCTTCTCGATCCGCGCCAGCACGGTCGCGTGCTCGCCCAGCTCCAAGCCGGCGATGTCGGTGAGCTCGCCGCGCTCGGCGTAGCGGCGCGGGTAGTGGCGCAGCAGGTCGGAGACGGTCTCGATGTCCAGCGCACCCGACAGCGCTTTCGCCGTCTTCGCGCCCAGCAGCAGCGGCAGCTTTTCGCGCAGCCCGGCCATTTCTATTCGACCCCCATCAGCAGCACGGCTCCGGCCTGGCCACTGGCATAACTCGTCAACTCCACTTCGGGGTGCTCCAGCCGCAGCTGCTCGGCGAGCTCCGCGGTCACGCCCGGCGGGGCGGCGGCCCCGCTCAGCACGGTGACCAGCTCGCCGCCGAGCGTCAGCATCCGGTTGAGCACGCTCATCGCGGCCGCGACGAGGTTCGTCTCCGAGGCCGGCGCCGGTTCGATCAGCACCACCTCGTCGTCGACCAGGCCGATCACGTCACCGGACTGGGCCCGGCCCACCCAGGTTAGCGACTCCTCGCCCGCGATCCGCACCTCGCCACGCCTGGTCGCCGCGGCGGCCTCGGCCATGGCGACGACGTCGTCGTTGACCCGCCGGCCTTCGTCGTGCACCGCGAGCGCGGCCAGCACCTGCACGGGCGACGTGCACGGGATCACCACGACGTCGCGGTCGCCCGCCATCGCGTGGCCCGCTGCCGCGTCGGCCGCGGCCGTGAGGTCGAGACCGCCCGGCAGCACGGTCACGTGCCTACCCGCGGCCTCGTTGAACAGCCCGATCATGTCCTCGACGCCGGGTTTCCCGCCGTCGGGCACGGCCAGCACGGCGACGCCCTCGGCCCGCAGCAGCTCGGCCAGCCCTCCGCCGTGCACCACGGCCACCACCGACCGGTCCAGCCCGCCACCCGGCTCGATCGGCGTGGGCGTGAGCAGCGGTTCGACGCGGATCCGGCGTGGGCGGCCCAGCTCCAGCCCCGCCTCGATGGCCGCGCCGATGTCGGCGCAGTGGACGTGCACGGCGTGGCTGCCCGAACCGTCGCCCGCCACCGTGACGCTGTCGCCGAACCCGCTCAGCTCCTTGCGCAACGCCGGCAGCCGCGCCTCCTCGACGCCGTCCAGCAGGTACATGACCTCCCACGCGTACGGCGCGGGCTCGGCGGCAGCAGGCGCCTCGACGGTGGCCGTGAGCTCGTGCTCGGGCTGCGTCGCGGTGCCGCTGATCACGCCGGCCAGCGCGTCGAGCACGGCGACGAGCCCTCGTCCGCCAGCGTCGACGACCCCCGCTTTCGCGAGGGCCGGCAGCTGCTTCGGCGTCTCCTCCAACGCGGCCGCGGCCGCCGCGGCGACGGTGGCGGCAACGTCGGCCAGCGACCGCGTGTCCTCCTGAACGGCTGCGGCCACGACGTGCAGCACGGTCAGCATCGTCCCGGCGACGGGCCGGCTCACAGCGCCCGTGGCGATCCGGTCGGCGTGCGCCAGCGCGGCCGCGAGACCGGCGCCGTCGAGGTCGTCGCCCTCCGCCGCCCAGTCGGCGATCCCCCGCACGACCTGGGAGATGATCACGCCGGAGTTGCCGCGCGCGGCGGCGACGGCGCCCTTCGCCAGCACGGTCAGCGCCTCGGCCACGTCCGACGGCTCCGCGGCGGCCAACGCGTCGCGCGCGCCCGTCAGCGTGTGCAGCAGGTTCGAACCCGTGTCGGAGTCCGCGACGGGGTACACGTTGATGCCGTTGATCGCCGGGCGCAGCACCTCCAGGCTGCGCACGCACGCCGCCGACCAGGCCGACACCGCCACCACGTCCAGCACCCGCACCCCGTAACCTCCTCGCTGGTTCCCGCGAGGGTATCGACTTCACGAGTGTCGATCCCGTAGGACTCGACCTCGCAGGCGTCGATCCTGCCGGAGTCAATCTCGCCGGTACCGCTCCTGCAGGTACGACCCCGTGCGGACCCTACCCAGACGAGTAGTTACTATGGTCGAGTTGCCCAGCTGGTCTGGGCGCCATTCTTTGTCCCATATCCAGAGGAGTTCGACGTGGCTGCCGTGTGCGACGTCTGTGGCAAGGGACCGGGCTTCGGCAAGTCGGTCTCGCACTCCCACCGGCGTACCAACCGCCGGTGGAACCCGAACATCCAGACTGTGCACGCCAAGATCGGCGTGTCCCAGCGCAAGCGCCTCAACGTGTGCACCTCGTGCATCAAGGCGGGCAAGGTCGTCCGCGGGTAAGGCGAAAAGCTTGGGATGGCGAGTGCTCGTGGAGAGCACTCGCCATTTTTTTCGCCTCACGTGTCTTCTGGGGGGGCGAACCCCCAGACCCCCGCCAGGGGCAAGCCCCTGGACCCCCGCGAGTGGTCACCACTCGATAGAGCCGCCTCTTGTCACCTCAGGAAGTCGGTCAGCACGGCGCGCAGCGATTCCGGGGCGTTGAGGACGCCGTGGTCCTGGCCGGGGATCGCCTCGTACCGCGCGTGGGGCACGGTCTCGGCGACGGCCCGGGCCGAAGCGGCCATCCACGCCTCCCCGGCACCGCCCGACAGCACGAGCGTGGGCACGGCGACGGCGGCCAACCGGTCGGCCGGCAGGCGGCCGCCGGGACCGGTCACGGTGATGTCGTAGGGCAGCGTGTGCGCGTAGCCGGCGAACCAGTCCCACACCGGTTGCCCCTTCATGGCCGCCACGCCTTCGGGCGGCACTGACACGCCTTCGGTCAGGAACAGCTCCACGGCGCCGTCGCGATCACCGCCGGCCACGACGGCGCTGATGCGCTCCGCGAGGTCTTCACCAGGGCGTGGCCGCTGAGAGTCCACGATGAACGGCGGCTCGTATACGGCCAGCTTCGTGATCGGCAGCCCCCGGGCCGCCGCTTCGAGAGCCAGGATCGCGCCCGACGAGTGGCCGAAAACCGCCGCCGCGCCGCCGACCGCGTCGATCACGGCCAACAGGTCGTCGAGCTCGCGCTCCACCGAGTACACCGGCGCGTCCCCGCTCTCACCACGGCCTCGCCGATCAACGGCAACGCCCTGGAACCCGGCTTCGGCCAGCACGACGGCGAGCGCGGCCACGGTCGTCCGGTCATTCACGGCACCGCCGACGAGCAGCACCGGCGACCCCGCGCCGTAGGTGTCGAACGCGATCGGCGTGCCGTCGGCGGAAGTGACGGTGGTGGTCATGGCTGTCCTCCTGGGTGTCGTTCTCACCTTGGAGGTCGGAGCGACGACCCGCGACCGGACAGGCTCAGGGAAGTTTCCACTCCACCGGCGCCGCGCCCTGGTCGGCCAGGAGCTGGTTCGCGCGGCTGAACGGCCGCGAGCCGAAGAAGCCGTTGTGCGCCGAAAGCGGGCTCGGGTGCGCCGACTCGATGCACGGGATCTCACCCAGCATCGGCCGCAGGTTGCGGGCGTTGCGGCCCCAGAGGATCGCCACCATCGGCTCGTCGCGGGCCGCGAGCGCCTTGATCGCCTGCTCGGTCACCTGCTCCCAGCCCTTGCCCTGGTGGGAGTTCGACTTGCCGGGCTGCACCGTCAGCGCGCGGTTGAGCAGCAGGATGCCCTGGTCGGCCCACGGGGTGAGGTCGCCGTTGGTCGGCAACGGGTGCCCGAGGTCCTCGGCGTACTCCTTGTAGATGTTGACGAGGCTCTTCGGCAGCGGCCGCACGTCGGGCGCCACCGAGAAGCTCAAGCCGACCGCGTGGCCCGGCGTCGGGTACGGGTCCTGGCCGACGATCAACACCCGCACGTCGTGGAACGGCTGCTTGAACGCCCGCAGCACGTGTTCACCCGCCGGCAGGTACGTACGGCCCGCCGCGATCTCCGCGCGGAGGAACTCCCCCATCGCGCTGACCTGCGGGGCCACGGGCTCGAGGGCCTGCGCCCAGCCGGCTTCGACGATTTCCTGCAGCGGTCGTGCGGTCACGGCCCGCGAGCCTAGCGCGGTGCGAGCGGGGTCACCGTGGCGGGTCGAGGCGCCGCAGCTCTTCGCGGAACCGTGCGCCGCGGCGCACGTACGAGTCGACCACCGTGGCGATCTGCTCGGCGGAGAACGACTTGTTCGGCCGCACCTTCGCCGGCACACCGAGCGCGATCTCGCCCGGGCCCACGTGCGAGTTGTACGACAGCACCGCGCCGGCGCCGACCATTCCGCCGTCCTCGATCACGGTTCCGTTCAGCACCACCGAACCCGACGCGATGAGGCAGCCGGTGCCGATCACCGCACCCTCGACGTGCACGGCGTGGCCGATCGCCGACGACGGCCCCAGGATCGTCGGGTGCCGCTTGGTGCAGTGGAGCACGCAGCCGTCCTGCACGTTGGAGCGTTCGCCGATCTCGATGTAGCCGTGGTCGCCGCGCAGCACCGTCTGCGGCCACACGGAAGCGCGCGGGCCGATGCGGACGTCGCCGATCACGGTGGCGTCGGGGTGGACGTAGGCGTCCGGGTGGATCGAGGGTTCGAGGTCGCCGAGCGCGTAGATCGCCAAAGCCGTCTCCCGTTGGTCACACGAGGTTCTTGCCGAAGCACCGGTTGTCGGGTTCGTCCTTGTACACGCCGAAACCCGCGATCGCCGTGTAGCCCGACGAACCGTAGAGGGCGATCGCCTCCGGCTGCTCGGTACCCGTCTCCAGCACGGCCCGCAGCCGCCCCGCCGCGACCGCCGTGCGTTCCAGCTCCGCCAGCATCACGCGCGCGAAACCCTTGCCCCGCGCGGATTCCACGACGTACATCCGCTTCAGCTCCACGTCGCCGGGGCTGAACACGGGCGCCGGCCCGTCGTGCGCGCGCCACGCGCCGGAGGCCACGGGCACGCCTTCGAGGTAGCCGACGAGGAACAGTCCACGCGGGGGCGCGAACTGCGAAGGGTCCATCGGCGTCGAGTCTTCGCTGCCGTAGCGGCGCACGTACTCGAGTTGCACTTCCGCCATCAGCTTGGTCGCGTCGGGATGGTCGTACGCGACCGCTCGGATCTCCACGGCGACGAGACTAGTGCTGCTGCCAGTGCTCCCAACCGCCTTCGTGACCATAATCCTTGCCGTCCACGGTCACGCCGGATCCCGGCATCGTCACCGCGCCGATCTTGCGCCAGCCCTCCGGCAGCTCGTCGAACGGCGGGAACGTCGCCGCCAGCGCGTGGTCTTCACCACCGGTGAGCACCCAGCGCAGCGGGTCGGCGCCGAGCGCGGAGCCCACTTCCTGCAGCCGCGTGGAAATCTCGAGCTCCGCGGTGCTCACGTCGAGCCCGACGTCCGACGCCTTGGCGATGTGCCCCAGGTCGGCGAGCAGCCCGTCGGAGATGTCGATCATCGACGTCGCGCCGGCCAGCGCGGCCTGCGGCCCGGCCGGGTACGGCGGTTCCGGGCAGCGCTGCGCGTTCACGACCCCGACCGGCGAACGGAACCCTCGCCGCAGCACGGCCAATCCCGCCGCCGCCCAGCCGAGTCGCCCGCAGACGGCGAGGACGTCGCCGGGCCGGGCGCCGGAGCGCGTCACGGGTTCGCGGTCTTCGAGGTCACCCAACGCGGTGACACTGATCACGATCTGGTCGGCGCTCACCATGTCGCCGCCGGACACCCCGACGCCGCCGCGGGTCGCCTCGGCCCACATGCCGTTCATGATCTCGGTCACGAGCTGGGCGGGAGTGTCCGGTGGACACGCGAAGCCCACGAGGACCGTGGTCGGTTTCGCGCCCATGGCCGCGACGTCCGACAGGTTCACCGCCACGGCCTTGCGCCCCACCTGCTCGGGGCTCGACCAGTCGAGGCGGAAGTGCACGCCCTGGACCAGCACGTCCGTGGTCGCCACCACGCGGCCGTCGGGCGCTGCGACCACGGCCGCGTCGTCGCCCGGGCCGAGCAGCGTTGCCGCCGGCTGGCGACGCCCGTTGGTGACCGCCTGGATCAGCGCGAACTCGCCTGTCCCGGCCACCGAGCCATCGTCCGGTGACACCGGTCACCTCCTGTTTCTCTCCGTGTACGAAGCCTCGACCACCGACAGTCGGATCCCCTAGGTTTTTCCCGGGGCTGGCGATACCTTGCCTACACCGTTCCTACCTCGACTCCATCGCTACCGACGAAAGGGCACGCCGTGGTCCACGCATACATCCTCATCCAGACCGAGGTCGGCAAGGCGGCCGCGGTGGCGGCGGAGATCTCCGGTGTGCCGGGCGTCACCAGCTCGGAGGATGTCACCGGTCCCTACGACGTGATCGTGCGCGCGACCGCGGAGACCGTGGACCAACTGGGCCAGCTCGTGGTCGCGAAGGTGCAGAACGTGGAAGGCATCACCCGGACCCTGACCTGCCCGGTGGTCCACCTCTGAGACGTGGTGCACTTCGGGGGTGGCAGATTCCGACACCGGCGCACCCCCGCGGGTGGTCCTCGTGGTCGCGGCCGTGCTCGTGGTCGCGCTGGCCGTGGTGGTCGCCTTCTTCGCGGTGACGAAGAAATCGGCGCTCAGCGGCGAGGGCGTCGCGAGTGGACCGCTCCCCCTCGTCGCCGTTCCCGCCCCTCAGGCGACCACGCAGGCGTGCACGACGGTCGTCGACGCGCTGCCCTCGACCTTGAAGTCCAACGGCCAGGACCTCGTCCGGCGCACGCTCGCCCAGCCCGCGCCGAAGGCCACCGTCGCCTGGGGTGACGGCGACGCGATCGTGCTGCGGTGCGGGCTGGACCGGCCGCCGGAGCTCACCCCGACCGCGCAGCTGCGCTTGGTCAACGGCGTGCAGTGGCTGCAGGTCACCGAAGACGCCGCGGCCACGTGGTACGTGGTGGACCGCGACGTCTACGTCGCGTTGACCGTCCCCGACTCGGCCGGGACCGGTCCCCTGCAGACGGTGTCGGACACCGTCAACGCGAAGCTGCCGGTCAAACCCTTGAAGTTCTGACCGTCCGGGCGGCGATCTCCTCCAGCGAGTCGCCCGTGGTGCGTGGCCCCAAAACGGCGACGTCGACGATCAGCACCACCATCGCGGCGGCCACGACGGCGAACATCCTGGTGGCGCCCTGCGCCTGCAGCACCGGCAGCAGGATGAACGGCATCGCCGCGGTG
Organism: Amycolatopsis sp. NPDC005232; assembly: GCF_040607795.1. Taxonomy (NCBI): domain Bacteria; kingdom Bacillati; phylum Actinomycetota; class Actinomycetes; order Pseudonocardiales; family Pseudonocardiaceae; genus Amycolatopsis; species Amycolatopsis sp. NPDC005232. The sequence goes on along the minus strand of NZ_JBEXHL010000041.1, from coordinate 29,001 downwards.
GCCAGGCGCGAGAGCGCGTACGCCGAACCGGCGGCCGTGCCGCGCAGCGACGTCGGGAACAGCTCGCCCTGGTAGGTGTGGAAGGCGTTGGAGAACACGTTGCTGGCGGCGGTGTAGCAGAAGCCGAACACCGCGATCGCCACACCGGCTGTCGAGTAGCCGAACGCGAGCCCGAACACCGCCATCGCCGCGGCGCTCGCGACGATCAGCCACTTGCGCTCGATCCGTTCGATGACAGGGATCGAGAGCGCGGAACCAATCGGGTAGCCGAGGAACGTGATCGCGCTGAACGTCAGCGAGTTCACGAGGCTGAACCCCTTGGCGGCCAGCACGATCGGCACGAGCGAGCCGAAGCCGTAGTAGCCGAACGCTTGCAGCAGCTGGAAGATGTAGAGCATCGACGTGCGCCGCGCCCACGGCTTGCGCAGGAGCGCGGAGAACCGCACGGGTTCCGGCGCGGGCGGTTCGGGCGCGGGTTCCGGGAGCGGTTGCGGCGCCGAGGCTTCGAGCTTGCGCACGATCTCGTCGGCTTCCGCCTCTCGCCCGCGAGCGGCGAGCCAGCGGGGCGACTCCGGCAACGTGAACCGCAGACCCCAGACGACGGCGGCGCCGAGCGCGCCGATCACGAACAGCCAGCGCCAGCCGTCGACACCGAGCGGTGAATGACCGGCCAGCGCCCGCGCGAGGAACCCGGCGGCGGGCACGCCGCAGAAGCCGAGCGTGTACGCCCAGGCTGTCGCGCGACCGCGGGCGCGCGCGGGCAGCAGGTCGGCGAGGTAGGCGTCGGCGACGGGAAGCTCGGCGCCGATGCCGATGCCGGCGATGAAGCGGCAGACCACGAGCATCCAGACGTCCGTGCTGAACGCGCCGAGCAGCGTGAAGACCGAGTACAGGCCGAGCGTCAGCAGGAACGCGCGGCGCCGGCCGAGCTGATCGGCGAGCTTGCCGAGGCAGACGGCACCCACGAACGCCCCGACGAACGCTGACGCGAGCACGTACTTCAGCGCGTCGGCCGTGACGCCGAACTCGTGCGTGAGCACGGTGCTGATCGTGGACGCGAGGAACAGGTCGTAGAGGTCGAAGAACGTCGCCACCCCCACCACGGCGACGAAGTACCGGTGCCGGCGGGTGACCGGGAGCCGGTCGAGCCGGGATGCGATCTGCACGCGTTGTCTCCTGCCCTGGCTCGGGCTTGCCGCGCGCGGGCCACGTCGGCGTCACCCGGTGCCACCGGATGATCACTGTAGTGGGTGACGTCGTTCGTCGGTTCGGCGGTTGTGGTCCGATCCTTTCCTGCGGCTGTTCATGATTTCGAAACAACGGAAACACCGAGTTGTTCCGGGCGACATCATCGGGAAATGCCGGGCCGGTGAAATTCTCCGTGATATCGGGCCTGGAATGTCAGGAGGTTTCTTTTCTTCACCGTTTGCACTTTCGCTCGACCCTGATCGTCGCAGCTCCGGGTCGACCGTTTCTCGTTGTACCCCTTGGCCTTTCGACCCCACGGTGCGCCGAGTGGACCTGTCGCGCGCCGAATTCCGCCTCGGAAAGGAATCACCAGTGCCGCCGATAACCGTGATCTTCGTCGTCTCGGGACTCGCCGTTTGGCTCAACGGCTTGGCATTTCTCGGGATCGGCGCCAAACCCGTCGAGGACGGCCCGAATCCACTGACCACGGTCGGCTGGGTGACGCTGCTCGCCGGCGTCGTGGACCTCCTGCAAGCCGCCGTGATCATCGCGACGGCGCCGCCCGCGACGGGCGTCCCGTTGGCCGGAATCGTCACGTTCTACGGCACGTTCTTCACCACGCTGGGCGTGACTCTCATGCGCGGCCTGGACCTCCGGCCGGTCGGCAACCTGGCCGTGGCGGTGGCCGTGGTGCCGCTGCTGTGGTGGAAATTCTTCGACGGCAGCTGGATGCTGCACTCGATCCTCGTGGTGTGGCTGGTCGCGTTCCTCGCGGTGGCAGCCACGACCTACGGCAAATTGCCCGGCAAGGTGCTCGGCGGGATCCTGACCTTCACGTCGCTCTACACGTTCCTGACGCCGGCGGCGCTGCTCGCGCTGGGTAAGTCGATCCCCTGATCACGTGACCACACAGGGTCACCCGGGTGGGTGACCCTGTGTGGCGTCAGCGGAGGCCGGTGCCGCGGGCGATGGCGGTGTCGATGAGGGTCGACAGGAGCGTGCTGTAGTCGACGCCCGTGACCTCCCACATCTTCGGGTAGGCGGACTTCGTGGTGAAGCCGGGCATGGTGTTGACCTCGTTGATCACGAGGTCGCCGGCTTCGGTGACGAAGAAGTCGACGCGGGCCAGGCCCTGGCAGTCGAGCGCGCGGAACGCCTCGACGGCCATGGTGCGCAGGCGGTCGGTGAGGGCGTCGTCGAGCTTGGCCGGGATGTCCAGCTCGGCGTCTTCGCCGAGGTACTTGGTCTCGAAGTCGTACCAGGCGTCCTCGCCCTCGGCGAGCACGCGGATCTCCGCCGGCAGCGACGCTTCCACGCGGCCGTCGGGGAACTCCAGCACCCCGCACTCGACCTCACGCCCGACCACGGCGGCCTCCACGAGCACCTTCGGGTCGGTGCGGCGGGCCAGCTCGATGGCGGCGTCCACATCGGACCAGTCGGTGACGCGCGAGATCCCGACGGACGAGCCCGCCCGCGAGGGCTTCACGAAAACGGGCAGCCCCAAACGTTCCCGGTCATTCTGGGCCAAAGTGGACTGTCCACGGCGGAGCGCCGCGTACGTGCCCACCGGCAGCCCTTCCGCGGCGAGCAGCTTCTTCGCGTACTCCTTGTCCATGGCGGCGGCGCTGGCCAGCACGCCCGGGCCGACGTAGGGGATGTCGGCCATCTCGAGCAGGCCCTGGATGGTGCCGTCCTCGCCGAACGCGCCGTGCAGCACGGGGAAGACCGCGTCGACGGTACCGAGCACCTCGGTCGCCTGCCCGGGGTCGACGGTGCGCAGCTCGCGGCTGGTCGGGTCGCCCGCCAGCACGAGCGCGCGGCCGGACTCCACGGTCGGCAGCTCGCGGCCCTGGATGCTCAGCTCCTTCGGGTCGCCGGTGCCGAGCACCCAGCCACCCTGCGGGGTGATGCCCACGGGGAGCACCTCGTAGCGCTCCGGATCCAGGTTCGCGATCACGCTGCCCGCCGACAGGCACGAGATGGTGTGCTCGCTGCTGCGCCCGCCGAACACGACCGCCACGCGGATCTTCTCAGCACTCATGGTCGCTCACCGTACCGGGTGACCACGCTCAACGGCGCGCACCCGGCGTTGCGACCGGTCCCCCGGCCCGTCCACCGGCGGGGGTGGTGGGTGCGGGTTGGGCATGATCAGGTGCTTGTTCGACGCTGGGGTGCCGCCGGATGCAGGCGCAGTCGGACCGTGACGGACGCCTCCCGCCGGTTGCCCGAGCGGACCAGTCGCGCTGCACACCGGTCACCACGGGACCGCTCGCGCTGGACGCCGGTCACTCACCGAGTCCGCGGGCCCCGACCGCGGGCGAGCACATCGGCCACGCGGTGCGGCCAGGGTCGGCCGCGCCGTGGCAAACGCGCCGCGACGAGGAGCACGCCGTATCGGCGGGGGGTCGACTGGTCCTTTGACGCCACAGCCGAGCGGCTATGGCGTCAAGGACCACTCGCGCTGCACGCCGCTCACCGCCGCAGCCGAAGCCGAAGCAGCACTACCCTCGGGGTCTGCGAAGCAACGCCGCCAGCGGCGGCATCGGCACGAGAACCTCGCAAGCGCGCCCCGCAGCGCCGAGAGCGACGACCGAGGTGCCACTGGACCACTCGCGCAGCACGCCACTCGTCACCGCCGGCGGAAACGCCCCGGACCTGCCGGTCTGCGAAGCAACGCCGCCAGCGGCGGCACGAGAGCCTCGTGAGAAAGGCCCGCAGCGCCGAGAGCGACGACTGAGGTGTCGCTGGACCACTCGCGCACCACGCCTCTCGTCACCACAGGCGAAGCATCGCCACCCTTGCGGTCAGCCAAGCAACAACCCGCCGCCAGCGGCGGCATCGTCACGAGGACCTCGCCAGCGCGCCCCACGGCACCGAAAGTGACGGCTGAGGTGCCACCGGACCGCTCGCGCAGCACGCCACTCGTCACCGCAGGCAGAGAAGCCCCGGACCTCGCGAGCAAACCCGCCTGCGGCCGCGCCGACACGAGAGCCTCGCGAGAAAGGCCCGCAGTGCCGAGAGCGACGACCGCGGTGCCACTGGGCCGTTCGCGCGGTGCGGCGGCCGCTGCGGAAGGCGCCGCACATCGGCCGTCAGCGGAGCAAACCCACCAAAGCCGGCAGCGCACTCACCAACGCCTCCCGCGAGCAGCCCGCATACCCGAGCGCAACCCCGTGCACGGTCGGTGTCCCGGCGAAGTGGCGGGCCAGCCCGTCCAGGCGGATGCCCTGGCGTTCGGCCTCGGTCAAGCAGCGGGTTTCCTGCGCGGCGGACGCGAAGGGGACCACGAGGTGGGCACCGGCGTCGTCGCCGAGGATGGGGATGGTGGCGGAGGTGAGGGCGTCGGACAGCAGAGAGCGTCGTTCGGCGAGTTCGCGGCGGAGTTTGCGCAGGTGGCGGCCGAGGTCGCCGTGGCGGGCGAGCTCCACCAGCACGCGCTGGCCGGCCGGGGAGGGGCGCGTGCCGGTGAGGTCGCGGTAGGCGAGCACGGCCTCGGTGACCGAGGCGGGCGCGACGAGCCAGCCGGCGCCGAGCGTGGGGGTGAGGATCTTGCTCGTGGTTCCCAGGTGGACGACGACGTCGGGCGCGAGGGCGGCCAGCATGGGCAGCGGGGCGACGTCGAAGCGCAGCTCGCCGTCGTAGTCGTCCTCGATGACGAGCATGCCGTCGGCGCGGGCGCGTTCCACGAGCTCCACGCGGCGCGCCGCGCTCATGCGGCTGCCCATCGGGTACTGGTGCGCCGGCGAACAATAGACCGCCCGCGCGCCGGCGGGGATCGCGTCGGGGCGGAGGCCCTCCTCGTCGACGGGCACGCCCACCACAGTCAGGCCGGCGGACCGGAACGCCTGCACGGCCCGCTGGTAACCCGGTTCCTCGAACGCCACCACCGCGCCGCGCCGCAGCACCGCGGCGGCGAGCTCCACGACGGCGGCCGTGGTCCCGCCCGTCGCCAAGACCGAGCCGGCGGCCAGACCGCGGTGCCGCAACAGGTGTTCCGAAACGGTCGCGCGGTACTCGGGCAGGCCGGCGCGGTGGGCGCGGACCAACGGCTCCGGGTCGGCCGCCGCCCGCCACGCGCGGCGCCAGGCCGCGCGGTCCAGACCGGCCGCCCACGGCGTGCCCGGCGTCAAATCCAGCACGGGCGCCGTCTCGGGTTCCGGCGCGAGCGGTCCCGCCGGGGACACCGACGCGGCCGCGCGCGTCGGCGGTGTCGTCACGTACGTGCCGGAGCCGTGGCGCCCGGCGATCCAGCCTTCGGCGTGCAGCTGCTCGTACGCGGCCGAGGTCACCGTGCGCGAAACCCTGAGCCGCTCGGCCAGCGCGCGCGTGGACGGCAGCCGGTCGCCGCCGCGCAGGTGCCCGCTCGCGGCGGCCTCGCGCAGGGCGTCGGCCAGCTGCACAGCCAGCGGCGTGCTCACCTCACGGTCGAGGCTCACCGGCAGCGCGGTGTCGGCGTACGACACGAATCCTCCTCGAACCGAACTGAGAAAGTGGACTTCCCAAGTGTAGAAGAAGTGGCCGTTCAACACGTCCACTCACCCGCGCGACACTGCGGACATGACGAGCCTCTCGCCGACCCCCCGCACGACCCTCGGCCGCAAGAAGAACCGCGCGGCCACCGACCGCGCGACGCTGCACGCCGTGCTCGACGAGGCCCTGATCTGTCACCTCGGCCTCGTCCGCGACGGCGCGCCGCTCGTGCTGCCCACCGGCTACGGCCGCGACAGCGACACGCTCTACCTGCATGGTTCCACGGGCGCGGCCAGTCTGCGCACCGCCGCACCGGACCTGGACGTCTGCGTCACCGTCACGCTGCTCGACGGCATCGTCTACGCCCGCTCGGTCAACAACCATTCCATGAACTACCGCAGCGCCGTCATCCTCGGCCGCGCGCGCCTCATCACCGACCGGGACGAGAAGCTCCACGCCTTGCGCGTGCTCACCGACCACCTCTCCCCCGGCTCGTGGGACCACGCGCGCGGCGTCAACGCGAAGGAGTTCGCCGCCGTCTCCGTCCTGGCGCTCGACCTCGCGGAAGCCTCGGTGAAGCTGCGCGCCGAAGGCCCTGATGACGAGCCGGAAGACGTGAGCGCCGACGAAGCCTGGGCCGGCGTCCTCCCGGTGAAAACTGTCTTCGGCGAGCCCGAACCCTCCGCCGACCTGCCCGCCGGCTGGAGCGTGCCCGAGCACGTCACCGGACGCGTCACCCAGCCAGAGGCAGCCGCACGGTGAACACGGTCTGGCCCGGCCGGCTCATTACCTCGACCGTGCCACCGTGTTCCACCACCAGCGAGTGCACCACGGACAGGCCCAGACCGGTGCCACCCGCCGACCGCGTGCGCGAGTTGTCGACGCGGAAGAACCGGTCGAAGATCCGCTGCTGATCCTCCGGCGAGATCCCCGGCCCGGCGTCCTCCACTCGGATCACCGCGAGGGAATCCAGAACGCTGACCGACAACCCCACCCGCGTCCCGGAAGGTGTGTGCACGGCCGCGTTCGCCAGCAGGTTGTCGAAAATCTGCCGCAGCCGCACAGGATCCGCGTCGACGAAAACCGCCGAAGTACCCAGCGAAATCTCCAGCGGATGCGCCGGCCGCCCCACCCGGAACGCGTCTGCGGCGGCCTCGGCAATCGGGACAACGTCCACTCGTTCGGGCCGCACCGGCGGCTCCGCGTCGTGGGCGTCGAGGCGCGCGAGCAGCAGCAGATCGTCGACGAGCACGCTCATCCGCGCCGTCTCCTCGCGGATCTTCGCCAGGTGCGCCTCGCGTTCCTCGGGTTCGTTCGCCGCCGCGTACCGGAAAAGGTCGGCGTAGCCCCGGATCGACGTGAGCGGCGTACGCAGCTCGTGCGACGCGTCGGCCACGAAACGGCGAAGGCGCTCGTTGGCGGCCGTCCGCGCGGCGAGCGACGACTCGATGTGCGTGAGCATCACGTTGAACGCCGTGCGCAGCTCCGCCACCTCCGCGCCGCCACCTGCGCCCGTCGCGCGCACCGGCAGGTTCGCGGTCCCCGTGAGGTCGTGCGACGCGATGTCGTGCGCCGTGCCCGCCATGTCCGACAACGGTTGCAGGCCGCGGCGCAGCACGAGCCGTCCCACCACGACGAGGATCGCCAGCGCGATGAGGAACGCGATCACCTCGACCAGCACCAGCTGCCGCACCGTGCTGTCCAGATCCGCCTGCGGCGCCGCGCTCAGCAACACCGTTCCGCTGCCGGCGGAATCCGTGGCGACCGGGCACGCGCGTACGCGATAAGGCCCGTCGCCGTGGATGTACACCGTGCGGAAGACGTCTCCACTCGTGGCGTCGGACGCGACGTCGGCGAGCGGCGTGATGTCGGTCGGCAGGTTGCTGCCGGGCTGCGGCGTCGCCACTCCCCGGTCGACCTCGAACACCGCCGAGAACCACGAGTAGACGATTTCCGGGTTGCCGTGCGAGCTGCGCAGCCCCGGCACCTGCGCGACCTGGCTCGTCTTGAGCTGCTCGTCGAGACGACGGCCGAGGTAGCCGTGCATGAACCCGACCGTGACGGTCCCCACGATCGCGAACACCACCAGCGCCAGCGCGCCGAGCCCGAACGCCAGCCGGGTGCCGAGCCGCGACGCGCGCCACGCGGCGTACCAGCGGCGAGCCCAGCGCCGCAGCCGCTTCACCGGCCTGCCCGCACGACGTAGCCGACGCCGCGCACGGTGTGGATCAGCGGTTCGGCGCCGTCGTCGAGCTTGCGGCGCAGGTGCGAGATCACCAGCTCGACGACATTGGACCTGCCTCCGAAGTCGTACTCCCACACGTGGTCGAGGATCTGCGCCTTCGTGAGCACGGCCGGCGAGCGGCGCATGAGGTACCGCAGGAGCTCGTACTCGGTCGGCGTCAGTTCCGCGAGCCGATCGCCGCGACGGACCTCGCGCGTGTTCTCGTCGAGCGTCAGGTCCGCCACGCGCAACACCGCGGTGCGCGGCGCGGGCGGCGCGGCCGCGCTCCGGCGAAGCACCGCCCGCAGCCGCGCCATCAACTCCTCGACGGAAAACGGCTTCACGAGGTAGTCGTCGCCACCACGGGTCAAGCCGGCGATGCGGTCGGCCGTCGCGTCCTTCGCCGTCAGGAAGACCACGGGCACGGCGTGGCCGTGTTCGCGCAGGCGGTCGAGCACGGTGAAGCCGTCGAGGTCGGGCAGCATCAGGTCGAGCACCACGATGTCGGGTCCGAACTCCGCCGCGCGGCTGAGCGCCGCCGCGCCCGAACCCGCGGTCACGGCCTGCCAGCCCTCGTAGCGGGCGACGGTCGCGACGAGATCGGCGATGTGCGGTTCGTCGTCGACGACGAGCAGCCGCACCGGGGTCGGGTTCTCCACCCCACCATCCTCCGTGACCACCGCGCGGGCGCGCGAGCGGAGCGCGCGGCCGACAGCCAGTCGACAGGTTCCGCCCAGATCCGCCACAGTTCCGCGGCGACGCTGGCGTTCGTGACACCCGAGCCGAAGGGATTCCCCGTGAGCGTCCTGACCCCGATCGCCGTCCCGCCCCGCCCCGCGGTGGCGCCCCGCGTGGTCGCCAAGGCGTGGATCTTCGCGTTCCTGGCGGCCAACATGGTGCTCGCCACGGTGTTCTTCGCCGTCGGCGACCTGTCGGACGACCCGCTGATCAGCGCCGGGCGCCTCGCCGGCATCTACGCGGCGCAGGCCATGGCCGTGCAGCTGCTGCTCGTCGCGCGCCTGCCGTGGCTCGACCGCCGGCTCGGTATGGACCGGCTCACGTCGTGGCACCGCTGGACGGGCTTCAGCCTGCTGTGGCTGCTGGTCGCGCACGTGGTGCTGGTGGTCGTCGGCTACTCCGCCATCGAGCGCACCAACGCGGCCGACGAGCTGGTACAGCTGGCCAACACCACCGAGGGGATCCTGCGCGCGATCGTCGCGTTCGTGCTCATCCTGGTGGTCGGCGCGGCTTCCGCCCGCTTCGCGCGCAAACGGATGGCCTACGAGACGTGGCACTTCGTGCACCTCTACACCTACGCCGCGGTGGTGCTGGCCTTCACGCACCAGATCACCGTCGGGCAGTCGTTCGCGAGCCACCCGGCCGCCCGTGCGTACTGGTGGACGCTGTGGCTGGGCGCGGGTCTGGCCGTGCTGGCCGGGCGCGTGCTCTTGCCGTTGCGACGCAACCTGCGGCACCGGTTGCGGGTGGTCGCCGTGGTGCCCGAGTCGCCCGACACCGTGTCCGTGTACATGACCGGCCGCGACCTCGACCGGCTGCCGGCTCGCGCGGGGCAGTTCTTCCTGTGGCGCTTTCTCACGCGTGACCGCTGGTGGCAGGCCAACCCGTTCTCCCTCTCGGCCGCACCCGACGGCCGCACGCTGCGGCTGACCGCCAAAGCCGTCGGCAGCTCCAGCGCGAGCCTGCGGTCGCTGCGCGTCGGCACGCGTGTGTTCGCCGAAGGCCCGTACGGCGCCTTCACCACCATCCACCGGCAACGGCCCAACGCGCTGCTGGTCGCCGGCGGCGTCGGCATCACGCCGATCCGTGCCCTGTTCGAAGACGTGAGCGGCCACGTCGTGCTGCTCTACCGCGTGCGGACACCGGCCGACGCCGTGCTTCTGCCCGAGCTGCACGCGCTGGCCAAGGCCCGCGGCGCGGTCGTGCACGTCCTCAGTGGACCGTCGGATCTGCACGGCCCCCACGGCCCCGCGCTCGGTCCCGCCGCGCTCCACGCGCTGGTACCGGACATCGGCGACCGCGACGTGTTCGTCTGCGGTCCGCCCGGGATGACGTCGGCCGTGCTGCGCAGCCTGCTGGAGCTGCGCGTGCCCGGCACCCAGGTCCACGCCGAACGCTTCAGCCTGGCCGCGTGAGGAGCTTCCGATGAAGAAGACGATTTTCGTGGTCGCGCTGTCGATCGCCGGGTTCGTGGCCGTGTGGCGGTTCGACCCGACGCCGGCGACGAGCAGCACCACCACGAGCACCCCTGCTCCGACAGCCGGCGCCGCACCGTCCACTTCGGCCGGTTCCGGCTCCGTGACCACGCAGGGCAGCGCCGAGCCGACCGAGTTCGGCACAGTGCAGGTGCAGGTGTCCTTCTCCGGCAGCCGGATCACCGACGTCACCCTCGTGCAGCAGCCGGACAGCGGCCGCGGCGTCGACGCGATCCCGCTGCTGCGCGAGGAGGCCCTGCAGGCGCAAAGCGCGGACATCGACACCGTCTCGGGCGCGACGCAGACCAGCGAGTCGTACATCAAGTCGCTGCAGGCGGCGCTCGACGCGAAGGGCTCGTGATGGCCACGCACGTCGAGCAGGTGATGGGCCTGCCCGTGTCGCTCGACCTGCGCGACGAAGGAGACTTCACCGGCGCCGTCGCCGACGCGTTCCGGTGGCTGCGCGAGGTCGACGCCCGCTTCAGCCCGTTCCGCTCCGGCAGCGAAGTGTGCCGCTACGACCGCGGCGAAACCACCGAACTCAGTGCGGACCTCGACGAGGTGCTCGGCCTCTGCGCGTTCTACGAAGACCTCTCCGGCGGCGCCTTCTCCGCCCGGCTGCCGGGCCGTGGCCTGGACCCGTGCGCCGTCGTCAAAGGCTGGGCCGTGCAGCGCGCGGCCGATCGCCTCCACGCGGCCGGCGCACGCCGGTTCTGCCTCAACGCCGGCGGCGACGTCGTCACCGCGGGCGAGCCGGAGTCCGGACGGCCGTGGCGCGTCGGCATCCGCCACCCCGAACAGCCCGAAGCGGTCTGCGCCGTGGTCGCCTCCCGCGACGGCGCCGTCGCCACCTCGGCCGCGTACGAACGCGGCGCCCACGTGCTCGACGGCCGCACCGGTCTGCCCGCCACCGGATTGTTGAGCGTCACCGTCGTCGCCGAAGACCTCACGCACGCCGACGCGCTGGCCACCGCGGCGTTCGCCCTCGGCGCCGACGGCATCACCTGGGTCGCCGAACAACCCGGCTGTGACGTGCTGATCGTCGACGCCCGGCGGCGTGTCCACCGCTCCCCCGGCCTCGCGCTCGCCTGACCCGAGTGTCCACAGTGCACTCGGTGAGATTCCGACCAGTGCCGACGTGATGCCGTTGTCACCGGATGTTCACGGTGGTGGTGAAACGCGGACCGGCGAGCCGCGTCGTACTGAGCGTGCTGCGGTTGACGACGGTTGCCGGTGTGGTGTGTGTGGTGGTCGCACCGTTCTTCTCGGGCGGCGCGACGAGAGCGAGCGGCGTGGGGCTGCTGTGGTTCGTCGCCGGGGCGCTCGTCGCCGCGGCGCTGGGGCTGGTGCGGTCGCGCAAGGTGCGGGTCATGGCGGCGGTTCTCGGGATCGCCACCGCAGTGGCCGCCGTGGTGCGGCTGGTGCTCGACGTGCGTGGCGGTGTGCCTGGCCTGGACACCCCGGTGCTCGCCGTGGGAGCGGTGGGGTGGCGGTCGGGCTGCTCGACTCCACGTCGTGGCGAATCCGTCCGCTCGGCTTGCTGGTGGCCGTCGTCGTGCTGGCCGCGACGATGGGGGCGCCGTTCGCCGCCGACCGGGTCGCCACAGCGAGCACGACCCGCGGCGTGCCGGACCTGACCCCCGAACCGGTGGCCGAAAAGCCCGGTGGCCGACACTGGTCCTGGCATCCACCGGCCGACGTGAGCGCGATGGTGGCCGCGGGGCACGGGGTCGTCGTCGCGGCCGCCGACGGTTCGCTGACGGCGCTCGACGGGCTCGACGGCAGCCACGACTGGTCCTACGCCCGGCCCGGCACGAGGGTCCACGCGCTGCTCGCGTCCGCCGACCGGCGCACGGTCGTGGCCGCTTTCGCGTCGAAAACCGACAGCGGCAACGACCTGGTGGTCGTCCTCGACGCCGACACCGGCACCGCGCGCTTCGACCGCGTGGTGCCGTCGGTTCTCGTCGAGACCGGGGAGATCCTGGTGGGCACCAAGACCTTGACCATCCGCGATGACGCGTACACCGGCTACGACATCCAGACCGGCGACGAACTCTGGCACTGGTCCGCGCCGACAGGCGTGCACGAACCCGTACCCCTTGCCCGCGCAAGCCCGGACGGTGGTGCTCGCCGCGCTGGAGTGCGGGCGTTCCGCGGGACTCGTCGCGCTCGACGAGGTGACCGGGCACGAACGATGGCGCCATGTGGTCGAGACCACTGGACCCGACGATGAACGGCTCGACATCTCCCCCGCCACGACCACCGACGGCGCCGTCGTGTGGCTGCGGCTCGTCGGCCGCGCCGCCGCCCCCGGCTCTGTCTTGAACGGCCTGTTCGACACCGAGACGGGCCGGCTGCTGGCCCAGCCGGCCCGTCTCGGTGGGTGCGGATGGACGTGGGACCGATTCCCGTGATCGAGCAGGAAAAGACGTCCGCCGAGGCCCTCGACCCCGGCACCGGCACCACGCACCCGATCGACCTAGGCGCCTGCCCCGAGCGCTCGGCCGACGCCACCACCCGGCACACGTATCTCCGCGCGTGCCAGGACACCGGCCGCCACCTGACTCTCCTCGTGCAGAGCTTCGACGGCAGCACGCCGACCAGCCGGGTGGTGTGGATGGACGGCTGGGGCCCGCTGTCGTGTCTGCGGCTCGTACCGGCGCCAGGTGCGATCGTCTTGGCGGGCAGCACCTACTGCGTCACACCCACACCGGTCGTCGGCTTCCCCGGCTGAGGTCGGCGAAACCGCCTCGCGTGAGTCCGGTCTTTTCGGGCAGACTGCGATCACCGCGACCGAGCAGGGGAGACCGATGCCGTCCATCGTCGAGAACACCACCTTCGACTGCGCCGATCCGTATGCGCTGGCCCAGTTCTGGAGCGGCGTCCTCGGCCGGCCCATTGCCGAGGAGGACGAGCCGGGCGACCCGGAGGTCGGCATAGAGCTCGACCACGGCGGCACTCTGCTGTTCATCCGCGTGCCCGATGGTAGCTGACACTGAGACGTAACCGCCGAGTGAGGTCACGCAGGGGCAGGCTTCGTCACTCTGCTGGCACCGACCGCGCACCCTATGTACCCTGGTCAGCGGCGTAGTGGATCTAGCGGCACGGGCGGTGAGATGGTTTCCTCCGGTTCTGGTCATGGGGCCGCGGGCGGCCGTCGCTGTCAGAGCTGCGGTGCGGCGCTGGCTGCCGACAACACCGCGCGCTTGTGCGGGAAGTGCCACCGTGAGCAGCGCGACCAGCTCCGCACGCCCCCCGCTCAGCTCAGGAACGAGTTCTTCGAGACGAACGAGTTCCGAGCAGCGTTTGAGAGTCAGCACATGGGCAAAGTCTTCAAGGCGTACCGGAACCATCCTCGGCACCTCCAGCTCTTCGGCAAGGGACTCAACCAAGAGCTTTTGGGGCGTTGGCTTGGGCTTACGCAAGCCCAGGTGAGCAAGATCGAGAACGGCAAGCCGGAGCAGAACCTAGAAGTTCTGCGGAACTACGCGCGGGTTTTGCACCTTCCCCAGCATCTTCTTTGGTTCGATTTTCCAGGCCAGAGCCGCCTTAAGGCGTCACAGCCGCGAACCGGCAAAGACTCGAACCCAAATGAAAAGCTGATCGTTCCGCAGTCGCAAGATGAGATTCTGCTCGCAAATACGGGCATGGACACGCTCGAACTGATCAACCGAATTCGGTCTTCTGCAATCAATTCATCGACCGTCGATGCCATCACGATCAAAGTCGAGCAGCTGTGCTGCGACTACGCACACATGGATGCGCAGGAGTTGATACAGACCGGCAGAGAATGGCTCAGCAAGATGACTGAGCTACTCGGCGGCCGTCTCAGCCTCGCGCAGCATCGAGATATTTTGAGCAACGCAGGGATGCTTTCATTGCTTGTCGGTTGCCTTGAAAACGATCTCGGCGACCAAACGGCCGCCGAGGCTACTCGACGCATGGCATTAGACCTGGGCAAAGATGCTGGCGAACCCGGCATTGTTGGCTGGTCCCATGAAATGCTCGCATGGTTTCACCTGACGGCAGGGAACTACCGCGCAGCCATTAATGCAGCAGAGGCCGGAATCCAAGCAGCGCCGTCTGAATCCGTAGCAGTGCAGCTCTACGGCCAGCAGGCAAAAGCATATGCCCGCATGGGCAAAGCGGAAGAGGTATATCAAGCGCTGGAAAAGGGTAGCGCTTTGCTTGACAAGTTGCCGTTCCCAGAGCGTCCGGATAATCACTTTGTTGTCGATCCCGACAAGTGGGACTTCTACGCGATGGACACCTACAGGATTGTTGGCCAAGACGATCTTGCGACGCGTAACGCCCTAGAAGTTATGCGGCGTGGCGTCCAGCCTGACGGCAAGATCATTACGCCAATGCGTAACGCTGAGGCACAGTTGACTCTAGGTGTGATTGCCGCACGGCGCGGCGAGACTGATGAAGCCGCCACGCTGGGCCTGGAAGCATTGCAGAACGGTAGGCAGAGTCGCCCTTCGCTTCTCATGGTTGCATCCGAACTGGAACATGAACTCGACACTTACGGAAAACGTGCCGGGGCAGACTTTCGCGATTTGTTCGACGAGATCAAACGCACATCGTGAACACGCCTGATCTCGTCATTCAATCGTGGTCCTGAGGTAGACGGCTAGAACTTCAGCATGGGCAGCAGAAGTCAACCGCTCAAGCATCATATCCTGCAAAAAGCCATTTTGTGCCAAATGACGCAGACTTGGCACGACCACGTGGCGGGTGTCAGTACACACAAGTTCGGAGATCAACTCGTCAAAGGCTTCCCGTGAACCACAATTGAACTCAAAGAAGAAGCGGACAAGACGCAGCCCCTGCCCCTTGGAATAAGCAACGACTCGGTTTTCAAGCCGTCGAATCTTGTCGTCCGCCACATCGCAGGGGACCCGCATGTAGCCGTACGCACGCGACAGCTTCAAATCGGCCCGCGTTTCGAGTGCCTCTGTCATTTCTACTCCATCTATTTAATTGAGGCGACGGAGTGCGTCCAAGACGCGCTTCATTTTGGCGTGGTCAGGAGTCTCAAGTGGTTGGACGTTCGTTCCGGGTTTGAGCGCCTGCCCTGGGGAGCGCTGCGGCAACGGCAGAACACCCGACATGCGCCCATCTTGGAGCCGATCGGCCTTCAACGGTTCACCTCATGGTCGTCGGGAGTCGTTCCGGCAGACAGGAGATTCCCCGCTCCAGGCGAGTAGCGGAGGCAGGTTTCACACGGCATTCCAGCTACGGCGTCTAGTTGTTCGAGGTCCTGGGTCACGAAAGTGGCACCGCAGAGTGCCACAACCCCGGAAAGACCCCGGTTTGCGTTTTCAGAAAGGGAGAAGAGATGACATACCCGTTTAGTCTCCCCCACAGTGCCAGGCTTGGGGCGAGCAACCATGATTCGCACTGTCACAGGCGCGCGCCTTTACTTACCAGTGCGACACGACCAGGAAGGACCCTCCTGAGTGACGCGAGCAGCAGCCCCAGCCGGGCACGCTTCCGACGCCTTGACATCCGCTCTTCCACCGTGGGCAAGGTGCGCAGTGCGGTCAACGTTGCACCACAGCGCGGACACGGATGGCCAGGTTCGGAGCACATCGCCGCAGCCGCGAACCGGATTCCGCATAGTCCGACAAACCAACCGTCCGACAATAGCCCGGCGGTCATGGCTGGATCTGATACCAGGTGATCCACGGCTTGACCGGCGGACGTGATGGCGGTGAGGTGCAGCGTCACCGCTCCCTTTTCCGGGCCGTTCATATTTCCCCTCTTTCCCACGTTGTTTATCCCTGCCGATGTCTCTAGTAGCTGTCGTATGGCCGCCATTCAACGCAAGTGGGCCGCGTTCGCGTTTCGAGCCATTCGAGTAGCGCCGCCCGCGTTTGCGATACCGGGATTAGCGCAGTGCGCGGGAAGACAGCCCCGGTCGAGCCATTGAAAATAAGGTCAAGATCATGGACCGGCCGCCGGGGGTTGTAGGAATTAGCTATGGGCATGGCCGGATCGTCGTTGTCCATGTAGTTCAGTGCAGCAAGGCCGCGTGCAGTGGAAACGCTGAATCGGAGCTGGTGATTGGGGATGGGGCCGGTTTTTGAGCTGCGATACTCGACGTCGCCGACGAACAGGGTCGTCTCCCAGTGGACGTGATCCGTCGCCAGGATCGCATCAACCAGGTTGACCGACTCCCTCAGTCCGTACGTGACGCGCGCAACGCCCGTGGTCAGCGAGGCCGTGAGGATCATGCGGGGGTCACGTCGCTAGAAGCGAGATACGGGGCCATGAGCGGTTGCCTGCCCTTGCGATCGACTGTCAGGGGTAGATGACAACCGTGCAACCCCAGCCCGGACGCGTCTATATCAATCCGGGAATGCAGCATGCCGCGCCGGAATATCCGCAGGTGAGCCACCTGGACCGCGTTAGGCGACGGCTCCGCCTTTCGCACCCCGCGCATGAGCGTCCGGCACCATCCCCAAGACCCGCGTTCGAGCAAGTCACCAGGCTCCGTCACGACCCACCCTGCGAGCCTCTACGGCGGAGTTTCCGCAGGTCAGAGGATTCCGGCCTGAGAATCTTCATGATCAACATACCAGTCGAGAATATGTCTTCAAATTTATTCTTTCTGAGAATAATGGATGAGACCAATTCACGGCCTGAGCTGGGGATATTCCGCAAGCGGAATAGCGATATGCAAGCGCAAGAATAGTGGTTTCTTTCGCCCCGCGGCTTACTTGAGTTATCGGTTCGCACAAGCGGGCCGGTTCCTCAACCAAGGGAACCAAAACCATTATGAGTAACCATGTTTCTCGCGCCATTTCGACCGGCGTGTTTACGATCCGGGAAACCAGCTGGGTTCTCGGTGTCAGTGAGTCCGAGGTGTGCCGGTTGATCCGAGTGGGCGTGCTGCCCCAGGTTCGCCGTCGCGGTCGGCTGGTCGTGCCCGCGTATGTGGTGGCGCGGCTCCTGCCTGCTCCCAGCGACAGGGGGCAGCAGTGAACTACGAAGAGGAGTTCTACTCCGACATTGCCGCTGGGCTCGACAGGTTGGAGGCCGTGCCGACCTGGGCACTTTCCGAAATCGTCACCCGTGATGGCGCTTGTATGTGGGTGTCGGCCTGTCCTGAAGACCATGAGTGGACCGGGGATGAGACGAGCGATCGGGCCGTGGCCGCGCGGATCTGCGCCGGTTGTGGCCTCCGGGACGAGTGCTTGGAGCTGGAGTTCCGCACGGCGGGGTTCGCCACGCTCGGCGTGTGGGGTGCGCTGGCCGAGGACGACCGGCGTGCCGCCCATCTCGCGTGGTCGCGGCGACGGGACGGGGGCCGGGCATGAACCTGACTCCTACCCAGTTGCTTGCGGCGTTGGCAGTGGCACTCGTCGTGTTGTGGCTGTCGCGTGCGTCGGCCCGTCGTGCCCGGCGTGAGGCGGACGCGGCCCGGGCAAGCGCACGGCTGTTGTCACTGACAGGTCGGGTTGTGGCCGGGGCAGTGCTGCTCACGGCGGTGCAGTGGATGGCGTTCACGTATCCCGGTTCGCCGTGGCTGCTCCGCGCTGCTGCGCTCGGGCTGCCTGCTCTGGTCACGTCCTACACGCTGACCAAAGCGCTCACGGTGACCGCCGTGGACGTCCGGCGTGAGACGCGGCGGAGTGGTCGCCGATGAACACTCCAAGCAACGGCGGTTTCGAGCCGATCGAACGGGTTGCGGAGCAGGTGGACCGCCTGTGCTGGTCGGGTGTGCTGCTCGGGCTGGCATTCACGATGACCAATGTTCAGCAGTTCGCCGCGAACGGTGCCACGGCGTGGTCACTGCCGTGGTTCACGGCATGGCTGCTCGACCCCATGGTGTCGGTGGTGCTGCTGTCGATCCTGCGGGCCGAACAGGTCACGGCCCGCTACAAGGTCCGCACTGGCGGATGGGTGCGCGCGGCGAAGTGGTTCACGCTCACGGCCACGTATGTCATGAACACTTGGGAGGCGTTCACGGCCGGAAGTCCGTCGCGGGTGGTGCTGCACTCGGTACCGCCGCTGGTCGTGTTCGTCGCCGCTGAGGCCGTGACCGACCTGAGGGACAAGCTCGGTGCCGCTCTGTCGGCTGCCCAGTCGGCAGTGGGTCCCGTGGCGTTCATGAACGCCACTGCTCAGCGGCACGCGGACACCGCCGGACCTCAGCCGGCATCGACGGCAGACACCGCGCCGGCGGCGCCGGCCGGGCCGATGCCGGCTGAGCTCACCTCGGACAACACCGCAGGTGAACCGAACCCATCGACGGACACGGAGCCTGAACGTCGGCGGGCAGGACGTAAGTCGTTCGCCGAGTACCTGGCCGTTGCCCGGAAGGCACGGACGCCAGAGGTGATCGTGACGCCGGCGTGGGTCCGGGAGGTCACAGGATGCTCGCGCGGGTTGTCCTCGCGCCTCGCGGCCACGCTCAAGACCGAAGGGGGTGGCCGGTGATGACGAACTCGGAGAACCCGCACGACTCCGGCCGCACCGACGAGGGCGAGCTGGTGCCGAAGGTCTACGACGCGGAAATCGTCCCCGACAACGATGGAGCGGCCCGGGACCGGCGGCCCGCGCCGGTGGTCCGGCGTGCGGCGATCGAATGCACGGGCTACCTCATCCGCCGTGTACGCGAGTCCGACCGGATCGCTCGGTGGCGCGGGCTGGTCGCCTATCGGGCCCGCAAGCTGCCGTTGGACCTGCTGCGGTTGCTGTGGTTCCTGCTGCGCGGACATACCCGCTGGGTCGTGAAGGGATGGACCTGGGCTACGTACGCGGATCTGCGCAGCGATGTGCGGCAAGCTCGGATGGCGGGCGACGCCCAAGCCCGCCGAGAGGCACAGGAGACTATCCGGGCAGACGCGAAAGTACGGTGGGCCAAGCTCGGTATTGGCGTACGCCGCGCCGTGGTCACTACGGCCGTGGTCCTGGTCGTGCTCGTCCTGCTTGCGCTGACGAACATGCTGTTCGACCGGGCAGACATGCCGCGTTGGCTGGCCACGATATACGGCGTCCGGGACTTCTGCGGTGCGGCAATCGGTGTCGTGGCGCGGTGGCTGGCCGTCCTCGGGCCGGTCGGTTGGATCGTGGCGGCCGTGTGGGAAGGACGCGACCGCACACCAGGCGCGGCCTGGCTCACCCGACCCGACCGTGCCGACGCGGAGTCTTGGGTGGACGAACGCATGATCTCCCGGGCCCTCGCACATCTTGCGGTCGCGCCGCTCAACGCGTTCTTCAAGAGCGGTGGGGAGCTCGTCTACCTGACGTCGGCGCGCAAGGACGGAGATGGGACGTTCGCGCGTATCCGATTGCCATTGGGCGTCACCGCCGACATGGTGGCCGACCGCCGCACGACACTCGCGGCGAACCTCGGCCGTGCCTCCCTGGAAACCTGGCCCACCAAGGGCGATGAAGACGGAGTGCTGGACCTCTGGGTTGCCGACAAGGGCACCCTTGCCGGTGGCGCTGGTGACTGGCCGCTGCTGCACGACGGCACGGTGGACGTGTTCGAGGGCGTGCCGTTCGGGCTGACTCAACGCGGGCTGATCGTGAACGCGCCTCTGCTGGAGGCCAACTGGCTGATCGGTGGACGCCCCGGGCAGGGCAAGACCTCGGCGATGAGGACCCTGCTGCTCGGCGCGGCGCTGGACGCCACCGCCGAACTGTGGGTCTACGTGATGGGCGAAAGTCCCGATTTCGAACCCTTGAGGCCGCGCCTGAGCCGCTACCGGATGGGGATGGACGACTCGGTGGCCGCCAACGCCGTAGCAGCCCTTAGGGACCTCACGGAGGAGATGGAACGACGCGGCCGGACGCTGGGCGCACAACCGGGTCAGCCGCCGAAGGTGTCCCGCAAGCTCGCCGACCGCCCCGCGCTCGGACTGCACCCGCTGATTCTGGGCATCGACGAGTGCCACGAACTGTTCCAGCACAAGAAATATGGCAAGCAAGCCGAAGAGCTGGCTGTTCGCCTGATCAAACGCGGCCGCAAGTACGGCATCATCCTGCTACTGGCCACCCAGTCGCCGACGAAGGACAGCATCCCCAAGGAGATCACCCGCAACGTGTCGTGCGGGGTGGCGTTCGCAGTTGCCGATCACATCGCCAATGACGGACTGCTGGGAGCGGGCCGGTACCGGGCGGGTATCCGCGCAACCGAACTGCGGATGAAAACCGACCGGGGCACGTGCGTGGCCGTCGGCATCACCGATGAGCCGTGGGAGCTGGTGCGCGCCTTCTACGTGCGCTTCGAAGACGGAACCGACATGGTCAGCCCTGTCATCACCCGGGCGATGGCCCTGCTCGCCGAGCAAGGGCGGCAGCTAGCCGTAACCGCACAGGAGGATGACGACGCGGCGGCACCGGTGGACCACCTGGCCGATATCGAGGCGGCGTGTACGGGAGAGAAGCGTGTGCGCACGCAAACCGTGCTCGCCCGGCTGGTCGCGCACAATCCCGACGAGTACGACGGGTGGACCCTCACCGACCTCTCTGCCACCCTTGCCCGCCACCACATCGCACCGGTCAAGTCCCACGGGATCATGGTCATCCGGGCCGGCGACGTAGCGTTCGCGCTCGCGGTCCGCGAGGACGAACCGGCGGGGGAAGACCCTGGGGAGGCCAAGGGGAGCCGGGGAGTTCTCCCCCACTCCGCAGACACCCCCGCTCCCCCACCTGAACAGGGAAAACCCCGGCGGGGGAGGCCGAAGAACGCCGACCGGGACACCTCCGCAAAACCCGCAAAACCGGCTGAGTCGCCAACGCAGCCGGACTCCCTCCCCTGCGACGGACACGCCGAGGGAGGCGGCGATGACGGATAGAGCGGAGAGCACGGCCGACCCTCCGGAGCGAGCCCGCGCAACCCGTGCTCTGGACGACCCAATCACGCTGGGGCGGGCGGCACGCATCGTGCGACTAGCCCTGGCCCGTAAGACCGGACGGCCTGATGAAGACCACACACTCAAGGCAGAGACACTCACGCCCCCATAACAATCCTGAACACGGCCGGGCTCCCCACCGGGAGACCCGGCCCTTTTTTGGCAATCTTCTTCTGCACCCCGACGTGAGACAAGCCGGCGTCGCGTTGTTCGCGATCCTGGCGTCGGTGCTCTCCGGCTGGGCGATGTGGCCCTGGGCCGGTGCCCTGGGCGCATTGATCGTGCTCGCGCTCTCAGGTGCGCGGCTGCGCCTCGACCCGGTCTACACCCTCGCTGCGGCGCTGCTCGTGACCGACGTGTGGTTCCTCGCCACGGTCAACCCCTCGTGGTGGGCCGTGCTCGCCGGCACCGTGGTCACCGGCGCAGCGACCCTCAACCTGCGGCTCCGGACCCGCCGGCGCGAGACCCTCGGTGCCCTGGCGCTCGGGATGCTGCTGGCCGGTGGGATCACCGGTCTGCTCGTCGACGCCGCTCTGGCCCGCGCAGACGCCGAGCGGGACCTGCAGGCCGCGCACCACGCCGCAGTGCCGCGGATCCTGCCCCACACTCCCGGGGCGATGGTCGCGTTCCTCGTCGAACGGATCGGCCACCCGACCCCCGGCAACGTCGCCGACGCCTGCCTCGCGTTCAGCCCCCACGCCCAGCAGCAACTCGCCGCCGCGCACCACGCCGAAGATGTCCTCCTGGTGTTGCAGGGACTCCATCTCCAGATAACGCCTCCACGGTCAGCCCGGCCGCGGCCAGCGAAGCGCGGTTGTGTCGCTGCAGCGCGGTGAGCGCGGCGGGTTCCGGTGGTTCGGGCAGCAGCACCGGCTCGAGCTCGACGGGGGCGTCGCCGACGCGGAAGTCGAAGCTGTGCCCGCCGACGTGGCCGTCCGCCAACGTGCACGGGCTGTACTCGCCGAACTCATTCGGCTCGGTTGCGACGGCGGGGCAGCCTGCCCAAATCTTCAGCTCCCGAGCGGGGTTGGTGACGTCGAAGGCCAGCCACCACTCGTCCTCGCCGCTCTGCTGGCCGAAAACGAAGTGCCGGCCCTCGTGCCGAGGTTCGAGCTCGCACCAGTGCAGCGGCTCCACCTCGTTCGAGGTGCCCGGCAGCGTCGCCAGGAACTGCCATTCGCCGACGGTGCAGAGCACGGTGGCCCCGCACCCGACCTGCACCCGGCTCACGCCCGTTCCCCTTCACACGATCGATGAACTGGTGATCATCTCCCGGTACGGTAGCCCGGCCGCGCCGCCAAGCTCACCGATCCGCGCGGGCCGCGACGCGTCCGACTGGCTGGACTCGCCGAGAGCCTCCACCACTTGTCGGTGCTGGTCGGTATACCGGAAGTTCCCCTCCTGCACGGAAGGAACCTGGCCAGCCCATGACGAAGTACGTGCACAAGATCTACGAACCCGAGCTGCGCCACCTGCTCCGGATCGACGCCACCCAGCCCGCGTTCTTTGGAGCACGGCCACACAGACCTTGACGCTTCTCCGGTAGCAGGCCAACTGCCGGCGGTAGGTCAGGCTGGCGGCTCGGGCTTGTTTGTACTTGGCGATCTCGTCCAGCTTGGTGCGCTGCTGCTTGATTGCGTCGACCGCTCTGCGCAGCGTCGCGCGAGGAGGTTCCCAACGACACGCCGCGCTCTGTCCTGCCATGGTCCGGACCTTCCGGGCGGAGGCAACCGGATCCGGAGACCGCAGCCGACCCGGACGACTGGGTCCGCCGCCACCACACCCCCCGTGTAGCCTTTCAACACACGACGCGGGGTGGAGCAGCTCGGTAGCTCGCTGGGCTCATAACCCAGAGGTCGCAGGTTCAAATCCTGTCCCCGCTACAGCGAAAAGGCCCGGTTTGCACATGGTGCAGGCCGGCCTTGCTCATTGGCGGATCGGTGGCGGATCCGCCAACTTTGCGAGACTGGTGCCTGAACCAGGCGACACGGCGTTCAGCACGGTGGCGAGCTCCGTGGCCACGCCGGCCGGCCGGGAGATGTACAGCTGGGCGTACAGCCAGCCGTCGGTCTCCAGGCCCTCCGGGTCCACACCCGCGCTCGAGAGCGTGTCCAGGATCTGGGTCTGCTCCTCCGCCGAGGCGAACCTCCGCTGCCGGAACACACCATCGACGCGGGCGCTCTGGTAGCCCAGCTCGGCCAGGCCTGCCGCGACCGGGTCGTAAGAGAACATCCGCAGCACAAAATGCGCCATCCACGGACGCGACCCGTGCGCGATCCGGGCGATGGTCTTGTCCGTGACGTACCCGACGCAGCCGGTCGAGATGACGAGGTCGACCCCGGCCAGCAGATCCTGTTGCGCCGGCGTCGGATCGTCCCGCTCAAAGTCCGCATGGATCGTGGCGTCGATGAAGCCGGCCGATTGCGCATAGGCCAGCGCCGGACCCGAGTTGTCGAGACCGATAAAGCGGACGTGTTCGGTACCCGCGCGCGAACGGACCCAGCCACGGTCGGCCGCGAGCAGCGCTTCGTGGTCGAGGGCGAGCACATCCGGGCCCGTGTAGTAGTCGTAGAGCTGGTCCATCGTCACGTCGCACCGTTGCAAGACCGCGTTGACGCCATACGAGCAGCCGACGTCGAGCACGGTCGGTTCCGCGACGCCGCGTTCGGCGCGGTACTCCTCGATCAGCTTGCTGAAGTAGGGCTTGGCCAGTTGTGGAATGAGGTAGCCGACCCCGCTCAGCGTGCCGAAGAAGGCACGCGGATCCGGCTCGGCGTAGATGTGATCAAAGGAGATCTTGCCGGTCGAGTCGATGGGCACCCCGGTCTCCTTACTAGACGATCTGGCGCCTCGGATGAGACGGTTGCGGGCCGGGCCTCGCTCACCCACATTCGCGGGTTGCCGGGCAGGGGCTGACGGCTCGGCCTGAGCCTACGAGTGTGGGCCTCGATGGTGGGATAGCTGGCGGGTGGAACTCGTCGGGGATCCCGCACGCTAAGCGCTCAAGCAGGCGGTCGTGGCAGCCCAGCTCGACGGCGCGACCTGGGCCGACGTCGCCCAGGCGCTCGAGGTGACCCCCCCCCAGACCGCGCACGAAACTGTCGGTGGTGGTCTGCCTACGAAGGGTCGAACCGGAGTCGAGGAGGCCCTGCCCGATGCCCGACGTCCCCCTGTACCACCGCGGTGAGGTGCCCGAGCACCTGATGACCACACGCAGCTGGCCGCGACCGGCCGGGTATCGGGCGATCTGGCTCGCCCCGACGGTTACCTGCTGGTGGAGCTGTTCGACTCCCGCACCCGGGGCAAGGAGTTCGTGGCGGAGCCAGCAGCACAAGCGAGGGGTGCGGCCGCTGATCAACCCGGGCGCACCCCTCGCCCGAATCGGCATCAGATGGCTATGCGACACCATCGGCGCACCTAGCAACCGCGAACACCCTGCGTAACAGATTTGCCCACAGTTCCGACTACCACCAGCACACTTGACCAAGGGATTACGACTTGTCCAAGCGCCTCCTCCTGCTCACCGCCACGGCGTTCGCCGCGTTCGGCCTGACCGCATGCGGCAACAACGCGCCGCCCGCCGCCCCGCACCACGACCAGGCCGAGATCGTGCCCATCACACCGCCGGCCGCCGCCGCACCACCCTCCGGGACGCCCACCTACCTGGCGAAGAGAGTCGGGGAACGCGCCGGAATCACCAACAGGGACGGCAGCGAAGCAGTCGACTTCTGGATCACGAAGATCAGCGTGGACCCGAAGTGTGACCCCTACAGCCAGCACGAGGCGGGCGGCAGACACACGGTCGTCCTGGACGTCACCGTGAAGACCTACACCGACAAGATCGCGGGGCAGCGCCTAAGCCCGTTCAAGGTTCTGCCCGGCACGATCAATCCATTCTCGCTCTCGACCGCTGGCAGCACCGGTGTCACCAGACGGATCGAGACGGACAGGTGCGTGACGACGCCGAAAAAGCTGCCGTCGACATACGCGCCCGGCCACGCCTACACGGGGCAGATCGCGTTCGCCACGCCCTACAAGAGCGGCAAAGTCCAGGTGACCCAGAGCTCCGGTTACTTCCAGAACAGCACCCTCGGGTGGGAGTGGTCGTACTGATCATCGGATGACCGGCAGAAGGCCCCAGATCGTCATCGCAGCGGCCGGGGCCTTCTCTCGGGTTCACGGCCGTCCGGGCCGTCGAGGGCCGGCAACCCGGTGAGCACCCCCCGACGGCGGCGGGCATTGGCGCGGGAGACTGAGCGAGATCGCCGGCTGGACCCTTGGCGAGTTGAGCGAGCCTCAGGCGTAAGTCGACGCTGTGGCCACGGTAACCGGGCAGTGAGCAGCCAGTTCGCCAGCACCAACTTCCCCAACCTCGACGTCGTCGACCGCGGAGACCACCCCGAACAGGGGTGATCAGCGCGCCATGCCCGAGTGCGGCTCGCTGCGGTTCTCGTAGAACAGCGGGGGTCACGGCAGTCGAGCTGGCAGCGCCGGGTCTTCTCCGGCGGTGATGAGGTCAGCGAGGGTGGGGGCGGCGGTGCCGGCGAGGTGGCCCGAGTGCGGGTGCACGGTATCGGCGAACGACCTCGCCGCGGCATAGGTACGGGGGAGCCCAGAAGCTCTTCGGCCAGCCGAGCACCACCGTCATCCACAATTCGCATGCACCCGGATCAATTCTGAGCAGGGCCAGGAGAATTCTTTTCGCTCCCGAAAAAGCGGGCCGGGCTGCACTATGAAGAACGCCCCGACCGGCGATCGGGGCGTTCGATAAGCCGAAAGCTCAGCTATTTAACATGCCCTCGACTGCACCGTTCGACGAATTGAAGTCGCCCGACACATCCTGGCCTGCCTCCTTGAGCTTCGCCGCCTGTTGAGCATCCTTCAAGGCCTGCTCCACCACATTGTTCGTCGCCCGCTTCGCCGCGTCTTCCTGGTCCCGAGTTGTCGTTGTTCTCTCCTCTGATCGGTTTCCATTGTGCTCCAAGCGCATATTCGGCAATGCCCCTAGCTGCGCACATCTATGGATTTTTTGGCCGATTTTACCCAGCTCTTCGTCTCCGACAAGCTATTCGTGCTGCCTTTTCGTCTGGAACTAGATCGTAAGGTGAACCCTTTTTGAGGCGATCTCGTTCAAGCTCGCCGATCGCCGGGGCGGCTCGGGGTGAGGAGCGGAACCCCGAATCGCTCGGGCCATCCTCCACACGACAGCCTCACGTGGCTGCTGGCCGCGTGGCGGCGACCCGTCGACGCCGAGCCTCTCCCGACGTCGCTCGGTGGCGCGGCGATACACCCCGCTGGCTGGCCGACTTTCGGCAGCGGGGCCTGATCAAGGCGCTGGCCGTGACCGGGCCGGCGCCGCATGCGGTCATGCGCCGCTCGGTGCGCAGCTGCATCCGCAACACGGTGGACGCCATGGCCGCGGCCACCACTCCCAGGACGAGTAAGCCGACGCTGTACCAGTTGAACTCCTGGGTCAGGACCCGCACCCACGGTGGTCAGCTCGCGGTGCCGCCGGCTGCGCGACCCACGGCCGGGGGACCTGCTCGCCCTGCACGAGCCGAACCAGTCGCAGCAGGGACAGATGATCAACGCGACGGTGGTGCACGCGAAGACGTTGCTGCACCCACGGGTGCCACAGCCGGACGACGGCCGGATGTACCGGTGCCTCACCGAGGCACCCGGCCGGGTGGCGGGCAGCCTCGTGCCGCTGTGCACGCTGACGTTCGAGCTCGCCGGCGGGCAGCTGTGGCCCCAGGTCGCGGATTGCCCGAACAGCCCCGCGGTCGCCGGCGTCGTCAGTTCTGTTGATCAGGCGGGCGGACGTCCCAGCTGATCGGGCTTCGTCGTCGGCGCCATCCAAGCGGCGCACGCCGCGCATGCCGGTCCGGTGGGCGGACTCGCGGCCCGGTCTACCGAGGGTAGAGGCGCCGCCGCGGGAAGTCGGCAACCCGGTGAATCGCTCGTCCAATTAGGTGTCTATCTGGTGAATTCGCCGCTAACTGGTTCAGACCATGCGGAGTATTGCCGGGTTTCATCCTCCGACCGGGACCCACAAGGGTGATACGGCGGAGCAACTGGAGGAGTACAACGATGAGATACAAGATGGGCGCGGTTCTCGCCGCGGCAGCGTCGTTAACGTTCGGCTTGAGTGGCGTCGCGAACGCCGCGCCCGCGGCGACCGATCAGGTCGCCCAGGTGCCGGCTGCCACGGCCTTGGCTGCTTGCGCGGGCCCCGTCTCGCCGGACGGCGGCGCCGGAGCCTGCTTCAACCCGACCGGGGAGCACCTGCTCAACTGCGACCTCCTCGCCGACGGCCACCACCCGGAGGTCTACTACTTCCGGTCAACCTCCCCCAACACCCTGCGCCACATCAGCGACGCGCCCGAGGCCGGCAACTGCGTCGACCACAACCTGGCCGACATTCCCGAATCCGGCTGGATCGACGTCCAGGCATGCAACTACGAGGGCAACACGGAACTCAGCTGCAGCAACTTCGTGCGCGAGTACGCCGCGGGCTGAGCACTCACACTGAAAGATCTGAACCACCGACCCCGGAGCCCACCATCTCTGGAAAGAGACGGTGGGCTCCACCCGCGTGCCGCGTTCTTCGCGAGGCCCTCGGTGCCGTGGTCAACCAGCGGGACGCATGACATTAGGCATTGAACTTTCAGTGCATGGTTTGCTCACTCGTCGTTCTCGGCGGGCTGGTGGTGGTCAGCCGGCCGGGGGCATGACCACCTGCTGGGGTGTGAGGTCAGCGGGGCGGAAGCCTCGCCAGGCGACGCGGCGGAGGCGTCCTTCGCGGGTCCAGGAGCGGTAGGCGACCTGGCCGACAAGCACGGGCTCGACCCATTGCGTGCCGTGGGCGTATTCGGGTGGGACGGGGTGGGCGAACGGGCTGGTCTCACGGGGAATCTGGGCGAGCAGCCGGTCGAGTTCGACGAGTGCTTGGCGGGTGAAGCCGGAGCCGACGTCGCCGACGAGACGGAGCTGACCGTGCTGGTCGTGGGCGCCGAGGACGAGGCTGCCGACAGTGTCCGCGCGGCTGCCATGGCCGGGTCGCCAGCCGCAGACCAGCAAGTCCTGTGTGCGGATCAGCGGGTGCTTGATCCAGCTGTGGCTGCGGCGGCCGGGCAGGTCGTGCGAGCCGATTTTCTTCGCGACAAGGCCTTCAAGCTGGTGTTCGCGGGCGATCGTTAGCAGTTGCTGCGGGTCGACGTCGCGATAGGCCGGCGTGATCACCGCGTGGGCGTCCTCGAGCGGGTGGAGCGCCTGCAGCAGCTCCCGGCGCTTCTCGTAGGGCTCACCGATCAGCATCTTCCGGCCGAGCATGAGCACGTCGAACACGTAGAACGACGCCGGGTGACGTGCGAGCAGCTCGCGGCGGGGCCGCAGTTGGTGGCGCGTCTGCAGATAGCCGAAGTCGGGCCGGCCCGCTTCGTTGAGTACGACGATCTCGCCGTCGAGGACCGCGACCCTGCCGTGCAGAGCCTCGGGTGAACACGCCGGCGAGGTCGGGGAAGGCCGGTGCGAGGTCGTTGCCGTTGCGGCTGGTCAGCTTGCTGGCCCCGCCCGGGCCGACGCGGTAGCAGCAGCGGAAGCCGTCCCACTCGAACTCCAGCGACCACCCGCTCCCGCTGGGCAGGTCGCCGTCGACGGCCAACATCGGCGCGATGGCGTAGGGCATCCCGTGGATGTCCGCGTCGATCGGAGCCCGCATCGCTCACCACCGCCAGCATTCAGCCGTGCTTGCTGTCCTGCGCTCGACGGTAACCCGGGTGCACATCAACACCGTCGTGCGCTGGAACACCGACGCCGCACCAGACTGGAGCCGCGCTTCGACGAGCACGGCGACCTCGTCGCCGACCTGCACGACACACGCGTGGCGCCGCCCGGTCGCTGATTCACCACCGCCGCCACTGTGGACCGGACGAGGCAGAAACGGCACGCGGCGCTGGTGCCGTGTGCCGAGTCGGTCGAAGTCGGGCGTCAGTCGCCGGCGCGGAGTTCGGTGTTGATGCGCTGGGCGTCGTGG